>CAZKOS010000136.1:0-8998 GCA_964554445.1 uncultured Spirochaetaceae bacterium | reverse complement strand
GTCTCCTTGCCCAAGATCGTGCCGTTCAACCCCTCGGTCATGGCCGTCCCCGCCATCCCCCCCAGGTACCCCGCGACCGCCTGGCGGCCGATGACGCTCTCCTTGTAGCGGTCGGCGTTGAAGGAGAGATTGCCGCCCGCGTCGAACTCGAGGCTCGAGACCACCCCGGTGGCCGCGTTCGTGGCCAGCGACTGCGCGCCCGCGAGCACGGTCTTGCCGATGACCCCCATCGCGTCCGAGCCGAAGCTGAGAGCCGAGCTCACGATCCCGCCGACGGCGCCCATCCCCATGCTGATGATATTGATGAGCGCTTTCTTGCCGAACTCGAGACCCGCCTGGGCGGCGGTGAGGGTGCCGGTGCCGATGTCGGCACACATGAAGACGAAGTCGTCGATGCTGTTGACGAACATGTTGACCGCCTGTCCGACGGCCGGGATGGCCAACAGCGGCTTGGTGACGATCGTCAGGCCGATGTCGATCAGGCTCCTGATGGACGGCCCCTCGATCCCCAAAAACTCGCCCCAGAGCGGCTTGTTGTAGAAGGGGGCCCTGGCCTCGGCGTCTCCCTTTTGGCGCTTGAGCTCGTAGTCGAGGAAAAGGCGGAAGATGCGGCCCATTTCCCCCGAGCCCGCCTCTCCCAGGTTGGCGCTGATGTCCGCGTCCGGATCGACGCCCTCGCCCTTGAGCTTGGCCTGCTCGCCCACCCAGGTCTGGAACCGGCCCTGCTTCCCATTGCCGTCCCCCATGACCACGGCCAGCTGGTTGCGGAGATCGCGCACCGCGCGGTCGACCGCGGCGTTGACGCCCTCCTGATCGAGGTCGCGCACGGCCGCCGGGCTCAAGTCCGCGTCGCTTATAAAGCGCGGCGGGGCGAAGGGGACGTAGGCGTCGATCGACTGGGTGGTGAACTCGTTCCCGCCCATCAGCGAGGACCCGGTCACGGCATTGCGGCTGAAGACCGAACCGCTCCTGGTGAAAGCCGCGCTTTCGAGCATGCTCCCCAGGTTCCGGTCCACGCTCCGGTTGGCGTCGGCCACCTGCTTCTCCAGGTCCTTGATCGCCTGTTCGATCGATTGTTCGGCGGTGCGCGCGGTGACGGCGGCCGTGTGTTCGCCGATCGCCCGGCGGCGGTCGGCCAGGAAGGCCTCCACGTTCGAGAGCACCTGCGCGTCCGCGACGCTCTTCCCGGCCAGGACCACGTTGACGTCGGCGCCCGCGCGCTCAATGCCGCCGTTCAAGAGCCGGGCATAGGCGGAAATCCTGTCGAACAGGCTCGAGCCCAGGAGCGCGGCCGCCACCTCGTCGGGATTGACGGCCGGCAGGCTCATGTCCGACTGCGTCCGGGAAAGAGAGACGGCGACCGCCTCTTCCGCCTCGGTCCCCAGGGCCTCGGCCACTCCCGCGCCGCCGGCTTGCGCGAGCTTTTGTTCCGCGCCGGAAATCCAGGCGTTCCTGTCCAGGTTGAAGGCGAGGTAGTCCTCGTTCCAGGCGTCGCTCTTTTCCTTGAATTCCTCCTGGAACGAGTCGGCCCACTCCTGCCGGGCCGTTTCCATCTTTTCCCGGGCGGCGTTCCACTCGTCCCGGCCGCGCTGGATGATCGCGTCCATCTTCTCCGCCCAGTCGCTTTCGCGGTTCTCGAGCTCGGTGAGCTTCAGGTTCATCTCTCCGGTCTGCACGGAGGCGCAGGCCGCCAGGCGCGCCGCGTAGAGGTCGCTCAAGGCGCCCTGCTGGAGGCCCATGAGGTCGCGGAGGTCCGTGAAGACGGGGCTGTCCACGTCGATGCCGCGCGGGGCGATCGTCGCTGAGAAAGGCGACGGACCGTCCACGGTGAAGCCCGAAACGTATTCGGACACGATCGATTCGTAGAGCCGGTAATAGGCGAGGAGGGCGTCGGTCTCCTGGAAGGCGCAGTTTTTCAGGGCCGTCCCGGCCGCGGCCGCGAGCTCCCCGGCCGCGGCGTCGAGTGCGTCTTGGGTTTTCGCGTTCCCGACGGCGGCGAGCGCCGCGCGGTAGGCCGCGTCATTGTCGTTCTGCGCGCCCCGCAGGCGGTCGAGCAGGCCGTCGAGCCCGGTCTTGATCCGGGCCCGGTCGACCGCCGCCTCGCCCGCGAGCATGGCGGCCAGGTCGGCCATCTTCGCTTTCGGGTCGGCGCCGGTCTTGTTCCCGTAATCGGCGCGGGCGGCCTCGTAATAGCGGTCGATCGCCCCGGAGAAGTACGCGCGCAGGTCGGCGTCCGCGTTCGGGCTCGCGTAATCGAAGCCCCCGGGCTTCACGAGCCTGGCCGCCTGCACCACGGCGTCGAGCACAGCGGACGCGTCGTCCCGGCCGTTTCCGTTTTCGAGCAGGGCGAGGACGTTTTGTTCGTCATGGTAGGCCCGGGATTTCGATTCGATGGCGGCCAGGGTCTCGGAATCGAATCGCTTGTAATCCCGGTACCGGTAACCGTGGGTGAAATTGGCGTTCGGCCACTCCTTGCCCGTCGGCGTTTCCCGCATTTCAAACGAGCTTGCTGAAATGACGCCCGTTTTGAGTAGAAAGACGAAGAAGCCGAAATCGGCGTCGTCCTTGAGCGAGGCGAATGCGGTCTGCCCCGCGTTGATCATGTTTTCCAGGGCCGGGGCGTTTTCCGTGTTGTAATTCCCGCTTTCCGTGTATTTACCCGTCAAGAAATCGTACCAGTGATCTTCGTCGTGCGTCTGTTCCGTAAACGGCTCCGCCAATTGGCGGATGAGACTCACCTTGTCCGTGTATTCCTGCCGTAGCTTGGATCTGTAACCGATGACTTGAGGCGGTTGGCCGGGATTCGTCTGTATGTCGTATACGGGGACTTCTTCATACAGCGACCCGTTTCTCGTCAGGCACCCGCCGGTCGCCGTCTCTTCCATCAGGAAATAAAAGGCGTTCTCCCAGTTGTTCATGAGACTTTCGTAGTCGCTCCGCCGGGTGAGGCGGTAGGCCCAGCTTTCGAAATCCTTCATGAACTGCTCCGAGCCGACGTAACCGCCGGCCTTGTCCTGGAATTCCTTCAAGGCAGCCAGGTCCGCGCCGGTCTGCGCGTCCGGGAACAGAGCCTCCGGGGAATAGCCGCTTAACGTGCCGGACGCTTTGAGCGCGCCGTCGACGGCGAGCCCCGAGCTCCAGGACGCGAAGCCGGTTCCGGAATCCGCGGGCAGGTCGAAGAACTCGAGCCAGTACTCCGCGGTAAAATAGACGGCGTCCCGGTTGTCGGCGTAATCCGCGTACCATTCCTCGTACCCGCCCTGTTCGTCTCCTTCCTTCACCTCGGTGGAGAGCAGGTTGAAGTTGCCCGCGTTCCCCAGGTCGGCCAGGGCCTCGTAGGCTTCCCGCCGGGCCGTCTCCACGTTGCCGTTCTGGATGCGCAGGGCGTCCTCGATGAGGCGCTGGGCCTCCTTCATGCGCAGGAACGACCGGTAGCTGTCGCCGTAATCCTCGAACGCGATTTTGAGCTCGGGATTCGTCTCCAGAATGCTCCGCCGCTTCTCGTCGGTACCGAAGAGCGCCTCGAGCGTCCGGTAGACGGCGTCGGCCTTCCCGGACTCGAAGCGCACTTTGGCGAGCTTCGCCTCGGGGTCGACGGCCAGAGTTTCTTCGCCGCCGGCGGGTTTCAGGTAGATGCTCTTGGCGTACTCGAGGATTTCCTCACTGGTCTGCAGGTCGAGTCGCTTGTTTTCGAGCGCGTCGTACTTCGCCTTGAGCGCGGCCTGCTGTTCCTGATAGGCGGCGTCGGCCGCGAGGAAGGGCGCTTTGGCCGTATCGAGCGCGGCCGCGGCCGCGTCGGCGCCGGCCTCGAGCTCGCGGAGCTCGGCGCGCAGGGGATTGACGACCTCCGTCTCGTAGGCTTCCTTCCGCGTTTTCACGGCCTCGAGGGCCTCGGCCGCGCCCGCCGTTTCGTTCTTGAGCAGGGCGATGCGCCGCTCCATCCCGTAGCGGGCGTTGTCCGCGCTCCTCATCGCCTCGTCGTCCGTCTGGATCGCGTCAAGAAGGCCGGCGAGCGAATCGTCGACCCGGTCATTGGCCGGATCGGCGTCGAAGAACACGGCGAGGGGGGCGACGGCCTGCCGGAAGCGTTCCCGGGCGGCGTCGCCCGGGGCGGGGCGGTTGAAAGCTCCCGCCAAGATCCGTCCCGCGGCGAGGAGCCCGTTGTACCGGTCGAGCTCCTCGTTGCGGTAGCCGCTCTTGTCGAGGCGCGACGCGTAGTAGGAGAGACCGCCGGGCGAAGAGGCGTCGTCGGTGAGGGTTTCCGTCGCCTGCGCCGGAAGCGGGTCGCCGTTTTCAACGGCCAGGTTGTCCGCCTCGAGGGCCATGCGGAAATTGAAGCCGAACTTGGCCGTGTACTCGACCCCGCTCCGGGTGACGGCGGTCTCGTCGGCCGCAAGCCAGCGCGCGACGAGGTCGCGCTCGCGCGTGACCTGGGCGAGAAGGCGGGCGTGATCCCCGGCCGCGTCCGCGTTCGCCCGGGCTTCGATCGTGCCCCGTTCGAGCATGAGCGCGCTCACGTTCCGCGCCGTCCCCCCGGCCCGGCCCAGGAGGAAGTCGAGCCGGGAGCCTCCGGCAGAGCCGCCGAATTGGATGAAGAACGGGTCGTCGACGCCGAGCTCGATGAGGGCGCCGGCTTTTCCGACCGTGAGCGCGTCCTCCCCGGCGGCGGCGGCGTAGGCGAGCTTGTCGCCGTCGATTCCGGGCAGATAATTTTTGAGGAGTTCGAGCTGTCTCGTGAACCCGTCGATTTCCGCGCGCACCGAATCGTCGAGGTATGGCGATGCGGATTCACCGGCGAGAATGAGCCCCTTGAGGTAATAGGCTTTTCCGTACTGCGAGCCCTCGTAGCAAAACAGGGCTTGCCCGGCCGCGTCCGCGCCGCTTCCCGCGAAGGCGGCGAGCTCGGCGGCGGAGTCCCGCTCGGCGATCCCGTACGCGTCGCAGAGGAGCGTCCAGGCGTCGGCCAGCTCGGTCCCCGCAAAGCCCGCGTCCGCGAGACCCAGGTAGAGGGCGCGGCTATAGGCTTTGCCTTCGCCCTTGATTCCGGCCACGGCCTCGAGGGCGCCCAGGGAAAGCGTCAGGCGCAGCCTCTCCGGATCCGGCGGGTCGCCGGCGAGCGCCGCCCGGATCGCGTCCGCGTTCGCGCCGGAGACCGCACCGGAGACCGCACCGGAGACCGCACCGGAGATCGCCGAGCGCACGTCCTCCGGGGCGCAGCGCCGCCACAGGGCGTAGCGCGCCTCCGGCCCGGAGATGACCGTGAAGTCGAGCGAGGCGAGGGACCGGTCGAGCGAGCGGGCCCCGGCGAGGAGCGTAGCGGCCTGCTGCAGGATTGAAACCTTGAGCGCTGCGTCATTGCTCAGCAGGTCGCCGAGGCCCAGGTCCGCAGACGAGGCGAGCACGGCCTCCGGGTCGGATCCGTCCTGGCCGTAAGCCCGGGAGGCGAGGGTGACGGCCGCGAGATTCACGAGCTCTTCCCGCGCCTCGGCGGCGGTGAGCGAGTGCCGGGAAAGGAGCCCCGCCGTGTCGTCGTCGAGGATCGCCTCCCCCGCGCCGCCGAGCGCCCGGTAGACGGTAACGAGCTTGGCCAGCGGGGCGAGATCCTGATCGGCCATGGTCGACTGAAAGACGCGCAGGTCGGCCGTCCGGCGGTCGAGCGCGGCCTGCCCGGTTTCAAGCGAGGCGATCTCCGCGTCGAGCTCCGACTTTTGTTCGGCGTGCCATTCGGTGACGATTCCGAGGTCGTCGGTATCGGCGGGCTTTTCCGCCATGACGAGCTTGAGCGTGAAGTAATCCGCGAGCTTCCCGAGATAGTCCGCGACTCCCTCGCGCATCCAGGCGGGAAGGCCCGGGCTGATGTTCCGAAGACCGTCTTCGCCGCGTTTCAGCGCGGCGAGGACCGTCTGCCGGTCCGCGCGGCCGCCCGCGACGGCCGCTTGCCAGGCGCTCTCCGGATCCGCGAGCGCGAACCCGGCGTCGCTCCGGCCGCCGAGCCCGTTGGCGGAGAGCCAGGCGGCCAGTTCGTCGGCGGCCCGCGCCTCGGCGTCGGCCTGCAGGCAGTGGGCGAGGCCCGAGTAGCGGTCGATGACGGAAGCCCGCGCCAGGGCGCGGTCGCGCTCGCGCGCCGATTCGGGAGCGAAGAGATCGGCATCATCGAGGCCGCCGAAGATGTTGCCGCCGTTCGCGAAAAAGGCGCGGGCGGTCTCATCCGACGCGGCGAGCGACTTGATCGCGTCGCGGTAGGATTCGAGCGGGCCGGGAGAGGTCGCGGGGAAGAGCGCCGCGATCGCGGCGAGGCTGCCGCGGAGCGCGGCGGCCTGCTCCCCGTCGAAGGCGAATAGGCAGGCGAGGGCGAGTCGTTCCTCACCGGAGAGATCGTCCTTGACCGCGAGATTCTCTTTCGTGTACGCGCCGCTCGCGATTTTATCGAAGACGCCCGCAAGGAGCCGGGACTTGTCCCGCAGGTAGACCGTCCAGGCGGTTTCGGCCTGGGCGCGGATTTCGTCCGGGGAGAGCCCGGTGGCCGCGGCCGCGGTCCATTGGGCGTACGAGTCCGCGGCGAGGAGGCTCATGGCATCGATCCTGTCCCGGTAGGCGTCGGCCGCCCCGGCCGTGAGGGAGGCGGCCAT
The DNA here is from genome assembly GCA_964554445.1 of uncultured Spirochaetaceae bacterium. Lineage (GTDB taxonomy): Bacteria > Spirochaetota > Spirochaetia > SZUA-6 > RPPD01 > JAFGSW01. Next base: position 2,369 of record CAZKOS010000136.1, on the reverse strand, counting down.
GCCGTCGAGCGTGAGCCGCCCGAGCTTGAGCTCCGCCGGGTCGGCGTCGCCGTCGCCCAGGAGCAGGTTGTAGGCGTCCGCGGCGGCGGTAAGGTCGTCGAGACCCGGCAGGTTCCGGCCGGCATTGACGCGGGCCTCGCCCGTCGACCGGTCGAAAGAGAGGATCGTTCCGTAATCGGAAACGCGTTGTTGAAGATCCGCCAGTCTCGGCAGGCCGGACTGTGCGCTCCCGTTCACGAGAGCCGAGAGCTCCCGGGCGCCCGCCGCGGCCCGCTGTTCGTCGCCGTAGCGCGCGAGCGCGGCGTAGTAGTCCGCCATCGTCTCGGCTGCGGTGGGGGTGTTCTCCCTCGATTTCAAGCCGTAGGCGACGAGGAGCTCGCCGTACCGGGCCTGGATGCCGTTCCTGAAATACTCGTCCCCCATGTTCATGAGGACGCCCATCTTTTGCCGGTAGACGGCCTGTTTTTGCTCGAGGGCGGAGCGCGCTTGGTCCCAAACCGACTTGGCCCGTTCGTATTCCTCGCGCGTCGTCGCGACGTCCCGTCCGCGCCGCGTGAGCTCGGCCACCGCCGCCTGGTAATCGGTTTCGGCCTGTTCGAAATCGGCGAGCGCCGCGTCGTACATGGCCTGGGTCTCGGCCTCGGTGGGCCGCTCGGAGCTCGTGTCGCGGGCGTAATCGGCCACCGCCTGGGCGATCGCCACCTGTTTTTGCCAGTACGCGCTTTCGCCCCGGGCGATGAGGAGCTCGCGCTGGTAATCGTCGATGAGGAGGGTCGACCAGTCGCCGCTTGCCGCGTCTCGCTCGGCCGCGTCCGCGTCGCCGAGGGCGAGCCCGTAGGTGGCGGCCAGGGATTGCGCCGCCTGTTGCCGGTAGTTTTCATAGGTCGTCCGCTGCTCGAGCCAGAAAGAGAGCTCCTGCGCGGCGCTCACGGCCCCGGCCGCCCGGTCGCCGTAATGCTTGATTTCCCCGGCCAGGTACTGCGACGCGGCCGTCAGCCACTCCTCGGACCAGCAGCCGGCGGTCGTGTCGAAGTGAAACTCGGAGCCGCCCTGCATCCGGTAAGAGCAGGTGAGGGTGACGGCGACGCGCGCGCCTTCGGCGTCGTCGTTCAGGCGGGGATCGTTGAAATCGGCCATGCGGGCGATGACCGTGAGGATGGATTGCCCGTCGACGGCGAAAAACGATTCGATCTGCCGCGCAAAGTAAGCCCGGCATTTCTCTTCGGACAAATTCCACCCGCCGCCGCCGCTTGCGTTCACGAAGTCCATGAAGCGCTCGTCGCCGTACTGGAACGACACCGAGATCGTTTGGTGCGGATCGTCCTTGTGCGCGTCGTAATACCGGTCCAGGATCGGGCACAGCTCGCCGTCGAATTCGGCCTGCCGCTCCCGGAAGGAGTCCTGCACGGCGGTGAGCTTGACGGAAAGCTCCCCGGCCAGGGCCGTCAGCGCGGCCGTGTCGCGATCGCGGAGGGCCGTCTCGAGCCGCGCGGGATCGATCCGCCCCTCGGTCCGCGCCGTGTCCGAATCGTTGTATTCGGCGATCAGGTTGGAAAGGTCGTCGCGCCAGAACTCGACGGAGTTGTCGGCCGTGACGAGCACCGTGTCCGCCTGGAGGTACATGTCGAAGAGCGCCTGAATCTGCGAGCTCACCCCGCCGGTCCGCTCCCCGATCGCCTGCTCGAGCTTCTCGCTCGCCTCGCGCAGGGAAACGGCAAGCTTGTCCTCATTCTCCCGCCAGAGCCGCAATCCCCGTTCCTTCTCCTGCATGAGCCCCGCTTCCCAGGCGGCCCGCGCGTCCGAAAGGCGCCGGTAGGCCCTGGCCCATTCGTTTTCCGCGGCCTCGAACCGGATGCCCGCCTCCTTTTCCCATTCCGAACGCCGGCGCAGGAACTCGCGCTCCGCGCTCTCCCAGACGTCCAGTCCCTTGTCGAACTCCCGTTCGAAGCTCTGAAGCCAGTCCCGCGAGCAGACGTCGACGCTGCCCACCGATACCTGGAGGTCGAGGCGCTCGAGGCCGTCGCGCACCCGCCGGATGCCCGCCTCGCCCTCTTCCCTGGCCTCGGCGATGAGGCGGTCGGCGGTCTCGGCCGCGGCTTCCTCGTCCGTCTTCTTGCGGAGCGAATACTGGTCCGAGAGCCGCTTCTCCCGGAAGATCCGCTCTTCCTGGGCCCGGATGCGCTCGAACTCGTTCACCAGGCCCTGCCGGTAGGCCGCGAGGCTCAAGCTGAAGTGCCCGCTCTCGCCGCCGAGCGAAGCGAGGAGCTCGGGATGGTCGAGCGGCAGATTGTCCCAGACGGATTCGGCGTTCGCGTCCCAGGCCGAAGTCACCCGGGAGATGCGCGCCGCGACCGCGTCCCGCCAGGCGG
>CAZKOS010000135.1:0-9042 GCA_964554445.1 uncultured Spirochaetaceae bacterium | reverse complement strand
CATGGGATTGATTAATACCTCTCTTTACGTTATCCCTTTCTCTATGGAAATACGAGTCACGGCCGAAGACGGATTCCTCCCCGAATACCAGACTGCGGACGCGGCCGGCGCCGACTTGCGGGCCTGCATCGGCGCACCGCTGACGCTCGCACCGGGGGAGCGGGCGGCCGTGCCCACCGGCGTCGTCCTCGAGATCCCGCGGGGCTATGAGGGCCAGGTCCGCCCGCGAAGCGGCCTTGCGATCAAACACGGACTCTCCCTCCTCAATGCCCCCGGCACCATCGACGCCGACTACCGGGGCGAGGTGAAAGTGATCCTCGCCAACCTGGGGCGGGAGCCGTTCACCGTCAACCGCGGCGACCGGATCGCCCAGCTCGTCATTGCGCCCGTCACGCGCGCCCGGTTTCTCTCATCGAGCGGACTCACCGCCACCGCCCGCAGCGCGGGTGGTTTCGGATCCACGGGGGTGTAGCGCGGTGCTCCGCCGAAAGTCGCATCCGTGGACCGTGTACTGGTACGTCGCGCGCGAGGTGTTTTTCTCGTTTCTCGTCGCCTTCCTTTTTTTCTTTTTCATCTTTTTCGTGAACAATCTGCTGCTTCTCATCCAGAACGAGAATATCCTGGCCAAGAACATCCCCATCCCCGAAGTGCTCATCATCGTCGTTCTGAAGATCCCCATCGTCGTGCTGTTCGCCTTCCCCTTCGGCACCCTCGTCGGGTGCCTGATGGCGGTGGCGCGGCTTTCCTCCGACAACGAGGTCCTCGCCCTGAGGGCGGCCGGCCTTTCTACCTTCAGGCTCTTCGTCCCGCTCCTCGTGCTCGGATTCGTGCTCTCCTTCGTTTCCTATTACACGAACGACGTTCTCCTGCCGGCGAGCTCGCTCGAGGAAAAGAAGGTGGGGCGGCGCATCTTCCTCGCCCATCCGCAGCTTCATCTGGACGCCTTCTCGGTGAGCTCGATACGGCAGCAGAACCTCACCATCATGACCGGCCCGGTGGACGACGATTACATTTACGACATCGTCATCTTCGACAAGACCGCCCAACTGGACCGGCGGGTCATCACCGCCCGCCGCGCGCGGGTGGTGCCGAACAAGACGCAGCCCGACGTCGTGACCCTCTCCCTGGAAAACGTTTTCAGCCAGCTCATCGACGCGCGCGAGCACGACCGGTTCGAATATTCGATGGCGGACTCCATGGAATACAATCTCCTCCTCCAGCCGTTCAGCGTCAATGTCTCCCTCGGGCCCATGGACAAGACCGCCTTCGACATCTGGAACATCATCCAGCAGAAGCGGGCCGAGCTGGAGCAGGGGATCGCCGCCCAGAAGCTCCAGGCGCAGGCCCAGTTCAACAGCCTGCGGGAGGAAATCCGCTACGCGAGCGAATCCGACGTCTTTCCCATCGCCTCCTTCGGTCAGACGCGGAACCGGGTCGAAGACATGTACGCGAACTACCTGGCCCTGCGGGACCGTCCCCTGCGCAGCGCCGAGCTCGACCGCTACACGCTCGAGCTGAACCGCAAATTCGCCTTCCCCTTCTCCTGTCTCGTGTTCGCGATTTTCGCCTTCCCCCTCGGCCTCCTCGCGCGGCGCAGCGGCCGGCTCTTCGGCTTCGGCATCGGCCTGCTCGTCTCCATCATCTACTGGGGCCTGCTCCTTCTCGGCCACGAGGTGGGATTCAACCAGGGGGTGCCCCCCTTCATCTCCATGTGGATGCCGAATCTCGTGATTCTCGCCGCGGGGATCGTCTTCAATTTCCTGAGGCTGAAAAAATGAAGCACGTCCACCGCATGATCATCAAGACGTGCCTCCTCGTGTTTTTCATCACCCTCGTGTTTTTCATGGTCCTCCTCGAGCTGATCGACGTCTTCGCCTACCTCTGGTCGTACATCGACAAGCAGGTGCCCGCCGGCGACATCCTCATCATCGTTCTCCTCTATATCCCGAAGTGCGTCTCCTACGCCATGCCCGTGGCCATGCTCTTCGCCATCTCCTACACGCTCGGCATGCTGTACGCCAATAACGAGCTGATCGCCGTGCTCGGGGGGGGGATGAGCTTTTTCCGCCTCATTCTTCCCTTCGTTTTCATCGGGCTGATCATGAGCGTGTTCGTCTTTTTTTTCGAGGAAAACGTTGTGCTCCCCACCTTCAAATCCAAGAACGAGCGGCAGGCGCTCGTTCTGAAAAAGCCGGAGGCGCAGGCGGGGCCGTCCTCGGACATCGGGTTCATCGACCGTGAGCACGACGTCCTGCTCAAGGTCGACGCGTACACGCCGCAGGATAATTCCTTGAGCGGCGTGTTCATCTACGACCGGGGACACGCGCGGGTCGTCTATTCCGACCGGGCGGTCTGGGACGGCGCGGCGTGGATCATGCCGAACGCCTGGGTGTACGAGTACAATGCCGAGCACACCTTCCTCGTCGGGAAGAGGGTGACGCAATACCGGGCCTCGGAGATACGGCAGGATCCGGATAAATTCAGGCTCACGACCCATAAAATAGAGGAAATGAACCTGGCCGCGGCGTCCGAATGGATTTCCGAGCTCAAGGAGTCCGGCCTGCCCGTGGAGGCCGCCGAGACGGGATACTTCAACAAGTTTTCCTATGCCCTGCGCGTGTTCATCGTGGCCATCCTCGCGGCCTCGGTCGGACGGGTTTTCCGCAAGAACATTCTCCTCATGTACCTCCTCCTCTCGCTCAGCGTGTCGGTCGTGTTTTTCGTCTTCCAACTCATCACCGACGCCCTGGCCAAGAACGGAATCGTGACCCCGTGGCTCGGCGCTTTCCTTCCGATCATGGTTTTTCTGGCCATCGCCTCGGTCATGCTCGCGCGCGCGCAGACGTAAAAGCTTTCCCCGACGTGGGGGGACACGAAGGGCTCGGGGCAGGCTCCGGTCGCAAAGAAAGAAGGAAGAAGAGGAGAAAGCCGCGTCTGACCGCGGATGGAGCCAGGGGAAAGCCGAGGATGAAAACGGAAGAGGATGGTGAAGTGGGCCGGGCCGCAGCGGAAGATGAAAACATTCTTTGCCGGAACGGCGAATCGCACGGTCTCTTTCAAAACAGATTGAGTATAAACGATCAAAGGTGAATCCAGTGCCTGAATTCACGATCCTTGCCAGGGACACGGACACGCGCGCGCGGACGGGGCGGTTGGCGCTGCCCCACGGCGAAGTGGAGACGCCGGCTTTCATGCCGGTGGGCACCAATGCCACGGTCAAGGCGGTCGATCCCGGGGCCCTGAAGGAAATCGGCTTCAGCCTCATTCTCTGCAATGCCTATCATCTCTACCTGCGCCCGGGCATCGAGGTGATTGCCCGGTGCGGGGGGCTCCACCGGTTTATGGGATGGGACCGGAACATCCTCACCGACTCGGGAGGGTTCCAGATATTCTCTCTCGCGTCTTTCCGCAAACTTTCGGACGAAGGCGTCACCTTCCGCTCGCACATTGACGGCTCGACGCATTCGCTCACCCCGGCCGACGTCGTCTCCGTGCAGGCCGCCCTGGGCAGCGACGTGCTCATGCCGCTCGACGTGTGCACCGCCTTCGGGGCCTCCCGCCTCGAGGCCGCGGACGCGGTCCGGCGCACGACCCTCTGGGCGGACGCGAGCCTGAAAGCGTGGCGGGAAAGGGCGGGGGCGGGATTCCCCGGGCTCCTGTTCGGGATCGTGCAGGGCAACTTCTTCGCCGACCTCAGGCGTGAAAGCGCCGCCGCCCTCGTTTCCCTCGATTTTCCCGGATACGCGATCGGCGGTCTGTCGGTGGGCGAGGAAGACGGCCGTTTCGAGGAGATGCTCGTGGTCTCCGCCGGGCTGCTCCCCGAGTCGAAACCGCGCTACGTCATGGGCATCGGCACCCCCTGGCACCTGCTCACGGCGGTGGGGGAGGGCGTCGACCTCTTCGATTGCGTCTTCCCGACGCGGACGGCGCGCAACGCCCTCGCCTTCACGCGGGCGGGCACCGTCAACCTGCGCAATGAGAAGCACCGGCTCGACGACGCCCCGCTCGACGCCGAGTGCGGCTGCCCCTCCTGCCGGCGCTTCTCCCGGGCGTACCTCAGGCACCTCTTCAAATGCGGCGAGATCCTCGCCGCCATGCTCGTCACCGTGCACAACCTCTGGTTCCTCGACCGCCTCATGCGCGACGCGCGGGCCGCGATCGCCGGGGGCCGCTTCGCCGCCCTGGCCCGCGATTTCCTGGCCCGCTATGACTCAAAAGAAAATCGATAAGGAAACCAGGAAACCAGGAAAGAGAAATAATGAAACAAAGAAACAAAGAAGAAGTGAGAAGAGAGCCATAATCAGTAACTGAATTTAGAATGAAGATAAAAGGAAAAGATAAATTTCACGTAGACCGGTCTTCTTTCTATTTGTTCCTCTTTTTCATGATTTCCTGCATCCTGGTTTCCTGGCTTCCTTATAAATTCCTCTTTTCCTGGAGCTCAGCTCGAACCTGACGCTGGATTCATGAAGCCAAAGCGCCGATATTATTCATGTAAGGTTCGCGGCGCGCCGCTTATGCCGTGGGAAAGGAATACATGGGTAGAAGGACGCTTTCGCTTTTCGTTTTCATCGCCCTCATCGCCGGTCCCCTGAGCGCCGAGCAGCGGTTCTTGTCGAAGTCGGCCGTCGAGATCAACAAGGGGTACGTCCAGGAGCGTCTGGTGCGAACGGCCATGAAATACCTCGGCGTTCCCTACGTTTCCGGGGGCAGGTCGAAGAAAGGGGTCGATTGTTCGGGCTTCATGTACGCCGTCTACCTGGAGGCGACGGGGAAGAAGCTGCCTCTCGGGGTGACCGAGTTGTATCTGACGCTGCCCCGCGTGAAGGGGCCGCTCCTTCCCGGCGACCTCGTCTTTTTCGACACCGTCGGGGGCGTTTCCCACGTGGGCATGGTGATCGGCGGGAGCCGGATCATCCACGCGGCGTCGGAAGGCCCGACGATCGGCGTCAAAATCTCTTCCCTCGAGGAGACCTACTACCGCACCCGTTACCTTGGCGCGCGGCGGGTTTTCCGCTATACTGCTCCCGTTCTCTACGCGACCCTGGGAGGGACCCGGATCGGGGCCACGCTGGCCGCCTCCCTGGCGGCGGGCCGGCCGATCAGCCTCTCGGTCGCCGACCGACGGAAGGGGAGCGCCGCCATCGTCTGCCGCCTCATCCGGAAAGACGGAAAGAAGCAGACGGTGACAAGACGCATCGCAATCGCGCCGGGAAAGGAAACACTCGTCAGCTGCACCTTTGAGGAGTCCGGCGACTGGGTGATCTCGTTCACCGAAGCCAAGACCGGCGACGTCATGCGTATCGAGGTGAAAGTTGAGCGAGCCTATACCCCCCCCGGAAAACGCGCCGCCGCCGGAAAAAGCCCTTCGTAGAAGCGCCGCCTCGGCCGCCGTGGTCATGATCGGCACGGCCTTGAGCCGGATCATGGGCTACGTGCGCGTCTTCGTTTTCGCCTACGTGTTCGGCTCCACCGGCCTGGCCGACGTCCTCACCGCCGTCATCCGCATCCCGGAAAGCCTGCGCAACCTCTTCGCCGAGGGGGCCCTCTCCTCGGCCTTCATCCCCACGCTCTCCACGGCCCTCGTGCGGGACCCCTCGGGCGAGCGCGCCCGGCGCGCGGCCTCGAACCTCCTCGCCTTCGTCTTCGTCCTGCTGGTGCCCCTCTGCACGCTGGGCGTCGTGTTCAACCGCCAGATCGTCGGCGCGCTCGTCCACTTCAATGACACGAAGCTCTACCTCGCGGCCTCGGCGGACGGCTCGCGGCTGGCGGCGGCGGCGGACGACGGCGCGTTTCACGTCAGCCGGGACGGCGGAAAAACCTGGACCGATACACGGAGCGAGCACAAATGGGCGGCCTTCGCCCTGGCGGGCGACGGCGCGCGGGCGGTCGGGGCGGTGAAGAACGGGTACCTGTACTCATCAACCGACGCGGGCGCAAGCTGGCGCCCGCTCCCGGCGGCGGGGCGGCGGGATTGGTCGGCCGTCGGGCTTTCGGGCGACGGGAGGATCGCCGCGGCCGGCACGGGGGAAGGCCTTCTCCTGATTTCGCGGGACGGAGGCTCGACCTGGAGCGAAGCGACCGCGGCCGGGGGATGGCGGGAACCGGCCGCGGGCGTCGAAGCGCTCGCCCTTTCGTCCGACGGGAGCGTCATCCTCGTGGGGACGAGCGACGGGTCCCTGGCGGTGAGCCGGGACTCGGGGGTTTCCTGGACGCGCCGAACCGGGAAGGGGGGACGGAGCTGGGCCTGGCTGTCGATCGCGGCCGACGGAAAGACCGTCCTCGGGGCGGGCAGCGACGGGTACGTGTATCTGTCCGGCGACGCCGGGGCGGCCTGGACCCGGCTCGACGCGGCCGGCCGAAAGACATGGTCGTCGGTCTCGATTTCCGCCGACGCCCGGAGCTTCTTCGCCGCCGTCACGGAGGGAACGTTTTACCGCTCCCGCGACCGCGGGGCGACCTGGACCGAGGAAAAAGGCGCGGGCGCGTACCGCTGGAAAATGGACCTCACCGAGCGCCTCTTCCCCTACGACGTCTGGTTCCTCCTCTTCATCAGCCTGTCCGCCGTGCTCATGGGCGCGCTGAACGCGAAACAGAAATTCACGATCCCCGCCTTCACCCCCATTCTCTTTTCCGTCACGGTCATCGCCTCCATTCTCTGGCTGCCCCTGCCGCTCGCCTACCGCATGATCGTCGGCATCGTCTCCGGCGGCCTCGTCCAGGTGCTGTTCCAGATCCCGTCGTTCGTGCGCGCCCGGTACCGCTTCGCCCCCGATTTCCGGTTCGGGAACGCGGATTTCCGCCAAATCGTCCGCCAGTGGCTGCCCGTGGTCGGCTCGGCCTCCATCTTCGTCCTCAACACGATCGTGGCCCAGGCCTTCGCCTCCACGCTGGAGGCCGGATCGGTGACCGCGCTCTACAACGCGGGGGTGTACTTTCAGCTCCCGCTGGGCATTTTTTCCGTCTCCATCATCACGGTTCTCTTTCCGCGCTTCAGCCGGCAGGCGGCCTTGGGGCTCACGGACGACCTCAAGGAGTCGCTGCGGTACGGCCTGCGCTTCATGTTCACGCTCCTCGTCCCCTCCACGCTCCTGCTGGTGTTTTTGGGAGAGGACGTCATCGGGCTCACCCTCCAGCACGGGGCCTTCACCCGCGCGGGCACGCTCCAGGCGAGCGGGGTGCTCACCGCCTTCGCCCTGGGGCTTTTGCCCACCGCCGTCGTCAACCTGTTTCAGCGCCTGTTTTATTCGCTCAAGGACTACAAGCGGCCGCTCGCCGTCGCCGCGCTCATCCTCGCCGTGGACGTGGGGCTCTCGATCGTGCTCAAGGAAACCCCCCTGCGCGTCGCGGGTCTGGCGCTCGCCAGCTCCGTCGCCTTTTCGGCCGGCCTCGCGCTCTTCGTCGCGTTGGCGAGAAAGCGGTTGGGACGGCTCGGGCTGAAAAGCCTCGCGCGTTCGGGCAGCAAGGTGCTCGTCGCCAACGTTCCGCTCGCCGGGCTGGCGGCCGCCTACCTGGTGTTCGTCCGGCCGGCCGTCGCCGGCCTCGGCTTCCTGCCGCGCCTCGCGGTCCTGCTCGGCGTCGGGCTGGCCTCCGCCGGGATCACCCTCGCGATGTATCTGGTGTTGAAGGTTGAGATCGTCGACGATATATTAAAAGGGAGGTTGAAGAGGAGGGCATGATGCGCTCGCGCCTGTTATCGGTTGTTTTACTGGTTTTGTCCGCCGTTCGTCTCTCCGCCCAGTCCGCGCCGGTGCCGAAAGCGACGCTCGCCGAATGGGGGGAGACGATCGAATACGGCATCGACAGCCAGATCATCGACATCGTCAAGAAGGTCAGGGCCGCCGGGGAGACGTCCCTTGACGGCAGGCTCGCGGGCGTGCTCGCGCGCTCGGTGAACCCCGACCTTCGCAAGGAGATCCTCGGCCTTTTCACCGACCAGAAGTTCGAAGGCGCCGAGCCGGTGGCGTATACCATCCTCGAGAATTACGAAAACGAGGATCCGGACGTCATGCGCGCCGTGGTCGCCTACCTGGCGGAGGTAAAATCGAAGCGCTCGCTTCCCCTCCTGCTGAAGCTGGCCGACGCGGACGACAACCTGCTCGCCTACAGCGCCATCGCGGCGGTGGGCCGGTTGGGCGACAAAACCATGGCGGAGACGCTTCTCAAAAAACTCGACGATCCGGAAACGAGGCCGGAGCGCAAGCCGACCATCATCACGGCGCTGGGGGACCTGCGGGCCGAAGCGGCCGTGCCGAAGCTCCTGAAAATCCTCGGCGACCGGAACGAGGAGCGCGTCTGGCGCATGTACGCGGCCGAGGCGCTCGGGAAGATCGGCGACGCGGCCGCGGTTTCACCCCTGAAAAAGGCCCTCGCCGAGAACGACCCGCTCCTCAAAGCCTCCGTCGCCGAGGCCCTCGGACACTTCGCTCTCGCCCAGGTCGCGGATTCCCTCATCGAGTGCCTCAAGGACTCCAACTGGAAAGTGCGGGTGGCGGCCTGCCGGGGGCTCGCCCGGCCGGGAGCGGACAAGGCCGTCGACATCCTGATCTACAAGGTGAAGAACGATCCGGAACTCCCCGTCAAAACCGAGGCGACGAAGGCCCTGGCCGCCATCGGCTCGGCGAAATCGTTCGACTTTCTGCGTTCCTATCTGCTCGAGACGGGAAAGCCCATCGAGATGCGGCAGCTCGTGTTGTCCAGCCTGCTCGACAGGGAGCTCAACGAAAACGCGGCCGCGACGATCGAGAAGGCGCTGCGCGAGGGGTGGACCGGCAAGGACGGGTTCGTGCAATGGGTTGCGCTGAAACTCTCCCGGACCAGGTCGGTCCACGTCAAGAAGGCGCTCGTCATGCTCCTCGACCACCCGAGCTCCGCGGTCCGCATCTACGCCGTCCGCGGCGTCGTCTTCAACCATTTCACCGATCTGCGCGGCAAGCTCGCGGCCATGGAAAAAAGCGAGACCGTCGTCCAGGTGAAGGACGAGATCAAGGACGCGCTGGATAAGCTCTAGAACGCCTCCCTCCCCAAAGAAAACCACGGATG
>CAZKOS010000134.1:2983-9070 GCA_964554445.1 uncultured Spirochaetaceae bacterium | reverse complement strand
ACTCTCTCATCCAGCGCCTGATGGGAGTCGAACCCACATCTTTAGCTTGGAAGGCTAAGGTAATAGCCGCTATACGACAGGCGCGCGGATTTTTGAACCTGAATATAACACGGAATCCGCGGTGAAGGCAAGCGCGGAGCGCGCCGGAGTCTCACTTTTTTCTTTTTCTGATTGAAGGAATGCGAGCTTTCGGATATAGTAGTGAAAAGTCAGAAAAAAGCAAGGATGGGGATTATGGGAGTCAGGGGTGAGCTTTTTTCCTCGCGCGCGGTCTCCGGCCGCCGCACGTATTTTTTCAATGTGAAAGAGAACCGAAACGGCGACATCTTCCTCAACATCGTCGAAAGTAAGAAAAACGGCGAGCAGGAATTCGAACGCCATTCGATCATTGTGTTCCGCGAGGACCTGGACGGATTCGTCGAGGGTTTCGAGAAAGCGGTATCTTTCGTGAAAGCTAAGAAATTCTGAAGCTCTTCCTGTGGATGGGCGACGGGCCCAGCTTCTTGACGAGTTCCCGGTGCATTCTCGTGGGATATCCCTTGTGCTCGCCGAACCGGTAGGCGGGCTCGACGCGATCGTACCGTTCCATCCACAGGTCGCGCGCGGTTTTGGCGATGATGGAAGCCGCCATGATCTCGGGCACGAGCGCGTCGCCCCCGACAATGGTCCGGCAGGCGGACGCCAGGGCCGGCGGATAGAGACCGTCGACGAGGACGAGGTCGGGACTCACGCCGAGGGCGCGCACCGCCCTGGCCATGGCCAGGAGCGTGGCGCGGTGGATGTTGTAGCGGTCGATTTCCTCGGGCCAGGCCCAACCGGCGGCCCAGGCCGCGGCCCGCGCGCGGATGACGGCGGCCGCCCGTTCGCGGCGCGCGGGAGTGAGCGCCTTCGAATCGGCCAGGATCTCGACCGGGAAGCCCTCACCCAGCACGACGGCGCCGGCGGTGACCGGACCGGCCAGAGGACCGCGCCCCGCCTCGTCGACGCCGCAGGTCACCATCTTCGATTGCGATTGCGCAGGCCTGAGCCGATCGGCCGTTTCCGACGCATTCTCCACCCGCATCACTCATTTTCCGGTTCGTAGCTGAATTTCCGCCAATCGTCGGGGTTGACGCACTGCCCGCCGACCGTCACCTGCCAGTGGCAGTGGTTGCCGGTGGACAGGCCGGTGGTGCCCATCCAGCCGAGCACCGCCCCCTTGGCCACCACGTCGCCTTTTTTCACTCCCAACTTCTCCATGTGATAATAATAGCTCACCACCCCCTGTCCGTGATCGAGGATGACGGTGTTCCCCGTTACGAACAATTTCCCGGCGAAGAGCACCTCGCCCGTGTTGGCGGCCTCGATCGGCGTCCCCGCCTTGTTGGCGATGTCGATGCCCTGGTGGTAGGAGGCCGTTCCGCCGGTTTCATACACGCGCCGGATGCCGAAGGGCGAGCTGTCGATTCCGGGCGCCGGACGGTCGAACGTCCCCCGCCAGAGCTGCACGTTCCCGCCCTCTGCCAGGGCCTCGGTGACGATCTCGTGGTCCTCCCTGATCTTGGCCGCATTGTGGAGGATCCCCTGCTTCTCCTTCGGGAGATGGATGACCTCGAACGGGAATTTCTTGGCCGCGACCCTCACCAGGACCGGCTCGCTCGTTTCATTGCCGGCCGGGTCCCGGGCGACGCACCGGATTTCGTAGGTCCCGGGCCTGGCGAGCGGACTCACGCCGAAGAGCGCGCGAAAGCGGTTTTCGCCGCCGGGGAGCGGGTAGCAGGCGACACTGTGTCCGAGCGCCGCAACTTTGAGTGAAGAGAGTTTTTCATCGGTGAGGATGACGAGTCCGTCGGTATCGCCCTGCAGGACGGCGGTCTTGAAGGAGGAGATCGAGAGGCGCGGCGGCGTCCGGTCGATCCGGAAGACGAAGGCGACCTCACTCTTCAAACCCCAGAGCGAAGCGTCGGTCACCACGGCGGTGAGCCGGTGCTCGCCCTCGCTCAGGCCCGAGGTGTCGAACGCGGTCCCGTCGAACCAGCTCTTTTCTCCGATCGCCTTGTCGTAGACGTCGGCGTCGTCGATCCTGATCCGGACCCGACCGACGCCGGCGGTCGGGTCTTTCGCGGAAAAGGTGACGGAGAGGACGCCCTTATACGAGCCCCCGTCGCGCACGCCCTCGAGGGTGAGCGTCGGGAGGTCGGAATCCGACAACTCCGGCCAGGCCGAATAAACGACCCCGAAAAAAGAAAAAAAGGCGAGCAAAGCCGCCGCGACGTAGACGGAGACCGTCAGGAGCTTTCGTTTGGGCATGGGAAATAATATCATCGGGCGGCCCCTTGGTAAACAGGATGCGGCGCGATTCCAATTTATACGCACTCGTTTTGAATTTGTCATCACGGTCGATCAATCGTCGCTTTCCAAATGCTTGCGCCAAAAAATATTTCAAATCGATTATACTCGGAAATACCGACAATGTAAAACAGCGTCGGTATCCATTTCCGGGGGAGTTGATTCAATCGGCGTTTTCGTATTTAATCCGAGAAGCCGGAGTCAATAATTATTTGATTATACTCAATCGTTTTTGACTTGGCATACAGAGATTTGCATACATCTCTGTATGCCAAAGACTTATAATCGGAGATACCCGACCAAGCGCGGCTTGGCGGGTATCCGTGCGCACTATTTTATTATTCCGCCCGCCGGCGGACGGACCGGGGAATACGTTTCCGCGTCCCCGAGGAGAGTGAATGAACCTTTCGACTTTTATCGCGGCGGGACTCGCCTGCATCATCCCCATTTCCGAGCTGCGCGGCGGGATTCCCATCGCGCGGGCGGGGGGGATGGATCCCTTCGTCGCGTATTTTTTCTGCGTGGCCGCCAACATTCTCGTGGTGCCCATCGTGCTCCTCTTCATCCAGACCCTGCACAAGCTGCTTCTCCGCTTCGGTTGGTACGCCCGTTTTTCGGAAAAACTCATCGAGCGCGCCCGCCGGAAAGTGAAAAAGAAGGTCGATAGATTCGGCTACATCGGCCTCGTCATTTTCGTCGCCCTGCCCCTCCCCTTCACCGGCGCCTATACCGGCGCGCTCGGGGCCTGGATTCTCGGCATGGACATGAAGAAGTCGTTTTTCGCCGTGGCGCTCGGCGTGCTCATCGCCGGCGTGATCGTCTCCGTCGCGGTCGCCCTGGGCCTGGCCGGCTTCGAGGCGGCGAAATTCTTCTACAAGGGCGCCTGACGCCGTACGGAGCAACACCCATGACTCGTTCCCGCGGACCGGAGCTCAATCCGGAACAACAGCGCGCCGTCAACACGCACGAAGGACCGCTCATCATCATCGCCGGGGCCGGCTCGGGCAAGACCCGCGTCATCACCTACCGCATCGCGTCCATGCTCGAGCGGGGGATAGACGAGGGAAGCATTCTCGCCGTCACCTTCACCAAGAAGGCCGCCGCCGAGATGCGCCACCGGGTGCGCGAGCTCACCGGCCGGAAGGCCGCCAAGCTCTCCGTCTCCACGTTCCACGCCTTCGGCCTGCGCGTCCTCTCCGAGTGCCACGACCTCATCGGCTACAAGCGCGACTTCACCGTCTTCGACGAAAGCGACCGGGAGGGCCTCATCAAGGACCTGGCCCGCGAGATGAAGCTCGACATTTCCAAAACGC
The DNA here is from genome assembly GCA_964554445.1 of uncultured Spirochaetaceae bacterium. GTDB lineage: Bacteria > Spirochaetota > Spirochaetia > SZUA-6 > RPPD01 > JAFGSW01. Next base: position 5,429 of record CAZKOS010000134.1, on the reverse strand, counting down.
CCGTCGCGCTGTTGGCGGGAATTTTTTCCAAGGTGAAGACCGGCCGCCAGACATGGGAAGGCACGATCGCCGCCTTCGAGCCGCTGTACCGGGAGTACAACCGCGCGCTCGGCCTCTACCAGGCCTTCGATTTCGACGACCTCATCGTCGCGCCGCTCGCGCTCTTCGAGCGCCGGCCGGAGACGCTCGCCGCGTACCAGGCCCGTTTTCGCTACATCATGGTCGACGAGTTCCAGGACACCTCGGACATCCAGTACCGTCTCGTCACCGCCCTGGCCCGCGCCCACGGCAACATCTGCGTGGTGGGCGACGAGGATCAGTCGATCTATTCGTTTCGCGGCGCCCACTTCAGGAACCTCCTGCGCTTCGAGACCGATTTTCCCGGCGCCCTGGAGATCAAGCTCGAGCGCAATTATCGATCCTCGGGAGCCATTCTCGACGCCGCCAATGCGATCATTCTCCACAACGCCGAGCGCAAGCCCAAGGCGCTCAAGACCACCCGCGGCTCGGGCGAGCCCGTCACCCTCGCCCTCCCCCAAACGGAAGCGGAAGAGGGGGAGTTCATCGTGGGCCGGATCCGGACCGAGGCGCAGAAACACCGCGTCCCCTACCGGGAAATGGGGATCCTCGTCCGCGCCAATCACCTGACGCGCTCCATCGAAGAGGCGCTCCTGCGCCATCGCATTCCGTACGTCGTTTCGGGCGGGATGAGCTTTTTCAGCCGCAAGGAAGTGAAGGACGTTCTCTCCTACCTCACGGTCACGGTCAACCCGGACGACGACTTGAGCCTGCTCCGCGTCGTCAACACGCCGCGCCGCGGCCTGGGGCATGCCGTGCTCGAGCAGCTCGTTGAAATCGGCCGGCGCCACTCCGTCTCCCTGTTCGGCGCCTTGAAGCTCGCGACCGCGCCCGCCGCGGCCGAGGCCGGCGAGACCGGATCGCTTTCCGCCCGGGCGCGCGCCGAGATGCGGGGGTTCGTCGACCTCATCGAGGCCACGCGCGACGCGTCCCGGACGCGCGGCGGGATGGCCGCCGGAGTGCGGGCCCTCGTCGAGCGCATCGATTACCAGGGCTGGCTGCTCTCCCAGCACAAAAAGGAGGACGTGGCGCGCTGGAAATTCCAGAACGTGGAAAGCCTCGTCAACTCCATCGCCGATTACGAGTCCGATCCCGACAACGCCTCGCCGTCCCTGCGCGACTACCTCATCGGGATCAACCTCCTCCAGATGGAGGAGAACAAGGACAAGGACGACGTCGATAAGGTCAATCTCATGACCGTGCACGCCGCCAAGGGGCTGGAATTCGAGGTCGTCTTCATCGCCGGGGCCGAGGAGGGACTTTTCCCCCACGAGCGGACCGTGAACGAGGCGAACGGCGACGTCGAGGAGGAGCGCCGTCTCTTCTACGTGGCCGTGACCCGCGCCAAGCGCAAGCTCTACATCTCGGCCGCGGCCACCCGCCGGCGGCTGGGGGTGCCGCTCGAATCATCGCCCTCGAGCTTCATTGCCGAGATCCCGCCCGAGCTCGTCGAAAAGTACGAAGAGGAAATCGTCGCGGAGGACGAGGCCGGCGAGTATTTCGGCCGGTTGAAGCAAAAGTTCGCGCCCAAGCCCGATGACGGTAGAACCCCTTTATCCACAGAGGAAAAAGAGGACACGAAGGGCACGGAGAAGAAGAAAAAAGGATAAGCAAAAGGCAGAATTGAAAAACCTTTCCTGCAGGGTCTTTCAATTGCATTTCGTTCACTCTCCCACCCCCATCTTTTTTTCTCTTGATTCTATCTTCTTCGTGTTCTTCGTTACCTTCGTGCTCTTCGTGTCCTCCTTTTAGGATGGTCGCAAAAAGTGAACTCCTTTGACAAAAAATACTCCCAATAATCCCCGGAAACATGACATACGGCTGTCACGCCGCGGGTGTAGCATCGACCCATCATTATCAAGGAGGCTTTATGTCGGAAAAATTGATCGCTTACTGCGGCTTGGATTGCAACGCCTGCCCCGCCTACCTCGCTTCCGGGCGCCGGACGCTCGCCGAGCGGCAGGCGACGGCGGACCAGTGGGGCAGGCAATTCAATCACCAGTTCAAGGCCGAGGACATCGACTGCGTCGGGTGCACCGCGCGGGACGGAAAGCACGTCGGGTATTGCACCATGTGCGAAATCAGGCTCTGCGCGCTCGGAAAAGGAGACTCATTGGCCACCTGCGCGTCCTGTCCCGACTACGGTTGTGAGAAGCTGGAAAATTTCTTGAAAAACGTTCCCCAGGCGAAGGCCAATCTCCAGGCCTTGCGGAGCTGAAATCGTTCACAGGCGCGTCCCGCCCGAAAGACGGGCGCGCCTGCCGGATGATTGCGGGAAAGTCTTCAACGAAACTCATTTTTGGCTCGAAATGAAAGGAGATTCTCATGCTTCCCACCGTGACCTATCACGTCGAGTGCAGCCTCGACG
>CAZKOS010000134.1:0-2883 GCA_964554445.1 uncultured Spirochaetaceae bacterium | reverse complement strand
AAGGAGATTCTCATGCTTCCCACCGTGACCTATCACGTCGAGTGCAGCCTCGACGGACGGATAGATTGGCTCAAACCCGACGGATTCCTGTATTATCGGGTGATCCAGGATCAAACATATGATGCCATGATTTCCGGAAGTAATACCATTCTCGCGGCTCCGATGTCTCAGGATGAGCGCATCGAAAAAATCCTCGACCAATTTCTTATCGTCGTCGATAGTCAAGGGAAAATACGGAACTGGGACCTCATCAAGCGGCAACCCCATTGGAACGACAGGCCCATCGTTCTTTGCTCGAGGAGAACGCCGGAGTCGTATAAATGCGAGGCAAAGGCGAACGGGGTGCATTGCATCGTAGCGGGCGAAAACCGCGTCGCTCTGCGCGCCGCCCTGGAGGAAGTCTCGGAACGATTCGGCGTCAAGACGATCCGGATCGACAGCGGGGGCGTCCTGGCGGGCGTGTTCCTCCGGGAAGGGTTGGTGGACGAAGTGAGCCTGCTTTTTTCGCCGCAATTGACCGGCGGCACGTCGCCGAAAACGATTTTCACGGCGGATGATCTCGATTCGATCAAGAATGTGGTCGATCTCGAACTAAAGGAGACTCGAGTCGTGGAGGGCGGCTGTGTCTGGCTGCAATACCGGGTCATAAACCGAAAAGCTTCCGGCTAAAGAACCGCGGCCGGTCTCATCCTCCGCCCTTTATCTGGCTCGGATGTTTCTTAAAGAAATCCACCCGCGGTTCGAGGAATTTGAACTCATGCCGCGCCGGATCGGGACCGAGGAAGGACTGCAGGGGATCGAAGATCCGGTCCCAATTCCAGAACTCTTCGCCCACATTCAGGTACTCGCGAATCATCTCGCATCCCTCGGGCGCGATCGGGTGAAGGAGCACCGCCGCCACCCTCACCATATGGAACGCGTTGAGCAGCGCCTGCACGCGCGCCGGATCATGTTCCGCCTCCGTCGCCTCGCGGATCGACTTGTCCCAGTATTTGGTGATGTTCCTGACGTATGAATCGAGCCGGGCGGCCGCCAGGTGAAACTCGCGCCGGAACATCGCCCACTCGTATTTATTGACGGTTTCCTCGCCCTCGGCGACGATCTCGGCGCTCGCCTCGCCCGCGGGCAGCCGACCGCCGAAATACTTCTGCAGGGTGTAGAAACAGGTGCGGACGGCGCGGTTGAACACGTTCGAGAGCAGGTTGCCTTCTTTTAAAACCGGGTCGCCGGTGCGGGCGTCCGGCGCCGGGTTCAGAGCGAGGGGCCGGAAGCTGACGCTGCGCAGTCCCAGACCGAGACTGAAAAAGTGGGCGCGCAGCTGGTCGGCGGTGTAGTACTCGAGGAGCTCGAGGGCCATGGGCGGCTTCACGGCACCGCTCGAGGAAGCCTTCTTGTCCATGTAGAGGATGTGGTTGTTGACGACGAGCTCCGGCAGCCGGATATACCCGGGCGGCACGTCGGCGCTCGGCGCGCCCGGCTGCATTCCCATGAAGATCGCCATCTCGGCCGGGCCGTAAAAATACACATTGTCTTCTCCCAGGAACTGAACGACGTGCGCTTCCGGGGAGCACCACCAGTCGCGCCATTCCTCCCGCGGCCGTCCATGGTCTTCGAGCCAGGTCTGGGTGAAAGAGACGGGCGCCCAGAGCGATTCCGGCCAGACCCAGAAGGTGAGGCCGGACGTTCCCTCGGCCTCGGGTACGGGAACGCCCCACTCGACATTGCCGGTGAGCCTGAAGGGCACCAGCGTCTTGCCGGTGCGGAAGCGAATGCGGCGTTCGGTGAAAGCGGCGCAGGCCTCCTCCCGTTCGGCGAGGCTGTTGAAAACGAGCTTCACCGACTTGCCGGTTCCCTCGATCCGCTCATGAGGCGGCAGGGCGGCGTGCATGGCGTCGAGCTCATCGAGATGCTCTTTCTTCACGTGCACCGCCGGCGGTTCCAGAAACTCAAGCACGGCCTTGAGCGCGAAATCACGCTTGCCGGGCAGCGTACCGGCCTTTTCCACCCAGCGGCGGAGCTCTTCGCGGAATTCGGGGAGTTTCAGGTACCAGTTGCCCACGTCGCGCATTCCCGGCCGCTTCCCGGTGAGAGTGCTCACCGGATCAATGAGCTCGCGCGGCTCGTACTGGTGGCCGAGGGCGCACTCGTCGGCGTAGCCCCGCTCCGACGCGCAGCCTTGAATGGGGCAGCGTCCTTCCACCTGCCGTCCGTTGAGGAACACACCCGCTTCGTCGTCGTAGAATTGCTGGGTCGTCAACTTGACGAGCCGGCCGTTGGCGGAGAGGGTTTGAAACACGAACCCGCTGAAGGCCCGGTGGAAATCCTTGGCCGGGGGGAGTCCGGAGGCGGCAAAAATATCGAGGGAGATCTCGTAGGCGCGAAGTCCCTTCACTTGGATTTCATGATTTGCAGAGACGAATTCCTCGAGGCTGCCCTCGAATTCGCCCGCGTCCCGAACCCGGCGATAATACTCGACGATCGGGGACCCGTAGCAGTCGGTCCCGCACACGAACAACACGTTCTCTCGGCCGATCCGGTCTCGCAAAAACCGCGCGTACACGTCGGCGTGGACGAACATGCCGCCCACGTGCCCGAAGTGGAGCTCCTTGTTGCCGTACGGCATCCCGGCGGTGATGAGCACGCGTTTGGGGAAATCGGGCCGGTCCCCGCCGGCCGGTTGTCGTTCCATAATCCTTTTTCCTCTTATACCAAGTCGCGATCGGAAAGATCGATAATCGAGGGTACTATAATTCGATTCATCGAGGTTGACAAGTAACCGCCGCTTGACGAAAAAAACATTATCCCGTATCACAGGGATGGCGCGGCGTACGGAGATTGTTTCCTCCCAAATCGTCGCGACGGAGGGGATTGTATTTCATGAGT
>CAZKOS010000133.1:0-9107 GCA_964554445.1 uncultured Spirochaetaceae bacterium | reverse complement strand
GCTTCCCCGCGCCGCCTGAGCCATTCCCGTGCCGTCGCAATCTTGGGGGCACTCAAAAAGAACTCTAATCGGGTTGTTGAAAAAGCTCAACATTTCCAACAACCGGCTAGGGCTTTCCTCCCGTGAGCAGCGTGAAAAGATCGTCTCCCATGAGGGCGAAGAGATCCAGGCGGGCCAGATCGAGGTCGGTCTTCGCCCGGCGATCCTCAAGCCCGGCGGTGCGGTAGGCAATTTCAAGCTGGTCGAGATCGAGCTTGGCGATCCGGCCGAGCGCGAAGTCGCGTCCGGCCGCCTCATACTCCTGGGCCGCCGCCGCCAGGGCGGCCGCGGCGTACTCGGCGTTGAGGCGGGCGCGCTCGAGCCGGCTCAAGCCCGAATCCACCTTCGCGGACAACTCCTTGGTTGTGCCCGCGAGCGCCCAGGCGCTGGTCTCGGCGTCCAGTTCCGCCTGCCTGACCTTCTGATCGGCCGCCCCGCCGTCGAAGAGCCTGAACGACAGCTTGAAGGTGAAGGAGAGGCGCGGGTTGGAGCTCCCGTCGAACGGATCGGCGAGGGCCGACCACAGGTCGGTCGAGTAGGTGTTCGCCGAGTCGAGGACCAGGCTGCTTCCCAGGGTCAGCGTGTGGGCGTTTTCGCACCTGGTCGTGGTCACGTGCGCCTTCTTCGCCTCGAGCTCCTCGCGGCCCATGGCGATCTCGGGGTTGCCCGCAAACGACCGCGCGCGGATCTCTTCCCCGCCGGGAAGCTCCGGCAGGGCGAGCGGCGCGGCCTCCTCCCCGACCGTCGCCTCCGGCGCGAGGCCGTAGGCCGAGACGACGCGGGCCAGTTCATCCCGGAGGGCGGCGTCGGCGTCGAAGGCGTCGAGCTCCGCCTTTTTGAGGCGCGTCTCCGCCTTGAGCGCGGCGAGGCGCGAGATGGTTCCCGTGCCGAGTTTCCTGCGCGCGTCCTCGGCGGCGAGCTTCGCCTCCGCGAGCGACAATTGGGCCAGGCGAGCGGAGGCCCGCAGCCGGACGAGCCCGAAATAGTCCCGGGCCGCCCGGGCGACCAGCTCGTTCCGGGCTTGCCGGTATCGGTTCTGGGAGAGCCGGTAGGTCTCCTCGATGACGGTGAGCGAGGCGGCGAAGGCGTTCCCGAAAAAAAGCGGCTGGCGCAGCGAGAGGTTGAAGGACATCTCGTCGACGAAGGCCGTATCGGGAATGAGCGGGGTGAAAACGGGGTCGACGGGATTCCCGAGCGCGTAAACGGCGAGGTTGTTCTTGATGGAGACATCGAGCGTCCCGGAGGTGGGAAGCACCTGGGTCAGGGAGAGGTTGGGAGAAAAATCCCAAAGCGAGCTGTCGGTGATGATCGTCGAGGAGTTGGCATTATAGTAGAACGCGTACAGGGGCGTGAACGTGAAGCCGGCCGGCAGATTGAAAAATATCGTCGGAGAGAGGAATGAAAGCCGCTCCCGATACGAGGCTTGAGCCTTTCGCAGGGCGGCCTCCTCCCGCCTCAAATCCGGAGAGGAAGCGGCCATCACACCGAGGAGACGGGACAGCGTGATCTCGCTCCCTTTCCGAGGTGGAGCCGGTGCGGAAGGGGGTTCTTCGGCCTCGAGCGTCAAGCTCCCGATCACGAAGAAAACGACGGCGAGGACGGTGGAACGCTTCATGGGCTTCGCCTCGCCGGCATCATTGCACCATCGCAAACACGGCGATGGAGAAAAAATGGACCACGGCGATCCCCCCCACCGCGACGGCCGCCTTCCAGGCCGCCGGGTTTTCACTCTGGGCGCGCACGCCGTTCCAGAGCAGCCAGTAGAAGACCAGATTGAAAATATTGGTGACGAAATCGACGGCCAGAAGCGGCACCGGGCTCAAGGTCCCCGGGGGAATGAAAATCGAAAGGCTGAACGGCACGGAAAGCGAATACCGGAGGGCGGTCAGCGTACTGACGTGGGCGAGCGCCGTCCGGTAGTCGGAAAGAAGGAGAACGACGCCCGTGAGGAGCGCCTGCCAGGCGAGCACCGCCCAGGAGAAGACGAACACCCGCAGCGCCGTTCCGAACCTGATCCTGCTCCGGAACGCGAAGCCGACGAGCCAGATGAATCCGGCGGCGATGACGGCCGCGACCGGGAACCTGATCATGGGGCCCGCGACCAGGTTCATGAGCTGGATGCTCCGCCCGACCGGAGATTCCAGCTCGGCGGCGGCCGACTTCACGGCCGCGGGGCCGGCGAACAGGGAGGACCTCGTCAGAAAATCGCGGTAGGCGCGCGACGAGGCGCTCCGGTAGGCGTCGCTCGTTACGATCGGGATGATGAGTCCGCCCGCGACCAACAGCGCGATGAGAATGACGGCGATGGGAATCCCGAGCCGCGTGTGCGGAGTGATCCGCCCGAAGCCTTCATTCGGCCTGGAAAAGATGTCTTTCCATAAACGAAACGTTTCCCGCATGGCGTTCTCCCGGGTTGTCGTCGATCCGCGATCCGGCGCAAAGTCTGCCGGCCGGCAGGCCGGCGCGTCGGTCCCAACCCTTTCGCGTTCGCTTTCCGCCCGCTTCAGGCGGCGGCCTGACTATATACCATCGCCGCCTCTTTGTCATTGAAGTATGAAAGAGAGGGGAAACAACTTCAAGCGGCGATCTCTCCGGTTTTGCCGGAAAAAAGACCGATGGCGGCGATTTTTCCGCCAAAACGGGTATAAATTCCCCTTTTCTCCAAAAAAAAATCCGAACGCCCTATGACGATCGGAATAATCGCACTATAATTGGAAAGACCGCAATCGAATGCGCAACGGGCGATCGGTCGCCTCGGGCGCCCGCTTTATTTCCGGCGGCCGCCGGGTCCCCCCCATGACGGCGCTTTTAAAAACATGCCAAACGGGGGATTGGGGACGGTCGGACGAGGCGCTATATTGGGAACATCGAAGCCGGAAGGGTCAGACGATGACCGGCTTCGTCATGTATCACAAAGAGATGGAGGAAACGTATGGGTGAGTATTTCGATCAGATCCCGGCCAACCTGCAAAACCACGTGAAGGGGCTGGTGAAGTCCGTACAGGTGGAGGAGGGAGTGGACGCCCTGGAAAAGGTCTCCCAGGCGTGGCTGGAGAAAAAATCCGTCTTCGAGGAGAAGATCTCGGAGATGAACATGGAGGAAGTGTCCGAGCTCGGCGCCGGGGACGACAAGGGCGCGCTCGCGCTCACCTATTCCGGCTCGCTCGTCAACATCGGCCCGCTCATCGACGGCGTACGCACCGTCAAATACTCGAGCATCGGTTTCAGGACCAACACCCCGGAGAGCGCCGAAAGCGAAAAGTCGAAGCTGGCCGGCGACGTCGCCGTCGACAACATCATCAAGTTCGAGGGCGGCCCGGTGAAAAGCACCTCACAAATCTTCAAGATCGCGGTCTGCAAGGACGAGGAGCTCTCCCCCGAGGAGGAGCACCAGACGATTTTCGACACCGCCACCATGATCGAAGAAGAGTTCATCGAAGTCAACAAGAACATGATGGAAGAATAGCCGCGGGAAGGCGCGACTCCTCCGGGCGGCGCCGCGGCGCCCCCGGGGACGCCGTGCCCGGCGGCGCGAAAAACGATGGACGATACCACGCTGGGCGGCCTGGAGCTCCCGGGAAACGGAGCAACCGCGGCCGACCCTTTGAAACGCCTTACTGAAATATTCAAACGGACCCGCCCGCCCTCCGCCGAGGAGTACCTGACGGTCCTCGACTCGGTCGAGCGGGTCATGGAAAACGAGGACGAGCGGGTGCGGCCGCGGGACGCGGCGGGCCGGCCGGGCGGCATCCTGTGCCTCTTTCCCGACATCCCGACGGTCATCGTCCCCGACCTGCACGCCCGCCTCGATTTCTTCCTGAGCGTCATGCTGGCGCCCCTCGCCGGGGGACGGACGACGCTTGAGGGGATGGGCGCAAGGGAGATCCAGGTCGTGTGCGTGGGCGACGGGTTCCACGCCGAGGGCCGGCGGGCCGCGCGCTGGCAGCAGGCCTTCGCCGAGTTCCAGTCGGCGTTCGACCGGCACCGGCACATGGACGAGGAGATGCGGGAGAGCCTGGGGGTGATGGAAATGGTGATGGAAATGAAGAAAGCCTTTCCGCTGCATTTCCACTTCCTCAAGGGCAACCACGAGAACATCTCCAACGAGAACGGCGGGGGGAACTTCCCTTTCCGCAAGTACGCCTACGAGGGGGCGATGGTGCTCGATTACGTGCGGCGCTTCTACGGCGAGGAGTTTTTACGGGCCTACTACAATTTCGAGAAGAGCCTGCCGCTCCTGGCGATCGGGAGCGACTTCCTCGTCTCCCACGCCGAACCGAAGAAATTCTACGATACCGAAAGCGTGCTCAACTACCACGGGCGGAGCGCGGTCGTGGCCGGCCTCACCTGGACCGACAACGACGAGGCGGACAAATCGAGCGTCCGGAAAATGATCCGCCACTACCTCCCGGAGGACGTCTGGGAGCGGGCCCGCTATTTCGGCGGGCACCGGCCGGTGGGCGACCGCTACCTCACGCGGGCGGACGGGCGCTACCTGCAGATCCACAATCCGCAGCGCTTCCAGGTGGCGCTCGTCGACCCGCGGCGGGCGATCGACGAGGAAACGGTCGTCGTGGAAATCGACAACGCCGCCCGCCAACTGTAAAGAGAGCGGACGGGCGGAAAGGCCAAAGGAAAAGCTATGCCGGATGAGAAAATGATCGACAAGTACCGGATCGTGAGCGTCGTCGGCGAGGGAGGGATGGGCAAGGTCTACCGGGCCGTCCACCCCACGCTCAAGCGGGACATCATCATCAAGCGCCTGAGCATTTCGTCCAAGAAGATCCTCTCCGAGCGGTTCCGCCGCGAGGCGCAGATCATGATGGACTTCCACCACGAGAGCATCGTCTCCGTTTACGATCATTTCAAGCACGGCGCCTCGTATTACATCGCGATGGAGTTCGTCGACGGCGTCCCCCTGGACGAGCTCATCGAGCGCAAGAAGAAGATCCCGCCCCTGGCGGCCGCCCTCATCTTCCGCGAAATCTGCAAGGGCCTCAAGTACGCGCACGACAAGGGCGTCATCCACCGGGACATCAAGCCCTCGAACGTGCTCATCTCCCGGACCGGCGAGGTGAAGCTTTTCGACTTCGGCATCGCCATGCTCGAGGAGGACGAGGCGGAGAAGGACCTCACCAAAACCGGCATGATGATGGGCACTCCCTCCTACATGTCGCCGGAGCAGCTCGCCGACGCCAAGCGGGTCGACAAGCGCTCGGACATCTATTCCATGGGCGTCATGCTCTACCAGATGCTCACCGGCAAGAAAGCCTTCCCCGGCAATTTCTCCGCCGACACCATCCGGCGCATTTCCAAGGGCCAGTACGAGCGGCCGCGCAAGATGGTTCCCAACCTGCCGCGCTTCTTCGAGAAGATCCTGAAGAAAGCCATGCACCACCGGGCGCGCCAGCGCTTCCGGGACCTGGAGCCGGTCATCCACAAGCTCGACCGCCGCCTCGCGCGCTACAAGTCGCAGGAGGACGTCCACAACGGCATCCGGGCCTTCCTCCATTCGAGCCCGGACAAGGACTCCTCGTTCGACAAGGTGCCGCGCTCCAAGCGCGGCCGGTTCGGACTCCTCGTGGCCGCGGCCGTCGTCCTCTTCGCCGGCTTCATCGGCTTCCTCCTGCTGCCCTTCACCCCGCTCCCCGGGCTCTACTGGGAGGCGGCGGCCGGCCGCGAGCGGGGCAGTCTCGAGGTGCGGGTCGTCGTCCCGGTCGATTACTACAAGAGCCCCTCCGACGTCTACACGGAGGCGAAATTCACGCGCTTCGTTCCGCCCGTCGGAAGAAAGCCGTCCCCGCCCGAGGTCTCCGTCTACCGTCTCTCCCCCGAGCCCGCCCTGTTCACGTTCCTTCAATCGCTCGGGAAAAAGGTGGCGAAGAAACCGACCATGCTCACGACCAACGCCCTCTACCTGCCCGCGGGGCAGTACACCCTCGAAATGACGGTGGAGCAGGAAAAATACGCCTCGTCGTTCTACCTGAACCCGCTCACGGTCCAGAAACGGATCCCGGACAGTCCGGAAAAGCGGAAAATCTTCTCTTACGACGTCGCCGCCCCGGCGAGGGCGGACGTTCCGGTGACCCAGGTCGTCCGCGACGCGGCGACCAAGGCGGATATCACCGGGATCGTCAGGATCACCTACCTGAACGGTTCCTACTGGGCGGACTGGAAGCGCTCCAAGGGGGTGGTGGTCGGCGGCCGTAAACAGCGCTTCCACTACGACGCTCCGAACTACGAGGCGCAGACGGTCGACGTGCCGCTCCCGCCGGAGATGGATTCGCTCACCATGAACGTCGAGCTCTCCAAGGACCCGGGAAAGGTCGTCATCTACGCGAATACCGACGACCTCCAGATCCTCTTCGACAACCGGACGGAATATTTCGCGGGTGGGCGGGACCGGAGCTTCATCAGGTTCGGAAATACCAAAAAGGGCGCCAAGGTCTTCACGCTCGACGAGGGTGATTACGTCCTGACGTTGAAAAAGGACAAGACGATCAAGAATGTGTCGCTGAGCGTGCGGGCGGGAGGCGTGACCCGCCTCCGGGTTGCTTACAATTCCAAGGACAAGGAAATCGCCGTCACGCAATAACAGAAGCGGGAGGAACGTATGTCGACAACACTGAGAATTTTTTTCTACGGGCTCATCGGTATCTGCGGCGGGCTGCTGGCCTGGCCGTTCGCCGAGCTCGTCATTTCCGCCCAGGGGAGCCTGTATTCGTACTGGCTCTACAGCACCGTGCTCGGCGCCGTCGTCGGCCTGTTGATGGGCGGGGCCTTCGGACTCGGCGAGGGCATCATCCAGAAATCGGGCAAGAAGCTCGTCGCCGGGCTCGTCGCCGGCGTCATCGTCGGGACCGTCGGCGGGGCGCTCGGGCTGCTGGCCGGGCAGGAAGTCGTCCAGCTCATCGGCTCCCGCGTCTTCGACACCATCCAGGGGATCCGGGACCTGCCCTCGATCGCGGCCCTCTCCATCGGCTGGGCGGCGCTCGGCCTTTTCATCGGCAGCGTCGAGGGAGTCCGCAGCCGCTCCTTCGCCAAGATCAGGAACGGCCTGATCGGCGGGCTGGTCGGCGGCTTTTTGGGAGGCTTCCTCTTCAATGCCTCCATTTTCCTCTCGATCGTCGACGCCTTCCTGGCCCGGCTCTTCGGCCTCGTCGTCCTCGGCTTCTGCATCGGCCTGTTCTACGGGCTGGTGGAGGCGCGCCTGGCGCGCGCCCGCCTGCTCGCCCTGAACGGCCCGTCCAAGGGGCAGGAGATCCTCCTCACCCAGCGCGCCATGACCATCGGCATGGACGAGGACGCGGGCATGACCATCGCCGGCTACACCCAGGTCGCCCCGGAGCACGCCACGATCCTGCGCAAGCGGGGCTCCATCGTCGTCAAGGACAACCAGTCCAAGGCGGGCACCTTCGTCAACGACAAGAAAGTGACGGAGACGGTCGTGGACGACGGCGACGTCATCCGCATCGGGGACGCGCAGTTCCTGTTGAAGAAGAAGTAAATCTACGCCGCGCGCGGCCGGCCGCTCCGGCGCGACGCGCAAGGAGGAAAATATGATGAGAAAGACAACGATGTTCGCGGCGATCGCGCTTCTCCTGCTCGCGGCCGGGCTTTCGTTCGCCGACGATTCGCTCGTCGTGTCGCAGGTCGACAACTCGCAGCTTCTGGCCGGACAGAAAATCCGCGTCTACGTGAGCGTCACCAACCCGGGCGGCGGCTCCATCGGCGGGCTGCAGAAGCGGCAGTTCAGGGTCTTCGAGGGCCCGGTGGGCGGGAAGCTCACGGAGCGCCCGATCGTCGACTTTTTGGGCGGCGGCGCCATGAACGAGGGGATGGCCATCGGCCTGGTCCTCGACAACTCCGGGAGCATGTACACCACCATGGCCGGACGGGAGACGAAGAACGAATCCGCCATGCGCATGACCTACGCCAAACAGGCCATCAACGACTTTCTGCCCAAGATCGCCAATCCCAACGACCGGGTGGCGCTCATCCCCTTCAACCAGACGATCATGAACGAGGTGCCGCTCACCGACAACAAGGCGGACATCATGCTGGCCCTCGCCAATCTCAAGCGCCCGAAGGGCAACCGGCAATTCACCGAGCTCTACGAATCGCTCTATTACGCGGTCGCCGCGATGAGCCACATCCCCGGGCGCAAGGTGATCATCCTGCTCTCCGACGGCGAAAACTTTCCCTACATCCCGCCCAAGGGAAAAACGCACCCCCAATTCACCGTGAGGCACGGCCTCGCCGGGGCCCTCGATCTCGCCCAGCGCGAGGGCATCTCGGTGTTCACCATCGGCATCGGCTCGGGCTCGTTCCAGAACACGCTCCGTAAAATCTCCAATGAAACGGGCGGCGTAAGCTATCAGGTCACGAGTTTGAACCAGCTCAAGGAGCTCTATTCGACCATCCAGGAGCGGGTGTTGAGCGAGTACGTGATGAGCTATTACGCGGGCATGGAGCCGGCCCAGCGCAAGACCGTCCGGGTCGAGTTCAGGAGCTCCCCGAACGCCGCGCCGCTTTCCGGCGTCCGCACCTATTACGCCGCCACCCTCTTCGGCCGGCCGCAGGAGCCGTTCGCCCCCTGGGTGTTCGCCTTCCTCCTCCTCGCCCTCATCATCCTCTTCCTCCTCTGGATTCTGAAATTCGGGAGCCGCAAGCAGGACGCCTCGCTGTCGGTACTGGCGGTGGACGGCCGGCGGTCCCGCATCCAGCCGGTCACCATCATGGAAACCCAGCGCGAGGTGACCATCTCAGGAGACTCGGACGCCGACCTCACCATTTCGGGAGATTCCAAGCTCGCCAATTCCGAGGTGAAACTGTTCAAGGAGGGGGCCGATTACACGCTCATGAGCGGCCAGGGCACGGTCAAGGTCAACAACCAGCCCGTCAAGGCCAAGAAGCTGCGCTCGGGAGACCTCATCAGCGTGGGGAGCACCACCATCGTCTTCGACGGCGGGAACCTCGTGCGCGACCCGACCAGGCTCATGGAGAAAACCAAGACTTCCCGGCTCAAGTCAAAGGACAAGCGCGGCAAGTCGACCAGAACCCCGCAT
>CAZKOS010000132.1:0-9309 GCA_964554445.1 uncultured Spirochaetaceae bacterium | reverse complement strand
CGCCTGGGAACGCCCGTCCACAGCGGCAACCTGACGGTGATTCCCGTGTACTCCGACAAGCCCGGGAGCACGGAGGAACTCGTCCCGCTCGAGACGGCGCTGAAAAACAAATGGCTCGAGATCAAGGAGACGGGGAACGGCGAGGTGTCGCGCGTCGTCCTCAACAACCTGTCGAACAAGAGCGTCTTCATCCTGAGCGGCGAGGTCATTTCCGGGGCCAGACAGGACCGCATCATTTCCGGCGACCGGATCATCCGCGCCGGGCAGCGGAACATCGACCTGGACGTCTTCTGCGTGGAGGCGGGCCGCTGGACGTACGAGTCCGCCGGCTTCTACGCGAAGGGGAACATGGGCACCTCCACCCTGCGGGAAAAGGCCCAGCGCAAGGCGCCCGAGTCGCAGACCGAGATCTGGAGCGAGATATCCCGCGTGAACGCCGAGAACAAGGTCGCCTCGGGAAGCGACGCCTACCAGGACATCTACGACCAAAAAGAGATCGGCGACAAACTCGCGCGCGTGGAAACGGACCTGCGCGGCGCGATCGATCCGAAGGCGGTAGGGGTGGTCATCGGCGTCGGAACGAAGGTAAAGAGCGTCGACGTTTTTGAAAACGCGTCTCTCTTCGCGCACTACTGGCCGCTCATCCTCAAGTCGTCGGCCCTGGCGGCGCTCACCTCCGCCGAGCGGGGAGAGCTCGGCTTGGCGGAAGCCGCGAAAATGCTCGCCGCGGCCAGGAAAAAAACCGAGACCGCCGACGCGCGGGTCGAACCGGACCGCGCCGCGGTCTACGTTGACGAGACAATCAACGCCTCTTCCCTGAAGACGGACAAGGGCGAAGTGCATTTTTCCGCCTTCCCGGTGGAAAAGGAAAAAACCAACCGCCTCCGGAACGTCGAGGAAATTATCGATTTGAACGATAACATCGATACAATCAATAGAAACAACGATTCAATCCGGGAATAATCGAGCAGGCTGCCGAAAAAGCTGAGCTTTTACAGCAGCCTGGGAGAAGCGGCCCGGGACGCCCTCTCCCGGCCGCGCGCCGCCCCTCCTCCTGCGAGGGGCGGCCTTGTTCGGGGAACGCGCCCCGCGGTCGCGGCGGCGCGGTCATCCCGCGCTTGCAGTAATGAGCGTCTCGATCCGGGTGAAGACCGTGTGGTCGTAATCGTCGCGGACGGTCACGCTGCGCACGTCGCGGAGCTTCTCGAGCTGCCGGACGATCTGCTCGAGCCGCCCGTCGCGGTTGACGAGGAGATACATCCGGCTCGTCGCGCCCCCGTTTACGGGCGCGCAGAGGATCGCCTCGAGGTTGAAGCCCCGGCGCGAGAAGAGGCCGGTGATGTGCGACATGACGCCGGCGTGGTTGTCGACCAAAAGCTCGATGACGGTGTTCGGGATATCCATGTTCTTATCTCCTTCCGACGCGGTCTTTCGGCGAGCCGGTGATGGCCTGCACGTTGGCGGCGCCCGGCGGCACCATCGGGAAGACGTTTTCCGTCTCCGACACCGCCATGTTCACCAGCGCGGGACCGTCGTCCTTGAGGACCCGTTCGAGGACCGCGGCGTCGAACGAGGCGAGCGGACGCGCGTCGATCCCGAAGCCCCGGGCGATCGCGACAAGGTCCGGACGGCGCTCGAAGCGCGAGGCGACGTAGCGCTCCTGGTAGAAAAGCTCCTGCTGCTGGCGCACGAGGCCGAGCTGGCCGTTGTCGAACACGAACACCTTGACATTGAGCCCGAGCTCGGCGAGGGTGGCGAGCTCCTGGACGTTCATGAGGAGCGAGCCGTCGCCGACGAGGGCGACGACGGTGCATTCCGGTCGGGCGAGGGCGGCGCCCAGGGCGGCGGGCAGGCCGAAGCCCATCGTCCCCAACCCCCCCGAGGTGAGGAACGAGCGCGGGTAGCGCACCGGGTAGGCCTGCGCGGCCCACATCTGGTGCTGGCCCACGTCCGTGGTGACGATCGCGTCGAGCGGGGCCATCGCCCCGATGGACCGGATGAGGTTCCAGGGGTGCATCGGATCGTCGGGCGGCGTTTCCGGATGCGCGGCCTTGAGGCCGTCGATCTCTTTCCACCATTCGGACCGCTTGACGGCCGGCACGAGCTTGAGGAGCGCCGTGAGCGCCTCCCCCACGTCGCCGGGAACGGCCGCGTCGCGCTCGCCCAAAATCCTGATTTTCCCGAGCTCGGCCGCATCGACGTCGATGTGAATGACGGCCGCGTTCGGCGCGAAGGCATCCACCTTTCCCGTGGCCCGGTCGTCGAAGCGCGCGCCGCAGACGATCAAGAGATCGGCCCGGTCCACGATCGCGTTCGTGGCCATGCTCCCGTGCATGCCGAGCATGCCGAGGAAGCGGGGATCGTCGGCGGGCAGGGCGCCCAGGGCCATGAGGGTGGTCGTGACGGGCAGGTCCGAGCGCGCCGCGAGCTCGCGGAGCGGCCCGGACGCGTCGGCCGAGATCACGCCGCCGCCCGCGTACACCACCGGGCGCTTCGCGGCCGCGATCATCTCCGCCGCCCGGCGCAGTGAGGCGGCGTCCGGCCTGGGGGCCGGATCGGCCTTTCCCGGCTCGGGCAGGGCGTCGATCTCCACCGTCGCCTTCTGCACGTCCTTGGGCACGTCGATGACCACGGGCCCCGGCCGTCCCGAAAGGGCGATGCGGAAGGCCTCGGGGACGACCTGGGCGAGCTCGGCCGCGTTTTTGACCAGGAAGTTGTGTTTGGTGATGGGAATGGTCAACCCGTAGGTGTCCACTTCCTGGAAGGCGTCCGTGCCGATGAGGGACGAGGGCACCTGTCCGGTGATCCCGATCACGGGCACGGAATCGAGCTTGGCGTCGGCGATGGCGGTCAGGAGATTGGTCGCTCCCGGTCCGGACGTGGCGAGACAGACGGCCGCCCGTCCGGTGGCGCGCGCCATCCCCTGGGCGATGAAGCCCCCTCCCTGCTCGTGGCGCACCAAAACGTGCCGCAACCCGCTCCCGGCGAGGGCGTGGTAGAGCGGCAGATTGGCGCCCCCCGGAATCCCGGCGACGGTCGCGATTCCCTGCCGTTCGAGAAGCTGGACGATGAGTTCGGCTCCGGTCAGTTTCATGATATCGCTCCTTGTTTCAGATTCCCCGTAAAAAAAAGCCCCTTCCGGTGCGAAACCGGAAGGGGCCAAGAACTCTTACGCTCTTCCCTACGGGGCGCACCGGCGCGGACATTCCTCGGGTACTACTACGACGGTAAGGAGAACGAGTGAATTGTCGCGCACATTTTCGCGGTGCATCATAGTTCCTTTTCTGACTTAAACATACCTTCGGATTTCGGGATTGTCAAGATCAACTTCTACGAACCTGCCATTCAGAATCTGCAGGACACGAAGAACACGAAGGAAACGAAGAGCACGAAGAAAGAAAAGAATAAAAACTGGAGATTGATAAAACGATAACGGAAAGCTTCATAAATCCATTACTGTGGTTTTTGGAATGCTCCCTCTTTTCTTTCCTAACTTCGTGTTCTTCGTCCTCTTCGTGATCTTCGTGTCCTCCTGTATTTGGAATCGAGATTTTACAGGGCAAATTCCCAAACCATCTTTCGCAGTTTACACACCATCCCCTTGACCCGGAGGAGACCCCCGGTTATGCTGTGGATCATCCGCCCCGCACGGTTTACGGCGGCAACCGGCAACGACCGGCGGAACAATTCCCGGCCGAAAGGAACCCGATGCTTCAAGACTCGTACACCGTGGATCTCACCGTCCGGCCGGACGAGGTCGACCGCAACGGTCTGTGCACCGTTCGTTCTCTCTGCAACTACTTCCAGTACGCCGCCTTCCTGCACGCCGAGGCGCTCGACTTCGGCGTCGACGCCTTGAGCCGGACGGGCCGGACCTGGGTGCTCACCCGGCTCTACGTCGACGCGCACCGCCCGCCGCGCTACGGTGAGAAGGTGCGGATCGAGACCTGGCCGACCGGCGTCGAGAAGCTCTTCGCCCTGCGCGACTTCCGCGTCACGGACGCCGCGGGAAAAACGGTCGCCCTGGGCGTGAGCTCATGGTGCGTCATCAGCCTGGAGGCCCGGCGCATCGTCCGCCCGGCGGACGAGCTCGCCCGCTATTCCGCCAACCCCCGCTCCGTCGAGCACGACCTCGCGAAAATCGAACCGCTGCGGAAGGCGTCACCCGTCATTAAAAACCTGGACGTGCGCTTCCGGGACATCGACGTGAACCGCCACGTCAACAACGTCGCCTTCATCGAGTGGATGTGCGAGGCCCTCCCCTTCGACCTGCAGGCGGAGAGCTTCTGCCGCGAGCTCGAGGTCAATTTTTTAAAGGAAGCCTTCTACGGAGACACCGTCCTCTCGTTCGCCGCGCCGCTCGAAAACGGCGGCCTTTCCTTCCACCACGCGCTCCGGCGCAAGGACGAGGAGGACGACGCCGCCCGGGCCGTCACGCGCTGGGAGAAAATCGCCTGATCGAAAATACCGACAGTGTTTCAACCTGTCGGTCTTTTCGGCGAAAATGAAAGTGAATATAATTTCTATCCCATCTTCATTTTTTTCCGTATAATTAATCCAAGCCGGTACGGCTGTCAGTAAATATGTGCGCATATAATAATTTTTTCCCCTCTCGCCTATTGCCGTCTCTTATGCGCCGGCACTGCAAGGAGAAGAGCTTATGACCAATGTCCGCTCCGTTTCGACGGTGTACAAGAGCCGTCCCACCCTGGAAGGGGCCGGGGTACACCTGAAGCGAGCCTTCGGGTTCCGCGAAAAGCCGAATCTCGACCCTTTCCTGCTTTTGGACGACTTTCATTCGGATCGCCCGGAAGACTACCTGGCCGGGTTTCCCTGGCACCCGCACCGCGGGATCGAAACCATCACCTACATGCTCGAGGGCACGGTCGAGCACGGCGACAGCATGGGCAACGGCGGCGTCATTCGGCCGGGCGAGGTGCAATGGATGACCGCCGGGAGCGGCATCATTCACCAGGAAATGCCCAAGGGCGACGAGCGCGGCGCGATGTGGGGATTCCAGCTCTGGGCCAACCTGCCGCGGACGCACAAGATGATTGACCCGCGCTATCGGGAAATCACGCGGGAGATGATTCCCGAGGCGGCGACGGACGGGGGAGTCAGGGTACGGGTCATCTGCGGCGAGGCCGCCGGGGCGCGCGGACCGGTCACGGACGTGGTGATCGAGCCCGAATACCTCGACGTTTCGATTCCGGCCGGCGGGAACTTCACACGCGCTTTTCCCCTCGGCCATACCGTCTTCGCCTATGTGGTCGAGGGGACGGGCACGTTCGACGACCGCCCCGACGACCTCGACTTCGGTTATTCCACCGGGCGCTACTTCGATTTGGCGAAGGACAAGCGCTTCGGCCCGGAGCACCTCATTGTGTTCGGCGACGGCGAGGCGGTTTCCGTCACCGCGGGGGAAGCGCCGCTCCGCTTCCTCCTCGTCTCAGGCAAGCCGCTCGGCGAGCCGGTCGCCTGGTACGGACCGATCGTCATGAACACCGAGGAAGAGCTCGAGACCGCCATCAGGGAATACAATAACGGGACGTTCCTCAAACACGGCAAAAACCCGGAAAAATAGGACACGAAGAGAACGAAGAACACGAAGAAAGAAGTAAGGTAAAAAGCGCAAAAAGAATAGAGTGAGAAACAGAATTATTTGTTACCAGAATATTCTATTTTCTTTTTTTCCCTTCGTGCTCTTCTCTTTTCTTCGTGCCCTTCGTGTCCTCCCCAAAAGGCTCAAAAGAAAGAGTTCCAGAACACTTGAAATATTCCACAATCCGAGGTAGAATATAAAACGATGAAAAACGCTTGTACGCGACAACTCCTCCTCACCCTGGGCGGGCTCCTTACCGGGAGTGCCCGTGGCGCCGGAGGTGTCGTGTAGTACGTTCGTACTGGAACGCGAATAACCGGGCCATGGGATCAACCCCATGGCCCTTTTTTCAGGCCCTGGGGAAACCGCTGCCCGGGGTTTTTTTTTGGAGGGTAACCAGATGGGGCTTACGACTCAGGCTATGTCGAGCGACTCGGAAACGCACACCGCCTTACGGCGCGTCACTGCCCGGTCGTCGGCCGGATCGCGCCGAAAACGAATTGAGGAAAGGGAGAAAAAAGCGTGAGAAAAATAGCAATTTTCGACACCACCTTGCGCGACGGGGAGCAGGTCCCCGGCGCCAAATTGAACGAAGAGCAAAAACTCAGAATCGCGATCCGGCTTGAGAAGCTCGGCGTGGACGTCATCGAGGCCGGGTTCCCCGCCTCGTCGCCGGGGGACGCGCGGGCCGTGGCCGCCGTCGCCCGCCGCGTTCGGGGCCCGGTCATCGCCGGGCTGGCGCGCGCCGTGCCCGCCGACATCGACGTCCTCTGGGAGGCCGTCCGGCACGCCGAGCGTCCGCGCATCCACATCGTCCTGGGCAGCTCTGACATCCACTTGAAGGAGAAACTCCGCCGCGACCGGGAAGCCGTTCTGGACATGGCCGTGGCGGCGGTGCGCCGGGCCAAAGCCTACACCCCGGACGTCGAATACTCGCCCGAAGACGCCACCCGGAGCGACCGCGACTACCTCTGCCGCGTGATCGAGGCCGTCATCCGCGCGGGCGCCACGGTCGTCAATATCGCCGACACCGTCGGCTGGGCGGTGCCCGAGGAGTTCGGCGCGCTGGTCCGCGACGTCCGGGCACGCGTACCGGCCTTCGACCGCGCCGCTTTGAGCGTCCATTGCCACAACGACTGCGGCCTGGCGGTCGCCAACACCCTGGCGGCGGTGAAAGCCGGCGCCGACCAGGTTGAGGTGACCGTCAACGGCCTGGGCGAGCGGGCGGGCAACGCCGCGCTCGAGGAAGTGGTCATGGGAGTAACCGTTCGTCCCGATTACTACGGCGCGGCCACCGGCATCAGGACCGCCGAGATCACGGCGGTGAGCAGGCTCGTGGAGCGTTTGACGGGCGTGCCGGTGCAACCCAACAAGGCGATCGTGGGATCCAACGCCTTCGCCCATTCCTCGGGGATTCACCAGGACGGCATTCTTAAGTCGAAACGCAATTACCAGATCATCGGGCCCGAAGACGTCGGCGCGGCCGAGCACCGATTGGTGCTCACGGCGCGCTCCGGCCGGCACGCGGTTCGGCACGTGTTGGAATCCCGGGGGATCGCGCTTGGGGCGGATGAATTCGAATCGCTGTTCGAAAAATTTCTCAGCCTGGCCGACAGGCAAAAGGAAGTGAAGCCGGGGGAACTGGCGGCGCTCGCGGCCGGCGGAAAATAACGGCGCGTCGGATTTCGATTCTTGTATTGCATTCGGCCGTGCTCCAAAGTAAACTGAGCATTGAAAGTTGGAATCCATGTGACGGGTTGAAGCCGGTATCCCCTCAGGTCCCCTCACGGCCGAAGGAAGCATGCACAAGCGGATGGATGCCGTTTTCGAGTGGTTTTTCCGGGCGGAAACGGCGTTGATTTTAATCGGTACCGCCATGTCCTCCATCAGCGTGTTTCAATGCGGGATTTTTCCGGCCAATATCATTCAATGGCCGATCGCCCTATTACTCTTTTTTGAGTGCCCCCAAGATTGCGACAGCGGCCGGATCGGAGATCCCAGTCCGATCAACCCGACTGATTCGGGTATTTTCCGGCGCTGACCACATGTTATCCGACTTCATCGCAATCTTGGGGGCACTCAATACTCTTTTCATCCCGAAAACCGATCTCCTTGTGAAGGAACGGGCGGTAGTTCCCCACGAGATTTCCCAACGCGTACGATCTGGTAATGACGGACCTGACCATGCCGGGGATGACCGGAGTCGAACCGCATGTCCGCTCCAGGGATGAAAAATACAAAGGGCGGCCTTTCAGCCGCCCCCTGTTCGGTCGAAAACGAAGCGCGTCCACCGGACACGACTTCGTAAAAATCGGTATCGGTTACACTATGCCCTGAGCCATCATGGCGCGCGCCACCTTGAGGAACCCCGCGATGTTGGCGCCGTTCACCAGGTTGCCGGGGGTGCCGAATTCCTGGGAGGCTTCGCTCGCCGCGGTATGAATGTTCACCATGATGTCGTGGAGTTTTTTATCCACCTCCTCGAAGGTCCAAGATTGGCGCATTGAGTTCTGCTGCATCTCCAAGCCGCTGGTGGCCACGCCGCCGGCATTCGCCGCTTTGCCCGGTCCGAAGGACACTTTATGCGCGAGGAAGACCTCCACTGCCTCGGGCGTGGAGGGCATGTTCGCGCCTTCCGCGACCGCGATGCACCCGTTCTTCACGAGCGCCTCGGCCGCCTTACCGTCGAGCTCGTTTTGGGTGGCGCAGGGAAGCGCGACGTCGCAGGCGACGTTCCAGATGCCGGCACACCCCTCTTTATATTCGGCTCCCTTGTGCTCCGCCACGTATTCCTTGATCCTCTTCCGCTCCACTTCCTTCAGCCGCTTCACGGTGTCGAGATTGACGCCGTTCTTATCGTAAATGAAGCCATTGGAATCGGACATGGCCACGACCTTGGCCCCAAGCTGGGTGGCCTTTTCATGCGCGTAAATGGCGACGTTCCCCGAGCCCGAGACGACCACCGTCTTGCCCTGGAACGACGTCTTGCGGGCCTTGAGCATTTCGTCCGTAAAATACACGCAACCGTAACCGGTGGCCTCGGTGCGGGCAAGCGAGCCGCCGAAGGTGAGTCCCTTCCCGGTGAGGACGCCTTCCCACTGTTTGGTCAGTTTCTTGTACTGACCGAACATGTATCCCACCTCCCGGCCGCCCACGCCGATATCCCCGGCGGGGACGTCGGCGTCCGCACCGATATGGCGGAAGAGCTCACTCATGAAACTCTGGCAAAACCGCATCACTTCGTTGTCGGATTTACCTTTGGGGTCGAAATCGGAGCCTCCCTTGCCCCCGCCCATCATCAAACCAGTGAGCGAATTCTTGAAAATCTGTTCGAAACCGAGGAATTTTATAATGGAGATATTGACGGAGGGATGGAATCTGATGCCGCCCTTGTACGGTCCGAGCGCTGAATTGTACTGAATGCGGAAACCGCGGTGCACCTGCACCTTGCCCTTGTCGTCGATCCACGGCACTCGGAATAAAATCTGCCGCTCCGGTTCGACCAAGCGTTCCAGAAGCGCGGTGTCCTTGATCTCGGGAATTTTTTCAATCACCGGCTCGAGCGACTCAAGCACTTCCCCGGCCGCCTGTAAAAACTCCAATTGACTCGGATTACGTTTTTTTACTGTCTCGTACACGCTTTGTACATACGGTGATTTGATTGCCATCTGGTACCTCCATGAGCTTCAGCAGATCAGAACGGCAAT
>CAZKOS010000131.1:1341-9379 GCA_964554445.1 uncultured Spirochaetaceae bacterium | reverse complement strand
GGCGGGCGGACCTGTGCCGGGTCGCGCTCTACGCCTGCCTCCGCGACGGCGACCCGGGCAAGGCCCTCACTCTCGCGCGCGGCTTCGAGTCCCTGCCCGAGGTTCAGTCGCTCCTGGCCGAGGTCCTCCTCGGAAACGGAACGGCCCCGGCCGATCCCGCCCTCGCCTCTCTCCCCGATTACGCCCGCTATGCCTCCCTCGACGCGGAAAATGACCCGGAACGGTTTCTCACCGCCGGCCGGGAGCTCGGCGACGACCGGTTCTACCTCGACGCCGCGCTCCTCTTCATGGGCGAGGGGAAGGCGGCCGAGGCTTCGGCCGTTGCCCGCCGCCGCCTTCTCTCTCCCGAGTTCGACGAGCCGGCCGGCCTGTTCGCCTATGAGGCGTCCGACAGCGCCGAGGCCGCGGACCGTTTGACCCGCGCGGCCGGCCGCGCGGAAAAACGGCCGGACTTGTACATCGTGCTGGGCGACTGCTTTGTCGGCGATTCGCAGCCGGAACGGGCCGCCGGGTACTACGAGCTGGCCCTGGCGGCGAATCGCACGTATTCCTTCGTCCCATACGTCAATCTCGCCTGGACGGCGCGGCGGCGGGGCTTTGACGAAAGGGCGCTCGCCCTGCTCCGCGAGGCGAACACGCGTTTCCCGGGCAATCGGCGGGTCAGCAGCGAGCTCTCCAAGCTTCTCTTTTCACGCGGCGGGAAAGACGAGGCCCTCCGGACCCTGGACGGCTACCTGGCCGACCATCCCGATCAATTCGAGGCCCGCCTGTTGAGAATCCGTTTCGAGGACGGCTCGTCTTCGTCCGAGCGCCTGCTGCTCCGTCTGAAAAACCTCTTTTTTGAAAATCCGAAAAGCGAGCGCGCGGCCGCGGTGCTCACGGCCAAGCTCATCGCGCATCAGGACTTGGCGGGCGCGCGCGCCGTGCTCGCCCATTACGGCGAAGTGAACGGCCCCGCCGAAGGAGGCCGGCTCGCGGCCGCGCACGGAATCCTGGCGGCCGTCGGCGGCGACCTGAACCGCGCCGCGTCCCTGTTCGGCGAGGCCGTCGCCCGCGAGGAGCGATGGGAATTCAGGTACAACCGCGCCGCGGTGCTTTTGGAAATGGGCAAAATCGGGGAGGCGCGGACCGATCTGGAGCAGGCCCTCGTCGATCTCGGCAACGGGAAACGGGGCGACGAACGGAAAAATGAGGCGCTCGTCCACGCGCAACTGGCTTCCTTGTTCTTGAAAACGGAGAACGCGGCGGCGGCGGACCGCGAGATGCGCGCCGCCCTCACCCTCGATCCGAGCAACGAGCGCGCTTACCGCGTCAAACGCGCGCTCGGGGGAGAGGCGGGCCGATGAGCTCCTCATTCATCCCAATTCGGCGGTGCTTCCTCCGCCCCGGACCGGCAACGGGGCAGGGCGCCGCTTGCGCACGGGGCGAACCATGATTCAGCTGAAAACCGCCAATGACATCGCCTTGATTCGGGAGGCCGGCAACATCCTCTCCGAAGCGATCGAAGCCGTCAGAAAATCGATGGCCGAGGGCGTCACCACGCGTGAATTGGATCGCGTCCTGAAAAATGAGATCCTGAAGCGGGGGGGCACTCCCGCGTTCCTCGGCTATCAGGGGTATCCCGCCTCACTCTGCATTTCCGTCAACGAAGAGGTGATTCACGGCATTCCGGGAAACCGGAAACTCGCGAACGGGGACATCGTCGGGCTGGACGTGGGCGTCGTCTTTCGGGAACGCATCGCGGACGCCGCGGTCACCGTCGGCTTGGGGGACGTGAGCGCGGACGATCGGCTGCTCCTGAAGACGACCGAGGAGTGCCTCGCCAAGGCCGTCGCCGTCATCCGGCCGGGCAACCGCGTGAGCGACATCTCCGCGGCCGTCTTCGGCCACGCCCGCGGCATGGGATTCGACGTCGTGCGCGAATATTGCGGGCACGGCGTCGGGTTTTCGCTGCACGAGGACCCCCAGATATACAATTACCCCTCGAGCGGCCCGAATCCGAAACTGCGGGCCGGCATGGTCATCGCCGTCGAACCGATGGTCAATGCCGGCACCTGGAAGATCAAGGTGCTCGACGACGATTGGACGGTGGTGACGGCCGACGGGCGAAAATCCGCCCATTTCGAACATACCGTCGCGGTCACGGAGGGCGATCCGGAAATACTCACCCGCTGGTAGACCTGGCGGCCTGATTTTTTTCGCCGGCGGAACGGATTTTTGACGGAATATTCCGAGAATTAATAGTATATTTTTCTAGCGACGCGTCGGTCGTCTCGTTTCGGAAATGAAACCGCCGAAAGAAACGGCGTTCGAGCGCTCGGTCGGGGAGAGCGCCGCCGGAGCCTGACGCGTCCCGACGCGCACGGAGGAACCATGAAATCGATCGTTCGCCGCAGGAAAGTCAGCATCGCCCTGGGCGGCATTGCCGTTCTTTTTTTCTCACTCGCCTTGTCATCCTGTTTCCTGTTCGGGGAAGCCGCCGCCGGCGGCAACGACGCGACGGGAGCGTCCCCGGAGGACATGCGCACGCTCGAGCGGGCTCAGGACGCGTTCCGCCGGGTGGCGGAAGACGTTGTTCCCGTGGTGGTGAGCATCAATGTCAACGATATTTCCGGCGGAGAAAATCCCTGGGACTTTTTTTTCCAGGATCCGGAAAAGGACCAGGGCAAGCCCAGGGAGCGGGATTACGAACGCTACGGGATGGGATCCGGGATCATCGTCGCCCAGAAGGCAGACCGCTACTATATCCTGACCAATTACCACGTGATCAAGGGCGGAAAACAGATTCAGGTCGTGCTTTCCGACGAGCGCGAATTCACGGCCGCCGTCGTCGGGATCGACGAGCGCGTGGACATGGCGGTCGTCTCCATCACGACCGACGCGGTCCTGCCGGTGGCCCGCCTCGGAAACTCGGACGCGCTCAAGGTGGGCGATTGGGTCATCGCGGTCGGCAATCCCTACGGCTGGCAATCCTCGGTGACGTCCGGCATCGTGAGCGCGCTGGGCCGCCGCCTGGACCGGAACGCCAACCTGTCCAACGTGAGCGATTTCATCCAGACCGACGCCGGGATCAACCCCGGCAATTCGGGCGGCGCCCTGGTCAACGTGCACGGCGAGGTGATCGGCGTCAATACCTGGATCACCAGTCCCACGGGAGGAAGCATCGGCATCGGCTTCGCCATCCCCATCAACAATGCCAAAAAACTCGTCCACGATCTCGTCAACGAGGGGAAGGTCCAGTACGGCTGGCTGGGAGTTTCCGTCTACCAGATGATCACCAGCGACGCGGAAAAAGAGTTGGGGATTTACAAGAAAAAAGGCGCCTTCGTGAATTACGTCATCAAGGATACGCCCGCCTGGCGGGGAGGCATCCTCCCCGGCGATTTCATCACGTCCGTCAACGGCGCCCGGATCCGGGATTCCAGTCAATTCATCCAGGTGATGAGCGAGTTCGATCCCGGCGCCCCGCTCACCTTCAACCTGATCCGCCTGGGGAAGGAGAAGACATTGTCGTTCGTCCTGGGACACCGTCCCCCGGAGAGCGCCATTTCGTCGCTGTCCGACGTTTCCTGGCCGGGTTTCGTCACCCTTCCCCTTTCCGAGCCGGTGAGGGAAAAATACAAGATTCAGGCGGGCGAGAAGGGCGTGATCGTTTTTTACGTCGACCAGGGGACGCCCGCCTTTACCGCCGGCCTGCATTCCGGCGACATCGTCAAGCGCATCAACGGCCGGGAAATTCTCAACCTGCTGGACTTCTACGGTGCCCTGAACAACCCCAAGGAAACGAAGCTGGAAATCGACGTCAAGCGCGGCGGCGGGGACGAAACCGTCGTGCTCGAGCGATAGCCTCCCGGCCGCGACGGTCACGGAGCGACGCCGTGCGCAAGGAGTTCGTCACCGCCGACGAAGTGCGGAACAACGCCATCAAGCTGGCGTATCGGATCCTGAACTCATTCGGCATCCCCGACGTCATCTACGTTTCCCTGCGCGGCGGAGCGGCCATGGGCAACGTCATCAGCGAGTATTTCCAGATCCTGTCGCGGGAAAAAACCGTCTGGTACGCCGCGGTCGTCGCCCGGTCGTACCGGGACGTCGGCGACTCGGACGGGCGGGTGAACATTGAGGGGTGGACCTTCCCGCTTCACCGCTTACGCCGCGGCGACAAGGTCCTCCTGGTCGACGATATTTTCGACACCGGGCGTACGGTCAACCGCCTCGTCGATTTGATCATGGAACACGGCCTCGTCCGGGAAGCGATCGCCGTGGCGGTGCACGATTACAAGATCCGCGAATACGAGCCGGTTCCGTTGCCGGTCAGGCCCGACTTTTTCTGCCGGCGGCACCTGGTCAAGCGCCGCGAGGACGATTTCTGGATTCACTACCTGGGACACGAGCTCATGAGCCTGAGTAAGGACGAAATCGTCGCCCATTTCGACGGCGGCGACGCGCTCCTTCACGAGGCGCTTGCCGCCCTGCGCGGGCCCGGCACCCTCCGCGGCCCGCGGTAAGCCGAAGCGGGCGCTACATATCGGGAAAACGGCGTCCGCGTCCGGGCATGCACCGCGGCGCCCACTCCCCCGCCGCTCGCTGTCAGCCGCTCGCAGTCGGGGGAAAAGCTCAACTTTTGCCAACAACCGCTAATAGATTTTCTCTTTTTGCGCGAAAAAGAGAACGCCGGCCGCGCCGACGAAAACAACGGTCCCGATGAATGAGAAAACGGGCCAGGAGCGCAGGAAAAGCACCGAAACGACGGCCGCCAGAAACGGCAGGCCGACGAGAGCCGCCAGGGACGCGTATTTCAGGATTCCGTAGAAACCCGCAAACTGGACCAGCAGCAGGGCCGCCAATACGACGGTGGCCAGAGTGAGCGCCGGCAGCAGAAACAACACGTAGAAGTCAAGATGCGTGATATGCTCGAGATATGAGTACACGTTCAAAGCCGAGTAATACCCGCCGAAGTACGCCAGCGTCGCGTACAGGCTGCTCCGTTTGACCGGCATGAACAATGATCGCCGGAGAAGCACCGCCCAGCCGACGGCGAAACCGAGGTAAAGGAAATGATCCTTGACGAGGGTCTGCAGGTAAAGGCCCCAGGCGGTGTAGCTCGGTTCGAAGAAACCGGCGATGATCGTCCGGAGCAGGAGACTCGGCAGGAAAAGCAGCATTCCCCAGAAAAACGGCCAAAGCGGGAGGACGATTTTATCGCCTTCCCGATTGAACAGAACGACGAGGAGCGCCACGCTCAAGGGGATGAGAAACAGGAGAAAGAGCATCATATTGGCGTACCACCGTATCAATAAAACATATTTTACGCAATGGGTGCCGGGCGGAACCCGGGCGGCGGTCCCGATTCATCGCAAACCGAAGAGATCGCACCGGTCCTGGAGGAGCGCCGCCTGCTTTTTTTCGTCCTCGCCCAGACGTTGGTACACGGCACCGCCCTCCCCTACCGTAAAAGCCGAGGCCGAATCCGAGAAAAGCGACTGCAGTCTCCGCTTTTCCGCAATGAACGACTCGAGGATCCTCGCGTCGTCGCCCGCCGCGTCCTCATCGCCGGGCGGGGCAAACCGCTCCGCCGCGACGTCTATTTCCCGTTCGCGTTCCTCGGTGCCGAGGGCTTGTCCCCATTCGGCGACGCGCGCCGCGTTCTCCTGCTCGTTTTCCGCCAGCGACAGCAGGAGGTTTTTCACACCCGGGTTCCGCGCCCGCCCGCCCGCCTTCGCGGCCGCGCGGGACTCGGCGGACAAAAGCTCGCACGACAGCCGGACGAGTTCGCTCACGACCATGGTTCCGATTTCTCCCCCGCGGAGCGGGACCGCCCAATGATTTCCCGCTCAGAACTTGAAAATTCGTATTGACCTGAAATCCATAATATACTATTTTCTGTGGACAGTCAAAGAAATGTTCCGGCGCATCGCTGGCGCGTCTCGCGGTTCCCGACACGGTGTGGACTATTTGACTCTTGTACCGAAGGATGTTATACTGCCTGATTAATATGTGCATGCATAAGGAGGTTTTTTGGCAGCATCGAAAGATACCAGAATCAATGACATGATTCGGGCCCAATCCGTGAGAGTCATAGATGAAAACGGGGAACAAAAGGGCATTTTACCGACGGTCGAGGCCATCAGGCTCGCACGGGAGCGGGGGTTGGACCTCGTTGAAATCTCGCCCGGGGCGGATCCGCCCGTATGCAAGATTCTCGACTTCGGCAAATTCCGATTCGAGCAGGGAAAAAAGCAGCGCGAATCGAAGAAAAAACAGAAGCAAGTGAAGCTCAAAGAGATGAGGATGCAGCCGAAAATCGACGAGCACGATCTCTCTTTCAAGGTCAAACATATCCGCGAATTTCTCGCCGACGGATCCAAAGTGAAGGTAACCGTGCGTTTCCGCGGCCGGGAAATGGCCCATAAGGAATTGGGGAGGAACGTCCTCGACCGCGTGCTCGAAAGGCTTGAGGACGCCTTCGTATTGGAATCTCCCCCGAAAATGGAGGGGCGCTTCATGTCGCTCATGATCGCGCCCGGAACGAAAGCCAAGAAAGGACAAACATAATGCCGAAAATGAAAACCAGAAAAAGCGCGGCCAAGCGCTATGCCGTGACCGGATCGGGAAAAGTCCGCTACAAGAAGCAGGGATTGCGGCACATTCTCACCAAGAAATCGAGCAAACGGAAGCGGAATCTCCGGCACGCCGGCATGTTGCACAAGTCGGAAAACAAGCGGATTCGCGGGCTGCTTCCCTACAGTTTTTAAAGGAGTCGAACAATGCCGAGAGCAGTAGACGGAACGAGAAGAAAAGAACGAAGAAAGAAGATACTGAAGCACGCCAAGGGGTATTGGGGGAGACGAGGATCGAACTTCCGCATCGCCAAGGACGCGGTCGCCAAGGGGTTGCGGTATTCCTATCGCGATCGGAAGCGGCGCAAGCGTGATTTCCGTTCCCTTTGGATCGTCCGCATCGGAGCCTCCTGCCGGGCCGCGGGCATCACCTATTCGCAATTCATCTCCGGGATGAAGAAGGCCGGCATCGGCCTGAATCGGAAAGCGCTTTCCAATCTCGCCATCGAGGATCCGCAGGCCTTCGGCCTGATCGTCGAGCGGGCGAAAGCGGCGGTGGCGGTTCAGAAGGCGCCATGATCAGTCTCGAGCAGATCAGGTCGCTGGAGCAGAAAATCAACCTGATGGTCGAAGAGCTTTCGCGGCTGCGCGATGAAAACGCGAAGCTCAGGGCCACCATCAAGAGCACCCAGTCGAAAACGGCCGATCTCGAGTCCCTGGTCAACACCTACAAGCAGGAACAGGAAGCCATCGAAGAAGGCATCCTCTCCGTTCTCGCCAAGCTCGACAAACTGGAGGACGAGGTGAGTGTCTCCGGGACTCAAGCGAAGAAGGACGCGCCGCGGACCTCGGACAAGCCTGACGACCAGGCGGCCGCGAAGGAAAACAAACCGGCCGGGAAAGACTCCAGAAAAGCGGCGTCATCCCCCAAGGGCCGGTCTGAAGAAACGGGCGCAAGCGGGGGACAGGACGAGCTCGACATCTTTTAACGTCCGATGAAAACGCAGCTGAAAATTCAGATGTTGGGATGCTCCTTTTCCATTCAAACGGAACATTCAAAGGAGCACATCGAGGACGTCCTGGATTGCCTCAATCAGAAGATAAACGAGCTTCTCGAAAAAAACGCCGGCATTGATCCGGTCAAAATCGCCCTGCTGGCCGGACTCAATCTGGCGGACGAGCTCATCCGGATGAAAAAAATCGCGGAACGGAGAGCTTCCCAGGCGGGGCAGCCGCTGGATGAAATCGAAAGGATCGCCGACCACCTCATCCAGCGCCTCGACGACGCTCTCGCCGGGCAGGAAGCTTCCGATCCGAACGGCACATAGGCTTCCGCCGGAACTCTATAATTCCGTACCCGGGCGACAGTCCGCCGCCCGCCGCCTCTCGTATTCCCAGTCACGACCGCCCACCGGGATCATTATTCCTCCGCGCTGAAACCGGACTCCGCGACGGCCCCGTAGTCGCAGCCCTCGACG
>CAZKOS010000131.1:0-1241 GCA_964554445.1 uncultured Spirochaetaceae bacterium | reverse complement strand
TTCCTCCGCGCTGAAACCGGACTCCGCGACGGCCCCGTAGTCGCAGCCCTCGACGGTGACGACGGCGGAAGCCAGGCGATTGCCCGCCCCGGCGCAGGCCGCGGGCGGCCGTCCCTGCAGGTATTCGAACAGAAAGGCGCCCGCAAACGAATCGCCGGCCCCGGTCGTGTCGCGGGCCGCGACCGAAATTCCCGGGACGAGCTCCGTCCGGCCGCCGGCGGCCACGTACGCCCCGCGGGCGCCCACTTTCATGATCACGAGCGGGGCGAACGCCGCGGCCCGGGCCAGGATGGCCTCGTCGCTCTCGCGGGTTCCGCAGAGCAGGGCGAACTCCTCCCGGTTCCCGAACAGCAGGTCGACGCGGCCCGGGATCCATTCTCCGAAGCGGTCACGGTAGCGGGTGACGACGAACGGATCGGCCAGGTCCAGGGACACGACGACGCGCGAGCCCGCCGCCACCTCGGCCGCCCGTTCGGCCGTGAGCCGCTGGTTCTCGGTGTCCCACATGTATCCCGTGAGATGGAGCGCCCGCGCCCCGGCCACCAATGAAAAATCGACGTCGTCGGGGCCGAAAAGCCGGCAGGCGCCCAGATGGGTGAACATGGTGCGCTCGCCGTCGGGGGTGACCGCCACCACGGAAAAACCGGTCCGTTCGGCCTTGGCGACGAGGCCGCTCCGCACGCCCGAGCGCTCCAGCCCTTCCCGGTACCGCCGTCCCAGGTCGTCGTCGCCCACGGCTCCGAAAAAAAGCGGCTGGGGAAGCCGCGAATCCCGGTCGAGCCAGGCGAAACCGCGCGCGGTATTGGCGCCGCTGCCGCCGGGAAGAACGCGGGGCTCTTCGCGGCCGGCAGAAATTCGCCGCAGGATTTCGTCCGCCCGCTCCAAATCGACAAGGTTCATCGTGCCGGGTTTCGCCCCGATCCCGGATAAAAATTTCTCATCGACGTACGACAGCACGTCCATCAGTGGATTGCAGAACGCCGCAATGGCGGGAAAGCGAGTGTCCATTCTCATGCCTTTCTCCCGAAACGGGCGGCCGCCCTCATCGGTTCGGCGATCGCCTTCCGGGCCGGGATGTCATTGTTCCCGGAAACATAGAAATACCATAAAATCATTCTCGGGAAAAGCGAATAATGTCACTTGCTCCGATTTGAATATAATATAATTCATTTTTTATCCTTTAATATTTAACATTTTAGAGAAATTAATCGCAACGTTGACAATTACCGGCAACAAACGTA
>CAZKOS010000130.1:3268-9404 GCA_964554445.1 uncultured Spirochaetaceae bacterium | reverse complement strand
CGTGTTCGGAGCCTGCCCCGAGCGCATTGCGCAACGAAGTTTCCAGCGGCCGAGGGGTGTCCTCCGAAAAGGAACCACGTCCCATGTCAGGAGATCGCCCTTGCCGTTATCCCGGCGTTGCGCTATTAATGATGCCAAGGGCGAAACGATACGACCGATTTCCTCACCCCGGACACAAACGATCGAAAAGCAGGCGCATGGAAGAGACCCAGAGCTCCATTCCCATCCTCTATACCGACGAGCGGTACGGCGGCGTATCCGGGGAGGCGCCCGCCGCGCGGTTCACGCGCCATTTCACCCAGTCCGAGGATTTCTTCATCAAATTCGATTCCGAATACCTGACGCCGCGCTTTCACATCCACCACGACGTCAAGGAATGGCAGCCCGACGACCAATACCTGGCCGCGCTCGACAATACGCTCTCTCCCCTCGCTTCCCGGGCGCCCGAAGTTTTCTCGGGGCTCACGTATTTTTTCGATCCGCGGGAAATCTTCAAGGCCTGCTTCTTCCGCCTCCACGAGAGCGGCGGCGAGCCCTTTTTTTATCTCCTGCGCCTGGATTTCGGGTTCCGGCCGAACTACCAGACGATCGTCGATCGCGGGGACAACGACGTCTCCCACGTATCGCGCACGGCCTGCCTGTTCCTCGAACCGCTCCTCATTCCCCTCCGCCGCATCGAGGAGGACGGGGCGGGCCGCCGGGCGATCGTGAAATCGCTCATCTCCCGGACCTGGATCGGCGAATACGGAAGGGGCTACTTCCGGCAGGGCATCTGGATGGACAACGACCTCACCAAGTTTTTCACCCGCCTGTTCCTCGAGCCCGACAGGAGGCCCTATCCCTTCTACCCGTTCCTGTGCAACTACAGCACCGTCTGCGCCATGCCCGCGGGATTCGGGGCCGGATCGAGGGACGCGGCCGCGGCGTCGCTCAAAGAGGCGGTCGCCTTCCTCGAGCCCGCCCTGCCCGCCGTCCAGGACGCGCTCAAGGCCACGGCGTTCTCCGAGGACCTGCCGGTCTTCCGGGAGCTCAAAAGCCGCGCCCTCCCGTCGGTCGGGTCGGCCTGGAAGCCCGTCTCGATCAGCGCCTATCTCAACGCCCAGGGATTGAAGGAGTACCGGATTGAAAACGACGCACCCCCTGCTTGACGCCCGCCGCGTAACCGTCATGGGCCTCGGCCTGCACGGCGGGGGCCTCGCCTCGGCGCTCTTCTTCGCCCGCCGCGGCGCCGCGGTGACCGTGACCGACCTCAAGAGCGAGGCCGAGCTGGGCTCCTCGATCGCGAAACTGGCCTCTTTCCCGGTGCGCTACGTGCTCGGCCGCCACGAGACGGCCGATTTCACCGGGACCGACCTCGTCGTCAAGAACCCGGGCGTCCGTCTCGACTCGCCGTTTCTCTCGGCGGCGCGCCGGGCCGGCGTGCGGATCGAGACGGACGTCTCGATTTTCGCGAACCTGTGCCGCAACCCGCTCCTCGCCGTCACCGGGAGCAAGGGCAAGTCGACCACCGTCTCCGCCGTGCACTGGGGCCTGCTCGAAAAGTACCCGGGCGCGCGGCTCGGCGGCAACATCACCGTCTCGCCGCTCACCTTCCTCGAGGAGCTCTCCCCCGCGGATCCGGTGGTGCTCGAGCTCTCTTCCTGGCAGCTCGCCGACCTGGCCGGCTGCCCCCGGTTCAAGCCGCGCGTGAGCGTCATCACCAACATCCTGCCCGACCACCTGAACCGCTACCGGGACATGGACGAGTACGTGGCGGACAAGAAGCTCATCTACGCCCGCCAGGACGGGAACGACGTCTCCATCTTCAACCTGGACGACCCCCGTACTCCGGAATTCCGGGCCGGGGCGCGCTGCCGGCAGCTCTTTTTTTCGAGCCGGCCGCTGCCTGAAGGGCTGGAAGGCGGCTGGCTCGAGGGCGATTCGGCCCGCCTGCGCCTGGACGGCCGCCGGGAAACGTTCCTCGACCGCCCGCTCGCCGTGCCGGGCGAGCACAACCGTCTCAATCTCCTCGCCGCGGCCGTCGCCTTGAGCGCCTGGGGGCTCGGGGCCGGGGAGATCACCGAACGCCTGGCGCGGTTTCCCGGCATCGAACACCGGCTCGAGCTCGTCGCCGAAAAAGACGGCGTCCGGTACTATAACGATTCGGCGGCCACCATTCCGCACGCGGTACGGGAGGCGGTGCGCGCCCTCACGGGGAGCGGGACCGCCGGCGTCGTGCTCATCATCGGGGGCGCGGACAAAAACATCGATTTCTCCCCCCTGGCCGAGGTGGCGCGCGCCCCGCGCGCCGTCGTGCTCCTCGAGGGCTCGGCCACGCCCAAAATCAAGGCGCTGCTCGATTCATTGGGCGTGCCCTCCCGGGGCCCGTTCCCGCGGCTCGAACCGGCGGTCCGCGAGGCGGCCGCCGCGGCCCGGCCGGGCGACGCCGTTCTTTTTTCGCCGGGGTGCGCCTCGTTCGGGATGTTCCAGAACGAATTCGACCGCGGCCGGCAGTTCAAAGAAATCGTGCTGAAAAGCTCATTTTAATTCCGATAGAAATAGTATATACTGCGAGTATCACCTATGAGCCGGACCATAAACGCGTCCAGGAAAACCCATCGCCTGTCCATCGGCGTCCTCTATAATGGAAACAACCTGTTTCAAGAGGATAATATCGAAGGAATCAGGGCTTTCGCCGCCGAGACCGGCTTGGACCTTTTCGCCTTCGACTCCGCCGTCTTCTCGGAGGGGGGCGGCGGGTCGGGCGCGGGCGAAGCCGTCAAGGTTTCCTTCTGCAACCTGGTCAACAAACGGCTCATCGCGGGTCTCCTCATACTCTCCGGCGCCTTTCCGTCCCGGACCCGCCGCGAAGAGAACCAGCTGTACAAACGCTTCCATCCGCTCCCCATCGTCACCGTCGGATTTTCCCTCCCGGGCTCCCCATCGGTCCTGACCGCCTGGCGGAAAGGCATGATCGAAATCGTCGCCCATCTCGCCAAAGCGCACGGTCGCAGGCGGTTCGCCCTCATCGCGGGGCCGGAGGGGGCGGCGTCGCGGGAGAGGATCGGACAGTTCGAGGACGCGCTCCAACGGGCGAAGCTGTCCGTGGACCCGGAGCTCATCGTCGCCGGGGACTACAGCTTCGAAGGGGGCCGCCGGGCGGCGGCCGTTCTCGCCGCGGGGGGAAAGCCCGCCTGCGACGCCCTCCTGGCCGCCAATGACGCCGCGGCCGCGGGCGCGATGGAGGAGCTCGTGCGGCGGGGAATCGACGTGCCGGCCGAATGCTCCGTGGTCGGGTGGCAGGACGAGGAGCTCGCCGCCAGCGCCTTCCTGCCCCTCACCACCGTCCGGCTCTCCCGGCGGACGATCGGGTGGAAGAGCGCGGAGCTTTTGGCCGGCATCGTCGGAGGGACGCGCAAGAGCGTCTCGCTCAAGATCCCCGCCGAGGTCGTCATCCGTCAATCGTGCGGCTGCCCCGCGTGCGAAGTACGCCCGACGGTCGAGCCGAGCGCCGGGCGACGGAAGAGCGGGACGAGCGCGGGCCGGCTGAAAAGACGGAAGAGCGAAATCCGGAAACTCATCCCGTCCGCTCCCCCCGCCGCCGCCCGTCTCGCGGGGAAGAAAGCGGCCGCCCTGCTCGAGCGCCTCCCCCGCGCCGCCGCGCCCGGTTCCGACGGCTTCAATCCCGCCTGGCGCGACGCGCTCGTCCTCGTCGTCGGCCTGCGCCTCGATCCCGACCCGTGGATCGATCTCCTCCCGCGGCTCCGCCGGGACGCCCTCGATCTCGCGGCGGAGGACGCGGCCGGGATCGACGCCGTTTTCAACGAAGCCGCCGCCTTCGCGGCCGAGTTGAAGCGGCGAAGCGCGCTGTTTTCGAAATCGCTTTTCATGGAGCGCGCCCTGCGCCTTCGGGCCGTGGAGCACAAGCTCCTGACCGCGGCTTCCCCGGAGGAGATCACGCGGGTCGTCCTGGAGGAGTTCCCCCGCCTCGGGATCACGGCCTGTACGTTCTCGCTGCACTCCCCCTCCCGCTCGCCCCTTCACTACTCGACGCTCGCGGCCGGTTACGACGGCGACAAGATCCTCGATCCGTCCGCCCACCGCGCGCCTTTTCTCACCAACCGGCTCTTCCCGACCGGCGCGGTCGGCGCGCGAAAGCGCGCCTCGTTCTTCATTGAGCCGCTCTACGCCGGGTCCGAATTCCTCGGCTTGTGCAACCTCTCCGCGGAGAAAACCGACCTCTCCCTGCTCGGCATCCTGCGCAAGGGGCTGCAGGGGGCCCTCCTCAATTCGTCGCGCCGGGACTCAGCGCGCGAGGCCCGGACCGAGCTCGAGGACCGGCTCGCCGCCCAGACGCGCGAGCTCCTGGAGATGAGCGAGAAATGCCAGCGTGAAAAGCGGACGGTCGAGAGGCTCAGGGAGGAGCTCAACCGGAGCGAGGCGCGCTACCAGAGGTGGTTCGAGGAGGATTTCACGGGCAACTTCATCGCCGCCGCCAACGGCGACATCATCAACTGCAACCACGCCTTCGCCCGCATCTTCGGATTCCGCTCGGTGGCGGAGGCGCACCGGTCGAATTTCGGCGACCTCTACCCGAACAAATCGGCCCTCGAGGATTTCTACACCCTCCTCGGCGTGGTGCGCCGCATCGAGTACTACGAGTCGGAGTTCGTGCGGCAGGACGGCAGCGTGCTGCACATCATCGGGAACATCATCGGCTCGTTCGACGAGGACAACAATCTCGTGGAGATGCAGGGATTCCTGTTCGACAACACGGAGCGCAAGGGGCTCGAGGACGAGCTGCGGCACGCGCACAAGATGGACGCCATCGGGCGCCTGGCCGGCGGAATCGCCCACGACTTCAACAACATCCTCACCGGGATCATGGGCTACGCGGAGCTCCTCCTCGACAAGATCCCGAAGAGCGACCCGAGCCAGCGCGACGTCGAGGAGATCAAGAAGGCGGCCAAGAGCGCCGCCTCGCTCACCCGCCAGCTCCTCGCCTTCAGCCGCAAGCAGATTTTAAAGCCCCTCTACCTCGACCTGAACGACGTCGTGCAGAGCATGCGCGACCTCCTCATCCGCATCATCGGCGAACACATCAGCCTCGTCACCGAGCTCGATCCGGACCTGAAGCCCGTCAAGGCCGACCGCGGCCAGATCGAGCAGGTGATCATGAACCTGGTCATCAACTCGCGCGACGCCCTTCCCCAGGGGGGGACCATCGTCGTCACCACCCGCAACAAGACCGTCGACGGCACCATCGAACTTTCCACCTCCGCCGACATCAAGCCCGGCCCCTACGTGGTGCTCGAGGTGTGCGACAACGGCGTGGGCATGGACCTGGAGACCCAGTCCCACATCTTCGAGCCTTTCTTCTCCACCAAAAAGCCCGGCCAGGGCGTGGGGCTGGGATTGTCCACCGTCTACGGGATCATCACCCAGAGCGGCGGCTTTCCGGAAGTGGTGAGCGAACCGCACCGCGGCACCACCATGCGCATCTACCTGCCCCAGTACTCCGTGACGGCGGAGGCGCGGGCGGAGCGGCTCGCGTACACCGAGGACATGAAGGGGAACGAGACCATCCTCCTGGTGGAGGACGAGGACTTCGTGCGCGAGTTGGCCGAGAAGGTCTTGAGCCGCGAGGGGTACCACGTCATCGCCGCCCACAATGCCCAGGAGGCCTTGAGCCTGGTGAAGAAGCACAGCCTCACCTTCGACCTCGTCGTCACCGACATCGTCATGCCCGGGGCGTCGGGCGTCGAGCTCGGCCAGAAGGTCCAGGCCCTCCGGCCGGAAATCAAGGTGCTCTACATGTCCGGATACGACGACAAGATGCTTTCCCAGCACGGGGAAACCGGCGCCCGGCTCAACTTCATTCAGAAGCCCTTCACCCCGGAGCTCTTCCTGCGCAAGGTCCAGGACGCGCTCAACCGTTGATCCACTCCCCGGGAGAGGGAACCACGGATGACACGGATGAAGAAGATAACACGGATGAGGAAGGGAGGAGAGGCTGAGGAATCCAGGAAAGGGGGAAGAAGCAGGAGCAAGAAAAAAATAAAATTATAAAAAGAACATTAGAAACCAAAAAAAAATTCTTTTACGCTCTTTCCTTGATTTTTTAACTTTGCCTCCGTCTCTCTTTTCCTGGTTTCCT
>CAZKOS010000130.1:0-3168 GCA_964554445.1 uncultured Spirochaetaceae bacterium | reverse complement strand
CGGCGTCCCGCCCGACAGGTGCACCCGGTCGCCCGGTTGGGCGTGCGGGGCGAAGATCACCTCCACGACGTCTCCCTCTTCCGCGGCCAAAAGCATTCCCTGGCTTTCGGTGCCGCGCAGCTTGGCGGGCTTCAGGTTGGCGGCGATGACGACGTGCTTGCCGTTCAATTCCTCTTCCTTATAGTACGGCACCAGCCCGGACACGATCTGCCGGACCTCGCCGCCGCCCAGGTCGATCTTTTCAATATAGAGTTTCTCCGCCTGGGGGTGCCGCTCAATGCTCACGATCTTGGCCACTTTCAGGAGTAACTTTTCCCGGAAAAGGCCGACCGGGTCTTCGGCGATCTTCGGCTCCGGGTGCCGGGCGTCCGTCTTCTTGGCGGCCGGAGCCGCCTCCGCCGCGGGCGCGGTCTGGCCCGAGCACTTCATCCGCAGCGCTTCGATCTTCTTGTCGTCGAGCTTTTCGAAGAGAAGCTCGGGCGGCTTCACCTCGCCCAGTCCCCCGATCTTCCCCAGAAGCGACCAGTCCGGCGACTCGAGGCCGAGGAAGCCGAGCACGCGGGCCGAGGTGGTCGGGAGGAAGGGATGGACGAGGATCGCCAGGTCGCGCACCAGGTAGGCGAGCTCGTTCATGAGGGCGGCGGCCTTCCCGGGCGCCTCGGTGACGGCCTTCCAGGGCGCGGCGTCCTGGAAGCGTTTGTTGCCGAGTGAGGAAAGCTCGAAGACGAGGCGGAAGGCCTGCCTGAGCTCGAGCGCCTCGAACGCCTCTTCGATCTTCTTCTCGTACTCCCTCACTTCGGACCAAAATTTTTCATCGATTTTCCCTTCGGGAATTTTGCCGTCATAGAAACGGCGGACGAACGTGAGGGAGCGGTTGACGAGGTTCGAAAAGTTGCCCAATAACTCGCTCGAAACCTTTTCCCGGAAATCGTTCCAGGTGAAATTGAAATCGTTCTTCTCCGGGCGGTTGTAGAAGAGGTAGAACCGCCACATGTCCGCCGGCAGGCCGGAGGCCATCGCGTCGTCGCCGAACACGCCCACGCCGCGGCTCTTGGAGAACTTGCCGCCCTCGTAGTTCATGTACTCCGTGGAGGACATGTGGTTGAGCATCGTCCACGTTCCGCCCGCGCCCAGGAGCGAGCTCGGGAAGATGACGGTATGGAACGGGATGTTGTCCTTGCCGATGAACTGGAAAAGCTCCACGCCTTCCGGGTTCTTCCACCACGATTCCCAGTCCCGGGTGTGGCCGGCGGTGATCGAGATGTAGCCGATGGGCGCGTCGAACCAGACGTAGAAGACCTTGCCCTCGAACCCCTTCTTGGGCACCGGGATTCCCCAGGACAGGTCGCGCGTGATGGAGCGCTCCTTGAGCCCGTCGCGGATCCAGGCCTCGGTCATCTTCTGCGCGTTGTTCGCCCAGGAGCCCTTACCCGCCGCCTTCTCCTGCCAGGCCTTGAGGAGGGGCAGGATCTTGGGAAGGTCGAGGTACAGGTGCGTCGTCTTCTTCAAGACCGGCGTCTGTCCGCAGAGGTGGCAGCGGGGATTCTTCAGGTCCGTCGGATCGAGAAGCTTGCCGCAGTTGTCGCACTGGTCGCCGCGCGCGTCCTCCGACCCGCAGTGCGGGCAGGTGCCGTCGATGTAGCGGTCGGCCAGGAAGCGCGCGTGATTCTCGCAGTAGAGCTGCTCCCCGGTTTTTTCCGTGATGAAGCCGTTCGCGTCGAGCCCGTTGAAGATCGACTGGGTGATCTCCGTGTGCGTCGGCGTCGACGTGCGGCCGAACCGGTCGAAGGCGATCCCGAACCAGGCGTACGTGTCGGCGTGGATTGTGTGATAGCGGTCGCACAGCTCGCGGGGCGTGGTCTTTTCCTCGATCGCCCTGGTCTCGGTGGCCGTGCCGTACTCGTCCGTGCCGCAGACGTAGAGTGTGTCGTACCCGCGCTGCCGGCAAGAGCGGGCGAACACGTCCGCGGAAAGCACCTGGAGCAGCGTGCCCAGGTGCGGGACATTGTTGACGTACGGGAGGGCCGAGGTGATCAATCTTCTCTTGCTCATGGATAACTAATAGTTGAGGGGGTGGTATTAGTCAAGGGGAGAAGTGAACCGCTGACGCTGATAGAATAGATGAAATCTTTACTCAGTGCCCCCAAGATTGCGACGGCACGGGAGTGGCTCGGGCGGCGCGGCCGTAAAAAAAGGGCCACCCTTGCGGGACAGCCCCTTCTCCTTTATCGCGTCGTTTTCATTTTCCGCCGCGGCTGTTATACGGGTTTCATGTGCTTCTGAACTTTCCTTTTATTGGGGTACTCGTTCAAAGCCATCAGCTTGGCCTTCTTGGCCAGTTTTTCCTTCAGTCGCTTTTTCATGGTTGACGGTTCCTTTCCGTTTACCCGCAGATTATAGCACGGATATTCCCGATCGTAACATCTATTTTCGGTTTATTTTTCCTGGGTACGATTTTCTCTTTTCGACGGCCGAG
Organism: uncultured Spirochaetaceae bacterium; assembly: GCA_964554445.1. Taxonomy (GTDB): domain Bacteria; phylum Spirochaetota; class Spirochaetia; order SZUA-6; family RPPD01; genus JAFGSW01. The sequence continues at coordinate 692 of CAZKOS010000130.1, read as the reverse complement.
CCCGCTTTCCTCGCCGCGATCGTCCGCCGCGACGCCGGCCCAGCCCGGCCGTCGCCCCGCGCGCCTCTTGCGGTCGTCGAGCCGAAATTGTTATGATACAATGCGTTCGGCGGGCGTTTGGGGCGGATCGCCGTGACCTTATCCCCGGGAGGATATGATGGACAAGTCACCGGTCAAATTCATTCGCGCCGGCGCCTTCGGGCTGGCGATTTTGTTTTTCTTCATGCCGTTCGCACTCGTCTCATGTCCGGGCAACAAGAGCACGTCGGTAACGGGCATGCAGCTCATCTCCGGCCGGACCATCAAGGGAAGCGAATTGTCCGCCTGGAGCGACAACGCCCGTATCCGCCCCAGCATCACCGCGCTCATCGCCTCCCTCTGCGCCGTGGCCGGGATCGTGTGCACGTTCCTCAAGCCCAAAATTTCCTTCGCGTTGTGCCTGGCGGCGAGCGCGGTCGGACTCATCTGCATGGCCCTGCTCAAAACCGAGATCCTCGCCTGGGCGGCCCGGAACTCCTACCACAACCTGAAAATATCGCTGCTCTGGGGTTATTGGGCCGCGATCGTGTCGTTCTGCGGCGCTCTTATCCTGACGCTCGTCTTCAATCCCTTCATGAAGTGGAAGTTCCCCGCTGCGAAACGGCGCTCCAAGCGTCGACGGTAGGAAAAAGCGGATTACGTGGGATTGGGAT
>CAZKOS010000129.1:4033-9407 GCA_964554445.1 uncultured Spirochaetaceae bacterium | reverse complement strand
CAAAAACCCTTCTACGTTCCCATCCGGGACGAGGTGGACGTCTTCGAGCGCGCCTGGGCCGAGCAGATTCCGCTCCTCTTGAAAGGCCCGACCGGCTGCGGCAAGACGCGGTTCGTGGAGTTCATGACCTGGCGGCTGGGGCAGAAGCTCGTGCGCCTGACGAAGAACCGGGACAACCTCGCCGTGGAAGAGAAGGACTTCCGGAACGGCGTCGGGAGCCTGTACACCGTCTCCTGCCACGAGGACCTGACCGCCCGCGACCTCACCGGGCGCTACATCATGAAAGGCGGCGAGGCGGTCTGGATCGACGGGCCGGCCGCCACGGCGGTGCGGGAGGGCGCCATCCTCTACCTGGACGAGGTGGTCGAGGCGCGCAAGGACGTGGCCGTCATCCTCCACCCGCTCACCGACTACCGGCGGATTCTCCCCATCGAGCTCCTCGGCGTGCAGCTCCAGGCACCCAAGTCCTTCATGGTGGTCGTCTCCTACAACCCCGGCTACCAGAGCGTGCGCAAGAACCTGAAGCCCTCGACCAAGCAGCGCTTCGTCGCCCTCGACTTCGCCTACCCGCCGCCGGACAAGGAGGCGGTCATCGTCGCCGCCGAGGGCGGGGTGAGCGGCGGGATCGCCGAGAAGCTCGTCCTGCTCGGCACGGACATCCGCCGTTCGAACATCGACCTGGAGGAGGGGGTGAGCACGCGCAGTCTCGTGCACGCCGCCAAGCTCATCAAGCGCGGCATCGCGCCGCAGCGGGCCTGCTCCATCGCCATCGCCCAGGCCGTCTCCGACGAGCGCGACGAGATCGAGGCGCTCGAGATGATCATCGACAAGATATTCCGATGAACAGGCCCGCGGGCCGGTCCGGGCACGCGGACCGGCTCAAGCACAAACCGCATCTTCTCAATTATTACAATGATCTCCTTGCGTACCTGGCGGGCCGCGCGTCGCTCGATGAGCGAACGCTCGACGCGGCCTTCAAGCTGGCCGTCGCCTCGGAATACCATTTCCTGCCGATCGAGGTCGTCATCGCACGCGCCCTCGCCCGGGGAGAGCTCTGCGAGTTCGCGGACGTCGTCTTCGAGCTGGCCCGGGCGGGCTTCCCGTTCGCGAAGACGTTCCTCGCCGCGTACCGGAAGATCGACTATCCGATCAAGGCCGACGCCCCGCTCCTCGTCTCCCTGGTGCGCGATTCGCTTTGCCGCATCCCGAAATCCGAGAAGGTGATCGAGCTCGTCTATTCCTCCGGCGACGGAGACGCCGCCCGCTTCCTGCTGCACGCGACGGCCTCGATCGCCTCGGCCGCGCCCGGCGCGCTCGCCGAGCTCCTGCCGCGCGTCGTCTCCGCCATGCGCTCGCTGCCGCGCCCGCTCTTCTCCACGTGGCTCCGCCGCGGCTGCGACCTCCTGGAGAGCCTGCGGGCGGAGGAGGGCGTCGCGTTCCTGAAAATGGAGTCGGTCGCGAGCCGCCGCCTGCTCGGCCTCAATCACGCGGCCCTGGCGGACGTGCGCCGCGTGCTCGGGATCTACGCCTCGAGCCTGGCCGGCCGGACGCTCGCCGTGGTGGAGCGGGAGACGTCCGTCTTCGGGCCGGGGGCGCCCTTCACCGACGGCCGGAGCGTGTTCCTGCCGCCGTCCGTCGATTTCTTCGCCGACCCGGTGCACAACGAGCGCGCCTACTCGGCGCTGACCGCGGTGCAGGCGGCGACCGTGGCCTACGGGACCTACGGCTTCGATCTTCAGAAGATCTCCTTCCGCGCCGAGCTCGCCGACCGGTACGGCACCCAGCTCCCCGACGTCATGGAGAACGCGCGCCGCGAGTACCGCGGCCGGGCCGAGGAGGTGCGGGAGAGGCGCACGGGCGAGGTCGAGGCGGTGTTCAAGGGCCTGCGCGCGATCCGCCTCCTCGAGACCCAGCTCGAGAAATTCTTCTACAGCTTCCCGACGCCGGACCTGGCCAAGACGATCTTCACCCTGGTCGAGACCGGGCGCATCGAGCGGCGGCTCTCGGGGACCTACGGCGGCCTGCGCGAGGACCTGGCGTCGCTCAACGCGAAGCTGTGGGAGCGGCGGCCCGAGGCGGCGGTCGCGGAAGACAATTCCTTCGCCAAGTTCGAAGCCGCGCTCGAGGGACTCATCCAGTGGAGCCTTCAAGGCCGGTACAAGGCGGGGGAGCTGGACGAAGGCACGGCCGCCGCCTTGAAGCGAATCACCAGCGCGTACGACGAGGTTCAAAACGAGAACGCGACCGTGGAAGACGCGGCGCTGGTCGCCTTCAATATTTACAACGTGTTCTTCGAGCTCTACCCGCTCGTGAGCCTCACGAGGAGACTCGACGTCCGCGCCAGGACGGCGGGGCTGGGCAAGATCGAGCTCGCGCCCGAGATCGTCGCGGACTCGAGCCCGGACCTGGTGACGGCCGTCGACAACCGCTTCACGCACGAGAACCTGAGCCACGACGAGGAGGACGCGGTGGACCTGGCGGCCGCGGGCGCGCGCGCCGACACCGCGGCCGACCTCAAGCGCGAGATCGCGAGCGGCCGCGTGCGCGTCTACCGCTACGACGAGTTCGATTGCCTGAAGTCGGTCATGCTCCCCGGGCACTGCACGCTCTACGAGCGGACGCTTCCCCCGGGCGACCCGGGCTACTTCGACTCCGTCCTCGCCCGGCACGCGGCGGTGTACAAGCGGCTGCGGAAGAAGATCCTCGCCTTGAAGCCCGAGGAGGTCGAGCTCTCCCGCAAGTGGCTCTCCGGCGACGAGGTCCATTTACAGGACGCCGTCGATTTCGCGATCGACCTGGCGCGCGGCCGCACGCCGGAGGAGAAGATCTACGTCAAGAAGATCCGCAACCGGCGGGACGTGGCGGCCGCGGTTCTCCTCGACGCGAGCTCCTCGACCGAGGAAACGGTGGGCGGGCGGCGGATCATCGACATCGAGAAGGACGCGCTCTGCCTCCTGGCCCGGACGCTCGAGGCGGTCGGCGACGATTTCGCGCTCTACACGTTCGCGGGCAGCGGCCGGCACGGCGTGTTCTTCAACGTGGTGAAGGAGTGGCATGAACCCTGGAACGCGCCGGTCCGGGCCCGCGTCGGCGCCGTGGAGGCCGTCGCCTCGAACCGCGACGGCTGCGCCGTCCGGCACGCGACCGCCAAGCTCGCCGCCCTGCCGCACAAGACCAGGCTCCTCCTGCTCCTGAGCGACGGCATCCCGGCGGACGTCGACTACGGCTCGGCCTCCAACGTGGAGACGTCGCGCTACGCCATCGAGGACACCCGCCGCGCGATCCGGGAGGCGAAGAAGGCGGGGATCACGCCCTACTGCCTCACCATCGACCGCGCCGCCCGCGATTACATCGCCCGCCTCTACGGGCAGTACCACTTCCAGGTCTTGAGCGATATCGCGACGCTGCCGGAGAAGCTGTCCAAGTTGTATTTGAGGCTCACGCGGTGAGGGCTCTTCTCCCCGAAAAGAGTAACTACGGATGAACGCGGATGAGGAAGTGAAGATTTTTATTAAGTAAAGTGACGACTATACCATGGGGTGACCATACTTAAGGTCAATTCGTGGCTATGTGAATGTTGTGGAGGGGCCTGTATCTTTTTGCCGTGGAATAAAAAAACCCTTAATGCAATTGTAATTTCTTATTGCGATTTGGATATGGCTCTTGTCAAAGAAGCTCCCACCTTCATATACTGGAGCCCCTTCTGTAAACATTCCTCTTACCGAATCTACTTGTATATCCTGGGAAGACAGAAAATCAACCGTGGCTTCAATCACTGCACGGTCGAGATAACGTAGCGGAGCATCTTTTCTACCTGGTACTTCTTGATTTTGAGGTATCTCACCCCCTGCCTTTTTACAACTATCAACGATATTATTATAACCTATCTTTAATAGCTTTAAATAATAAGAATCAAGTAAATCAAGACACGTGTCTAAAGCAATAATGGCACCCAGAACAGCCGGCTTACTTATTGTTTGCCTTGTCCGCTCTGGGTGATCCTTTAGTTCTGTCGCGTATTCCTTCGCACGTTCGAGATTATTTTCCCAAAAGTAGAAGCCATTTCCTAACCATTCTGTGGGTTTATTGCTTTTACGAGGTACATGCCGACAAGCAACAATCTCGTTTCTCCGAGTTTCGTCAGTACCATGAAACCCCAAGACCAGACTGTGCCTAGAATGGTACATTACTTGTGTTTATATTGGTCAGAAAGTTCACCAGTAGACGTATAAACACCGATGTGTTCCAGATACTTCAAAGCTTTGTCTTTGGTGGAGGTTACGTCGTCATGAAGTTTTTCGAAAGCTTGTATGATTTTAATTTTCTTTTCATCGCTCATAACTACCTCCTCTCTACCAGGTGATCTTATAAGCTTATTCTAATTTTAATATATCACTCTGTTAAAGAAATTTACATGAAAATTAAAAATAATGCCTCGCACCCCATTTCGCGGTACGCTGTGCGACAGCTTCGCGATCAGAAGCTGTCGCACAGCGTACCGCGAAATGGGGTGCGAGATCAACCCCCTATCACCGAGAAAAGATGTGTGTAATAAATCTTCTATAAATTTGTAAAATATTACTATTTGAGGCCGGTTACACTTTCAGGCCATTTCGTTTTTGGGGTATTAGAAATTATTCTACTCCTCCAAATTGCTCTCCCTTCAACTTCTTGGCATTTTCTTCTCTTCTCCCATCCGTGTTCATCCGTGGTTCTCTCCGGGGAAGAAAACACTTGGCGCAGAGATACTTGTTGATTATAATATTTGCATAATACAAATAAAGCGGGAGAGCGATGGAACAGCGTGATTTTGTACGGGACATATCGCGCCTTCTTCACGACCTGACCGGGATCTTGAAGCTCCTGAACCGGGACGAGAAGCTGTGCTACGGGCTCACCTGGCCGCAGGCGTTCACGGTCGAGGCCCTGGCCGGGGGAGCGCTCACCATGGGCGAGCTGGGGACGCGGATGGGGGTTGCGGAAAGCACCGCCACGCGCATCCTGAACGTGCTCGTCCGGGACGGGCTGGTGGAGCGGAAGCCGGGCGAAAGCGACCGGCGACAGGTGCGCGCCTCCCTCACGGCCAAGGGCCGGACGATGGCGCAGAAGCTCGTCGCCTGCCGGGAGCGGGGGATAGCGGAATTGATCGCCCCGCTTTCGAGCGCCCAGAGAAAAAATCTCGTGGCGGCCATGGAGACGGTCAAGTCGGCCATGGCCGGCGGAAAAAGCTGTTGTTGAGGAGTCGAGCATGGCGGGAAAAAACCGGGGGTGCGGCTGTCGTTGCGGCGGCGGGGCGTGCGGATCGTCCGAAACGGCGCCCGGGGTGATGAAAGCGGATTCAATCATGAGATTCGGCGACCGGTTGGGCGCGGTC
>CAZKOS010000129.1:0-3933 GCA_964554445.1 uncultured Spirochaetaceae bacterium | reverse complement strand
CCACGAGGTGGAGCGGCGCTCGGGCTTCAAGGTGACCTTCGGCCCGGTGCGCGCCGGCGATATTCACGAGTTTCTCCGCCGCGGCCTTTCCGCCGACGGCGACATGCGCCGGGTGCGCTTCAATGCGCTCGACCGCGCCAAGCTCATATTCGTGGAGGGGGCGGGCGTCCTCAAATACCTGCTCGCGGCCGCGGTCGTCGTCTTCGGGATCGCGTTTCTGGCGAGCGGGTTCCGGGCGCTCGAGGCTTTGCGCGCGGGCGCGGTCAACCTGGCGGGAGTCGCGGTCGCGCTGGCCGGCGGCACCATTCTCACGCCGCTCCTGCTGCCCTGGCTTCCGGGACGGAGCTTTTCCCTCAAGGGCCTCGTGATGGGGGCGGCGGCCGGCCTCGCCTTCGCCCTCCTTGCCGGAAAGGGAGCCCTCGAGGGAGCGGCCTGGGTGCTCGTGTCCGCCGCGGCCTCGTCGTTTTTCGCGATGGGGTTCACCGGCGCCTCCACGTACACGAACCTGTCCGGCACGGTGAAGGAAATGCGGCGCTACATTCCGGTCCAGATAGCCGCGGGCCTGGCCGGGCTCCTCGTGTTCGTCGTGCCCGCCGTCGTGAGGGCGGCGGGGGCGTGAACGGCGCGGCGACTCGTATCGCCCCGATATCCTGAAAGCGAAGAAGGAGCGCGTCATGTATCGACATCGATATCTGCCCGGCGTCACGACGCTGGAGTTTCATCCCGAAAAATGCACGGGCTGCGGCCGCTGCGCGGAAGTGTGCCCGCACGGGGTTTTTATAATGGAAAAAAAGCGCGCCGTGGTGACGAACCGGGATTTCTGCATGGAATGCGGCGCGTGCCGGCGTAATTGCCGTTACGGTGCGATCGAAGTGCGTGAGGGCGTGGGCTGCGCCTGGGCGATCGCCATGGGCAAAATCAAGGGCACGGCCCCCAGCTGCGGCTGAACGGCCGCCGGCAGTTCGTACTATTCAATCCGAAAAATTGTGGTAGAATGAGTCCCATGAGCCTGCCCCTCGTTCTGCACATCCCCCATTCCTCGCATTTCATTCCCGACGACGTGCGCGCCACGCTCGCGCTTTCCGGCGCGGACCTGGAAGCTGAAATCGTCCGGCTGGCGGACAGCCACACCGAGGAGCTCTATTCAGGCTTCACGTCGCCGTCGGTCGCGCCGATCGTCTTTCCCGTCTGCCGGCTGGTGACCGATCCCGAGCGCTTCCCGGAAGACGCGGACGAGCCGATGGCCCGGCACGGGCAGGGAGTCGTGTACGTGAAAACGCAGGACGGAAGGACGCTTCGGGAGAGCCTCACTCCCGCCGAGCGGCAACGGCTGCTCGACGCCTACTACCGTCCCCACCACCGGCGCCTCGCAGAGCTCGTGCGGAAAAATCTCGAGACCGCGGGCGGCTGCCTGATCGTCGACTGCCACAGCTTCCCGAGCGAGCCCTTCCCGTTCGAGGAGCCCACCGACCGGCCGCGGCCGGACGTCTGCGTCGGCGCGGACTCCTACCACACGCCCCCGTCACTCAAGGAGGCGCTCGTCGGTTTTTTTACGGGCCGGGGATACCGGGTGGACGTCAACCATCCCTTCGCGGGCGCGCTCGTGCCGCTCGAATATTACCGCAGGGAGCCGCGGGTGACCTCCGTCATGATCGAGCTCAACCGCCGCCTCTACATGGACGAGCGGACCGGCGACAAGGCCGCCGGATTCGCGGGCCTCAAGGCAACGGTGACGGAGGCGATCGGGCTGCTGGCCGCGATGCCCGCCTGAGGCCGCGGCGGAGATTTCTTCCTGAAATAATCTCGAAAAATAATCGAACTTTTCCTATACTTTGGGCATGACCCGCCGGAGAATTTTCCCGTTCATCGTTCTTCTCAACTTCGCCATCCCGTTTTTCTTCGTGAACCTGAACGAGCTGCTCACGCGCTTTTTCAACCCGACGCTGGCCGAGACCCTGGCCGAGCGCTTCCTCCATTCCTTCCGCCCGCTCATCGTGTCGATTTTTCTCGGCGCCGTCACGCTTTTTTCCGTCGTCATCTACCGGCTCCTCGTCCCGTTTTTCAAGGCCCTGGAGGGGGACCGCTCGGAGGACGTGTACCGCCGGGGAAGGCTGGCCGTCATCCGTCTTCCCTTTCTCATCGTGATCCTGCACACGGCGCTCTGGGCCCTCGGGTCGGTCGCCTTTTTCCTGATCAACAACTGGCGGGCGCCGGGCGGCGTGCCCTTCGGGTGGTCGTTCCTGCTCAACACGGCCAACGGCCTGCACAGCGCGGTGTTCACGGCCTTGGCGACCAACATCCTCCTCCTCGGCGCCAAGCGCGAGCTCGCGATGAGCGACATCCGCCCGCGCGAGCGCGACCGGTTCGTGCGGAACAAGTATTACTTCATCGTTTTCGGCGCCGGCTTCTATTATTTTCTCTCCGCCGCCTACGCGGCCCGCTTCTTTCTTCTCAAGCCCCCGGGCGTGCCTTTCCGGCCCGGCCTGGAAGCGTCCTTTCTGTTCCTGGGTCTCGGATTTCTGGCGGAAGTGCTCCTCATGCTCCTCCTGGCCGGGCTCGAGAACCGGCGGCAGGTCAGGTTCGTGCGGGAAAAGCTCGAGTACCTGGCGCGGGGGGAGGGCGACTTGACCGCCCAGGTCTACCTGCTCCACTTCGACGAAATCGGCGAGTTGTGCGTGGCGATCAACCGGCTCATCGCCTTCCTGGCCGGCCTCATCCGGAACGTGAAGCAATCGGCCGATCTGTCCCTCGCCACCGGCGGAACCCTCGAGCGGGTGACGGACGATACCGCCGCCCAGTTCTCCGTGTTTCAGAAGGAGCTGGAGACCATCATCGGCTCGGTGAAGCGGCAGGAAGAAGAGCTCGAATTTTTCAAAGGGGCCCAGGCCGATTCGCTGCGCGAGCTGGAGGAGCTCCTCGGCCTGCTCGCCCGCCAGTCCCGGGTGATGGACGACGTCGCCGCGTCACTCGGCACCGTTCTGGCCGAGCAGTCGAACGCGGCGGGCTTCGCGCGGGAAATCGAGGGAGCGGCCGGCGCCCTGAAGACGCAGGCGGCCGGGAACCAGGAGTCCGTCGCGTCGCTCGGCGAGCTCATGGGCGAGCTCGAGGACGCGCTGGGGGAGGTGGGCGAGGCCGCCGAGGGAATCTCCGACATTTCGTCCCAGACGCAGCTCCTCTCGCTCAACGCCGCCATCGAGGCGGCCCATGCCGGCGAGGCGGGCAAGGGGTTCGCGGTGGTGGCGGACGAGGTGATGCGGCTCGCCGACGGCGCCCAGGCCCTCACCCGGCAGATCGCCGCCTCGCTCAAATTCTTCCGGGAGCGGATCGGGGAGGCGGTCGAGTTTTCCGGCGTCTTCCGCGACGCCTTCGAGAAGAGCACGGAGAAGACGGGCGAGATCATGGCGAGTCTTCTCAGCGCCACCGGCGCCCTCGGCCAGCTCGAGGAATCCGGCGGGAAGATGCGCGGCGGTCTCGACCAGCTCGAGGAGACCGCCGCCCTCATTGACTCGGTATCACGGAAGGAGGGCGAGCGGACCGAGGCGCTCAAGACCTCGTTCGCCCGCCTGAGCGGGGTGCTGGCGGGAACGTCCGCCTCGGCGGCGCGGATCGCGGACGCCGTGCGGGCCCTGAGCGCGACGCAGGAGGCGCTGGGCCGGGCGTCCCGGGAAAACCTCAAACAGGCGGGCGACCTGGAGCGGATTTCCAGCCGCTTCGTGACCGGAGACGACGAGGGATGAAGAAGGAATAGAAGCGATAAGGAAGGCGGGAAGGCGGGAAAATAAGTCATGAGGAAAGCAGGCGGATGGGAAGGCAGGGGGAAAATATTTTATAATCAATCGTTTTTAATTCGTCATACCGGGATTTGGATAAATTTCGGCATGACAAAGAATTATATTGAAATACCCGACAAAGCACAGCTTTGCGGGTATAACC
>CAZKOS010000128.1:0-9440 GCA_964554445.1 uncultured Spirochaetaceae bacterium | reverse complement strand
ATATCTCCCCGCGTACTTGATGATCGGTTTTTTCTTGATTACACTCTGGTGGCGATTCTTATGCTGAAAAGCAAATGCTTTTCAGCATTTCCGATTATAATGGTTTTCTATTTCCTTATACTATAACAAGATAGTGTATAACGTCGGTTCCGGAAATAGAAAACCATTTGCTATTGAGTATAAACGGATGAGCGGAAGGAGTCGGGGGGGGCGCGCGATGCGAATCGCCGCGTCAATAACGCGATTATGGAAAACGCATTTCTGATCAAATACGGAGAAATCTCGCTCAAGGGGAAGAATCGCCCGTATTTCGAAAACAAGCTGGTCGTCAACCTGCGGCAGGCGCTCAAGCGGTTCCGCGTCGCGGTGAAGCTCAAAGTCGGGCGCGTCTACGTTCACTACGAGGAGGACGAGGCCGCCGGGGTGAGGGAGGAGCTGGCCCGCACGTTCGGCATCATTTCCTTCGCGCGCACGGTCAAGACCGAGAAGACCTTCGCCGACCTGTGCGCCGCCGCCTCCGTCCTCGCCGATGAGGCCTTGACGGACCGGGAGCGCGTCTGCTTCAAGATCGAGGCGCGGCGGACTGATAAAAGCTTCCCGCTCACGTCCTACGAAATAGCCTGCCGCCTGGGCGAGTACCTGGCCGAACGCCACCCGCGCCTGGAAGTCAACGTCCGGCGGCCGGACTGGATCCTCACCGTGGAAATCCGCGAGCGCGCCTACCTCTACGGCCCGCCGCTGCCCGGACTCGGCGGCCTGCCGGTGGGCTGCAGCGGACGCGGGCTCCTGCTCCTCTCCGGCGGCATCGACTCCCCCGTGGCGGGCTACCTCATGGCCAAGCGGGGGCTGGGCCTCGACGCCGTGTATTTCCACACCGCGCCGTTCACGCCGGAGCAGTCGAAGGAAAAGGTGATCGACCTCGTGCGGGCGCTCAGGCCGTACGTGCCGGGTCTCGGGCTTTTCGTGGTCGACTTCACCGCGGTCCAGACGGCGATCAAGGAGAAGGCCTTTCACAAGGCCGTCACGCTCATGTCGCGCGCCGCCATGGTCGTCATCGCCTCGCGCCTGGCGCTGCGGGAGCGGGCGGCGGTCCTCGTCTCGGGCGAATGCCTGGGCCAGGTCGCGAGCCAGACCCCGGAAAGCCTGTCGTTCACGGGGAGCTTCGCCGACCGACCGATTTTGCGGCCGCTCATCGGCCTGGACAAGAACGAGATCATCGACATGGCGAGGCGGATCGGCACGTTCTCGATTTCCACCCGTCCCTTCGCCGATTGCTGCACCCTGTTCGCGCCCGAGCATCCGCTCATCAAGCCGGACCGCGACCGGCTGCGGGGGGAGTTCCTCGAGCTCGGTCTCGAGCCGCTCCTGGAGCAGGCCGCGCTGTCGGTGGAAAAGGTCGAGGTGGACGGCGGGAGCCGGGAGGCCGGACGGCCCGGCGGCGCGGCTGCGACGGACACCGCTCCTCCATGAGGAGCGGGCGGATCGACTTTCATGACCTTTTCAGGATGCGGCTTTCCGGCGGTGTGGTCTTTATACGGGAATAAAAGGCGATTGGCAATGCAAAAGCCGTGGCCGCTTAGGTCTTCGAAGGCTCCTTGGACGTGTCCTTGGCCGGGGGCTTTTTCGGGGGGGCGTCGTTTGCCTTCGATTTCTTGTAATCGGTCGAATAAAATCCGGATCCCTTGAAAATGATCCCCATGCCCGCGCTGATCATCCGCTCGACCGGCTTGCCGCACTTGGGGCATTTTTTCAGCGGCTCGTCCGAAATGCGCTGAAAGGCTTCGAATTGGTGGCCGCACATTTTGCAGCGATATTCATACGTGGGCATTGCGTTCTCCTCGTTTGTTTCTGCCTATGTATGGAAGAATATAGTCAAAAGTCGCCATTGCGACAATACCCGCGGGGTAACTTGCGGACCGTGATTCTTCAGCGAGACCTTTTATCCGAAAAGGACTCGGAGTGTGTCTTGCTTCACCTCGCGTCGGCCGTGTCCTTGGCCGTGAGGTCGGTGATGTCCAGGCGCAGAATGAGGCCCGACGCGGCCTGGACGTAGCAGTACGGGCCGTAAATCGTGACCGGCGTGTAGGGGTTCACCTCGACCTCCGTGTTGTTGGTGAGCTTGAGGGAGGGATCGAACCGGCCGAGGTAGTACCGGCCGCCCCGCTTGACGACCGCGAAGATCGCGTTGCCCTGGATCTCGACCTTGCCGTTCTTGAAAACCTCCTCGTCGCTCTGTTTCGTCACGGCCAGGGTCTTGTCGTCCAGGAACATGAGGCGGGCGCCGGGTGTGCCGGCGGCCTCGGCGACAACCAGGGGCGTATTGGAATAAATGTAGATTTTCCGTTCCTTGACCTTCAGCCCCTGGGAACGGGCGTCGACCTTGGTGGACCTGAAATTGTAGAGCACGACCTCCCCCGACTCGTTTTCATTGCCGGGCTGGACCGTGAGGAACAGGCCCTTGTCCGCCGACACGGTGTCGACGGCGGAGGTCGTTTCGGTGAGCTGGCGCTCCTCGGTGGCGATCTCCTGCCGGTCCGTGGCGAGCTGGGTCTCGGATTTCTTCAGGGCCTCCTCGCGCTTGGCGATATCGGCCTCGGTCTTCTTGATCTCGTTCTCTTTTTTCTTGATTTCCGCCTCCTGCCGGCGGGTGGAGTCGGTTTCGCCCGTCCGCTTTTTCTCCTCCGCGAGCGCATGCTTCGCCTCCTCGAGCTTTTTCTTCTCTTCCTCGAGGTTCTTCTTGTCCGTCGCGAGGTCGGTCTCCTTCCGCTCGATCTGTTTCTCCTGCAGCTCGACCATTTTCTTGCGGTCCTCGATGCCCTTGTTGTCCTCCTTGCGCAGGGCCTCCTTCACTTTTTCCTCGGTGAGCTTCTGCGCGTCGAGGGAGGTGGTCTTGCCCTTCTCGAATCCCTCGGAGAGGGGGATGAGCATCCTGGTGCGCCCCGGCCACGAGGTATAGACGAGGGCGATCCCGGCGTTGGCGGCCGTCACGTTCGCCATCACCCTGGCCTTGTAGACGGTCTTGAAGTAGGCGACGTCGCCGCGGAACACGGCGTTGTAGAGCGTGATGAAGCGGGCGAGGAGGAGCGCGTCGTCCAGGGAGTAGCCGTAGGCGGTCTGCAGGTAGCCGGCGAGAATGATGCGGACGGTGCGGATGTGGTCGACGAAGCCGCCGGGCTCGATGACGAAGATGTCCGCGTCGAACTTGCCCGACGTGTCGGCCGGATCGTAGACGTGAATGACGGAGTAGCGGTTCTCCCAGGTGGAGCGGCGGTCAGCCTTCGTGTAATCGGCGCCCAAGGCGACGCCCCGCTGCCTGATTTCCTCGAAGGTCCTCACGACCTCGTAGGGGCCCGTGTAGTTGACGAACGCGACGTCCTTGCCCTTCTGCAATTCCCCGCGGTTGACTTCCAGCTGCCCGAAGGCCGCCGTTCCGAGGCAGGCGAAAAGGATCCCCAAGGCGATGGTTTTTTTCACGACATGCTCCTTCACGTTATGATAATTATAGTATAAATCCGGTCGGCGCGCAGAAAAAAACGGAAAGCGGCGCGGATCAATTCCCCTTGCCGAGCGCGGCCAGCGCGTCGCGGGCCAGCTTCCGGACGGCGGCATTGTAGGGTCCGCCCGAGACGGCGAGCAGGGCCAGCACTCCCTCGCGGGGAAGCCGGCCGCGGTAGCGCGCGATGTTCTCCATCGCGCCGACCGCCTCCCGGGCGAAGGTGTCGTCCGGTTGCGAGCCCGCGGCCCGGATGATCCGCGCCATGGCGGCCGTCGCCTCCCCGGTCGGGTCGCTCCGCAGGCGTCCCAGGCAGTGGGCGGCGACGGCTTTCATGCGCGCGTCCCGGTCGCTGGTGAGGATTTTCAGCATCAGGGGGAAGGCCCCCAAGCCGGCGAGGTCGACGTAGAGCTCGCAGGCCTGCCGTCTGATCTCGGAATAGCCGCGCAGAGGGAATCTCATCGTCTTCTCCTCCTCGATGACGGTGAAACCCGCCATGCGCCGCAGGAAATAAAGCAGGTAGACCTTTTGCGCCTTGATGCCGCCCGCGCTCTGAAGCGCTCGAATCTCATCCAGTCCCTTCCGCATGAGCAGGGCGTCGCCGGAGAGGAAGAGCGATTGGAAATAAACGAAATCCGGGTCGTTCGCGTATCGCTCTTCCATGGAGAACGGCGGGTACGATCGCGACGAGGCGCCGGTGTGAGAAACGTCGTGACGGGACTCGGGCCAGGCGGCCGCGGCCGGTTTTTCCGCCGGAAAGGCGTAGACCGCCCAATCGCTCGAGCCGGCGTAGAGCCGGGCCTGGGGGGAAAGGGTGAGCGCGGTGAGGACCCCTTTGACGCCGACGTTCCAGTTGGTTTCTCCCGACGCGTCCAGGGCGAAGAGCGAGCTGCCGCGCGTGGCGACGAAGATCGTTCCGCCCGCGCCGAGCGCGCAGGGTCCGGAGGGCGTTTCTCCCAACCGCGCGGTCCACAGGGTGCGGCCGTTTCGGTCGACGGAGGTCACCGTCCCGGCCGACGAGGCGGCGTAGATTTTCTCACCCGCGCCGACGACCGGGGTGAAGACCCGGCCCCCGAGCGCCGTGCGCCACGCGATTTTCGGCCCGTCCGGATCGATCGCGTACAGGAGGCCCGCGGACGTGCCGACGTATATCCGCCCGTCCCCCCCGATCGCCGGCGCCGCGGGCGTGCCCGAGAGCGTCAGCCGCCACCTCTCGTCACCCCAGGGCTCGAGAGCGACGAGCGCGCCGCCGGCGAGACCCACGTAAAGACCGTTGTCCGCGTCCGCGACCGGGGCGGCGGCGGGAAGCCCCGGCAGGGTTCGTTTCCAGAGGAGCGCGCCGGTGTGATTGATGGCGAAGAGCGTTCCCGTTTCCGTGGCCAGGCAGATGCTGCCGTCGCTCCGCACGGCGGGGGAGAGTTCGAGGGGTTGGGCGGTGTCGTAGCGCCAGACTTTTTGACCGTATCCGTGCACCGCGACGAGCGCGCCGGATTTATAGCCCACGTACACCATGCCGTCGTACCCGACGGCGAAGCAGTCGCTGAGCCGATCTTTCAGGTAATACCGCCAGCGCTGCTCTCCGTCCGGAGTGAGGGCGTACAGGAAGCGGTCGTCGGAAAGGACGTAGACGCTGCCGTCCCAGCCCACCGCCGGAAAGGAGCGGATTCGTCCACCGGTCACGAAGCGCCAGAGCGGTTGGCCCGAATCGGCCCAGACCGGGGAGAGCATGGCGAAAGTGACGAGCAGACTGCCCAGAACGCGTAATTTCACAATGGTTAATATTGTATATTCTTTTTTACGAATGGCAAGCCGGGCTCAATGAAGGGGCTCTTCGGGCGATGTATGATCCCCCTTCCGGGGGATACGGGCAGGAGGTCGAGAAAGCGAAAAGGGGGATGAAAATCCCCCTTTTCTATTCGACGATGATCGCTTCGGCGGGACAATCGGCGGCGGCGTCCTTCACGGCTTTTTCAAATTCCGGCGCCACCTTGGGATTGATGACTTCCGCGACGTCGTTCCCCATGCGAAACACTTCCGGTACGCTGTCGGTGCAAAGAGCGCAACCCGTACAGAGGTCGGGATCGATTTTCACGTTCATGAAACACTCCTTATATATAGAGGGATTGTTATTCGTACCGGCTGCCTCTCCGGCGAGGGAGGAATGCTTCCGGCGTTTTTTAAAATACTCAATTTCCGGAACCTGTGCAAGCCTCGGTCAGACGTTTCTTGCGCCGGCGCGGAGGCGTCCTCCGGGGGCTTGAGGCGTTGAGTTAAGTCTTTTTTTCCGAAAAACACGTCGCTTTTGGGATGACGGTAGTTGACATATCTTGAAAAATTTATATTCTTGCAGTATATTGAACCGTTCGTAAAACACCGATGGGGGTAGAGAATGATCGCATTGATAATCGGTTTGATTCTTTTGGCGTTCGGCGTGTGGTCGGTATTGCCCTCTTTCCTGACCGGCGGTATCGGTTTGGGCTGGGGCCCGGATGTGTTGAATTTCCTGAGAGGCGGCGCTCCGATTCTCGGTTTCCTCATCGGTATCATCGCGCTGTTCATCGGCATTGCGGACATCAAGGACAAGATCGACGCCAAAAAAGAAGAAAAATCGGCCGGAACCGAAACGAAAACCGAAGAGAAGAAATAGCAGTTTCCTCCTCCGAGTACATTTTAAAACTTGACAAAAGAACGCAAATATGTAAATCTTTGTGTTCTTTTTACATCATTGGCAGGTAGACAACTATGAACACCATTGTAGCGAAGAAGAAGGATATTAATCCTTCGTGGTTTATCATCGACGCGTCCGGCAAGACGCTGGGACGGCTGGCGGCCGGCATCGTCACGATCATTCGGGGCAAGCACAAGCCGCTCTTCACCCCGCATCTCAACCTGGGAGACAAGGTGATCGTCGTCAACGCCGAGAAGATCCGGGTGACCGGCAACAAGGCGCAGGACAAGATTTATTACCATCACACGGGATATCCGGGCGGCATCAAGCAGGAAAACTACGCGAAGGTCGCCAAGCGCAAGCCGACCTTCCCGCTCGAACAGGCGATCAAGGGAATGCTCCCGCACGGTCCCCTGGGCAGGGAATGCTTCAGAAACGTGAAGATCTACGCCGGCCCCGAGCATCCCCACCAGGCGCAGAACCCGAAAGTGTTGGAAGTTTAGCAAAGGAGTCATCATCGTGGTCAAGAATCTGGCTTTAGGAACCGGCAGGAGAAAAACCTCGGTGGCGCGCGTCTACCTTCGCTCCGGCAAGGGGACCATCACCATCAACAAAGAGACGTTCGAGAAATATTTCCCCTTGGCGACCCAGCGGATCATCGTTTCCGAACCGCTCGACGTCACCAATAATCTTCAGAAATTCGACATTTACATCAACGTGAAGGGCGGCGGGGTAATGAGCCAGGCCGGCGCGATCCGTCACGGCATTGCGCGCGCCCTGAAGGCTTTCGACGCCACCAATACCACCGCGCTGAAGGCCAACGGCATGCTGACCCGCGACCCGCGCATGGTCGAACGCAAGAAATACGGCCAAGCCGGCGCTCGCCGCAGGTTCCAGTTCTCGAAACGCTAACCGCCGGTTTTTCGGCGTCGACAACGTTTCCCGCGCTTCACATTCCGCGTATCGGGCGCCGTACCGGCCCGTGTATTGGCCGGACGAGAGAGGGAGTGTCGTCGGCATGGCCGGAAAAGAACCGAAATCGCTCCAAGATCAACTTTTCCCATCCGACTATACCGTTCTCGGTGCTTCCTACAGCCGCACGGGCGACAGCGTCAAACTCGCCCTTTCCGGCGAAGAAACCCTCGTCCTCCCGGCCGAAAAATACGCCCTCTCCCGTTTGAAGGAAGGGAGCGTCCTCACGCGGGACGAGCTCCTCTCCTTGAAGAAAGACGAGGCCGTTTATACGGCGCGGCGCCGCGCGCTCAAACTGATTGAACGGCGCGAATACACCGCCGCCCAGCTCAAGCGGAAATTGTCCGAGGCCATGTTCCCCAGGGAGATCGTCGACTCCGTCATCGAGGATCTCAAGGGACGCGGTTATCTCAATGACGGGAAATACGCCCGGGCCTGGATCGAGTCCCAACTCAAGCGGAAGCAGCAGGGCCGCCGACTCCTTCTCCACGGTCTCATCCGGAAGGGCGTTTCGCGGGAAGAGGCGGAGCGCACGATCGGCGAGCTTTTCGGGGACGATCGGGAGGAAGCGGCCTGCGAGGCGTTCATGCGGAAACTGGCCGCGCGGCGGGGACGACTTTCCGAGGAGCTGTTCCCCGCCGTGGCCAGGCGCGGATTCGATCCGACCCTGATCAGGCAGGTGTTTCGCCGGATAAAAAAAGAGGGCTGAAATTCGAGACTCCAACGCCCGCTAAACCTCCAGTTCGTCGAGTGTGGACGGCCGGTAGGAGAAGGTTCGGGCCAGAATCAGCCGGGGAAGATCGATGACGGCCCGGCAGGAGTCGACGATCACCGAATCCGAGGTGGCGACCACGCCGGGATATTTTTTGAGCGCGAAATCGGCGGAAGCGGCGAGGGAGAGGGAAAAGGCGAAGGGGAACGCTCCCGCGAGCAGCCGCCGTTCGAGCCCGTCGCGCTGGATTTTCGAATGGGAGATGGGAGCGTCGAAGTAGACGTCGACGCGTTCCGGCGCAAGGCGCGCGAGCGAATCGCACAACAGCCCGATGGCCCGCTCCGTCGGGGCGCCGGGACGGTAGCTCGAATGTACGGCGGCCGCGTCCCTGAGGAGTCCGTCGTCGGACAGGAAGAGGACGCCCCCCTTGAGGTAACTCTCCAGGGTGATGAGGACGTTGAACCAGTCGATTCCCAGGCTTTTGCCGCGGACGGCGCGCTCGCTCGTGAGTTTCGCCTTGCGGGCGAGCCCGATGTTTTTCGCAGCGACCCCGCGGAGCAGGCAATTCCGGGCGACGGACGAGAGGCGGTATCGGTCTCCGACGAGTTTCAGGGAGGCTTTATCCGGGTAGAGTCTGTTTTTGAGGAGACGGTAATCGGCAACGGCATCTTTAAAATTCAAAGTTGACATAATTATTAAAAGCAATATAATTATTATAGAAAATAGAAATATTAAAGAAAAGTATTTTTTTTCGGATATAATAAGGGTACCGGAATGGCCAAGAATGGTAAAAAAATAAGAATCTTCTCAGCCCTGGAAGTGGCCAATATCTGCGGAGTGGTCAACCAGACCGCAATTAATTGGATAAAAAGCGGCCACTTAAAGGCTTTTATTACGCCCGGCGGGCAATACAGGGTCTACACCGACGATCTCATTGCTTTCCTTGAGAAGCGGGGCATGCGGATTCCCGAGGAATTGGAAAACTTCAAGGAAGAAAAGCTGTCCTGGGATGACATCCTGGTCGTCGACGACGATCGGGCCCTGAACGACCTGATCAAGCGCTTCCTTGAAAAGCGGTATCCGGATTGCCGCGTGCACCAGGCTTTCGACGGATTCGAAGCCGGCCAGATCATGACCGAATGGGTGCCGGCCGTGATCATTCTCGACATCAACCTGCCCGGCATCGACGGGCACAAGCTCTGCCAAAAACTGAAAAGCGACGGCGCCGGGGAGAGCCCCGTCATCATCGCCATCACCGGCATGGACGATCCGGCCGAACAGCAGGAAATCATGAAGAACGGAGCCGACGCCTTCTTCGCCAAACCCTTGGAACTTGAGCAATTCAATGAGAAGATCAAGGAGCTTTTCCAAAAGCACAGGGGGGAAGATGGAGAAGGAAAATAATCCCGTCATCCTCATTGTCGAGGACGAGGATTCCATCCGGCTCACCATCAGGGATTTTCTCAAGAAAAAGGGGTACCAGGTCATCGTCGCCTCGGACGGAGTCGGGGCGCTCAAGCAGCTTCTCGACAACGAGGTCGATCTCATCGTGACCGATTACCGGATGGACATCCTCGGCGGAGACTACTGGCTGC
>CAZKOS010000127.1:0-9523 GCA_964554445.1 uncultured Spirochaetaceae bacterium | reverse complement strand
TATAATGGTTTTCTATTTCCTTATACTATAACAAGATAGTGTATAACGTCGGTTCAGGAAATAGAAAACCATTTACTATTGAGTATATACTCAATCGTTTTTGATTTGTCATACCGAGTTTTGCATAAATCTCCGTATGACAAGGAATGATAATCGGAAATACCCGACAAAGCGTGGCTTTGCGGGTAGACATTGGCATGAACCGTATTGAGTGCTATTCTTGTTCCGTGAGCATCAGGGCCGCCGTCACCCGCTTCTTGATCCGTCTCTTGAACCGCCTCACCTTTTCAACCGCGGGGTTCAGGTGGAAGAGCGGCCTCCTCGAGCGATTGCCCGCTTTTCCCGGGCCGCCCCGGGGCACGAAGGTGACGCGCTTCCGGGCGGGGACGATCCCCGCCCGCTGGATCGTCCCACCCGGTGGGTGCGATCGGAACGTCATTCTCTATATCCACGGCGGCGGATGGGTGTACGGGTGGATATTCACGTACGACGGCCTGGTCGGGCGGCTCGCCGCCGCCTGCGGCGCGCGCGCCCTCGGTTTTTCCTATCGATTGGCGCCCGAGCATCCGTATCCCGCCGCCCTTGAGGATTGCCTTGCAGTTTATCGCCGGCTGCTCGATTCCGGCACGGCGCCCGAAGACATCGTGTTCATGGGCGACTCGGCGGGCGCCAACCTCGTCCTCGCGCTCATGCTCGCCTGCCGGGCCGAGAGACTGCCCCTGCCGAAAGCGGGCGTCTGCCTGTCGCCCCCGACGGACCTGTCGTCGCCCGGCCCGACGTACGAGACCAACCGCGCCGCGGACGTCCTGCTCAGCGTCCCCTTCGCGCGCCTGGCCCTCCGCGCCTACGCGGCCGGCCGCGATCCGCGCGATCCCCTGCTTTCTCCCCTCTACGGCTCCCTCGACGACCTGGGCGGGCTCCCGCCGCTCCTCATCCAGGCCGGCGGCGGCGAGCTTCTTCTTTCGGACGCGGTGCGGTTCGCCGAGCGGGCGCAAAAGGCGGGGGTCCCCGTGACGCTTCAGGTGTATCCCGGGATGTGGCACGTGTTCCAGGTTTCGAACCCCGCCCTGCCCGAGTCGAAGCGCGCGTTCCGCGAGATCGGCCGATTCGTCCGTTCCCTTCACGCCTGAGGGCGTTTGGCGAAGATCATGACCGTCGCGTCGTCGGTTTCCCATTCCCGGAAGGAGTCCGCGCCGATCCGCTTCGCCAGGGAGCGGAAGTCCAGATGAATGAATTGATCGTAATAGCTCCCCTCGATCCATTCGATGAACGCCGTCACGACGTTGCGCTTCCTCGGGTGGTCGATGATCGTGACGCTTTCCCGGCAGACGTCCAGGAGTCGGCGGAGGATGTCGGGGATCCGCTCCGGTGAGAACAGGTGCAGGGCGAACGACACGAAGACCCGGTCGAAGGACCCGGCCGGCTCCTCGACGGCCAGGAGGTCGCCCCGGCGGAAGCCGATGTCGAGGCCCGCTTCCCGCGCCCGTTTTTTCGCCCGCTCGAGCATCCGCCCGGAGAGATCCCGTCCCTCGACCTTCCGGAAGCGGGGGGCGAGCGCCAGGCTGAGCGAGCCCGTGCCGCAGGCGTACTCGATCGCCGTCTGGTTTTTGACGGCGGGGAGCGGGGCGATCCGCAGCTTCACGATTTCATCAATGATCGGATCGATGTTCTTTTCCACCATCGGATAAAAACGCGCGAACCAGTTGTAGAAGGAGCGCATCGACGCGGGCGGCCGGCGATGGGATAAAAACTTCGGTCTCATCGTGATTTGAATATACTTTTATTACGGAAGAAAACCACGGGCTTTCCCGGTAATCGGCTACTCCTGCGCTTTGGGATATCCGTCACTCTTCCCGCACCCGCCCCGCCTCCATGAGGGCGATCAGGGCGAGCAGACCGCCCCAGTGGTAATAACGGTCGCTCGTCGAAACGTCGCACCCCTCGCCCGTGAGCGCGTTGTAATTTTCGTGCACGTGTCCCCGCTCGCGCCATTCCTTGCGGAGTAGGCGCGCCGAGCGTTCGGCCAGAATCCGCCGCGGTCCCGCCAGCCCCTGTTTCCTCAGGCCCAGGTAGACCAGGAAGTTCATGGGGGCCCACACGCGCCCGCGCCAATATCCCTGGTCCGGAAAGGAGGGATCGTTCCTCGCGATGGAGGGCAGGATCCACTCGCCCTCGAACTCAGCGGGGTTGAGGAGGTGTTCCTCAACCAGGCGGCGGGCCCGCGCGGCGGTGACGAAGGGGGTGAGGAGCGGGTAGAAGCAGGTGGGGGAGAGACGGTCGCTGAAGGAGTTCAGGTCGGTTCTGAAGTTTTTGTATATTCCGGCGCGGTCGTCCCACAATTTGGCGAGGCCGTTGCCGAAGGTTTCCGCCGCGGAGCGGAGCGCCTCGGCTTCCGGATTCCGGCCGAGCTCCGCGGCGATGTCGGCCAGGGCGAGGCAATCCGCGACGTACAGGCTCGTGAGACCCACGTCGGCCAGCTCGAGGCAGTGCGTGGCGCGGTTGAAGGGGACGTCGTCGTACATGGGCGAGTTGTCGAGCCCGGACTCGAGCGCCGCGCCGAACCGGTCGTGGAGGCCGGCCGTTTCCCAATAATTGCCGGTGGCGGGCGCGACCGGGTCCGATCCCCAGCCGAGCACTCCCGGCGCGACCTGCCGGCTCCCGGGCCACCAGCGGTTCCAGGCGTAGAGCTTGTCGAAGACCTCCTCGAGGAGCCAGCGCTCGCCGAAGGCGCGGAAGAGCGAGCGGACCATGAGCGAGCCGACCGGCGGCTGCGAGCGGTCCCGGGAGACGACGATTCCGGACCACTCGAAATTGGGCACGAATCCGTTCGCGGTCGCGGTGTTCGTGATCTCCACGGCGTTGGCGTAGGCGAGCTCGCGGCTGTCGGGCGCCCACATCCGGGCGGCGAAGTAGGTGTCCCAGCAGAAAAGCTTGTAGCCCTGGTCGTTCCAGATCCGGCTCACCGGCGTAAGCACCCGGTCGCCGCGCGGATCGTAGATCGTGTCCCAGGCCAGGCAGGTCGTCATCGCGGAGTGCAGGTCGGACAGGTCGCCGTCCGCCTCGTACTTTTTCCCGAGCTCGCCGCCGTGCCGTGCCAGCACCGCCCGAATCTCTTCCACGCTCCGCGGCCGCCCCGTGCACACGCCGATCGCCGCCGTGAGCGCACAGGCGTAATAGGGGACCGGCGCCGAAACGTGGACCTCCCCGACCTCCGCGGCGGTGACGCGGACGGGAACGGTCGAAGCGGGGAAGACCCCCTCGATGACGCCGTCGCGCCGCCTCGCGAAACCCTCGCGGTTCCAGAGCACGCCGCACTCCACGACGAGCCGGGCCGGCGCGAGCTGGGCTGCGAGCGGCGTGACGAGCAGGAGCAGGTCGCCGTCCTCGACCGCGCTTTGCACCCGCGCCGAAATCCCGCGCCAGTGAAGGACGGCCTCGGTGTAGAACCCGTCGACGGAGCGCGGGCCCGGCGAGACCTCCTCGCCGCTTTCGCCCAGCCGCCCCACCAGCGCCTCGCGCAGGTAGCTTAAGTCCCGGCTTTCCTTGATCCCCAACGCGATCGAGAACCCCTGCGGGAGGAGAACGTGGGCGAGCAGGCTCCGCGTGTTCCAGGTGTTCCAGCCGGAAGAAAGGCGTTTTTGAAGGCGGGCGTATTCGGTCATCGGCACTCCTTTCGCGGGAAGCGGAACGGGTCGATCGCTTATCGGCCCCGGTTCATCCACGGGCACTCGGACTTGATCTCGCGGTTCCGGCGCCCGACCAGCCTGCTCACCGGCGGAATGAGGGCGAAGCCGGTCAGGCGGAAGGCGATGAGCTCCGCCGGGAGGAGGCCGGAGAAATCAAGGACGAGGAGGTACATCGCTATAATCGGGATATTGTCCAGGATGACCAGGCTCACTGGAACGCGGCGGGCGCAGGCGGCGGAAACGGGGGAGGGGGGAGTTTTTCCACACGACATCGATCGACCTCGAACAGACGGATGATTTTCGGTGTGTACGGTCGAGAGTAAGGGAGTCCGGCGGTCTTGTCAATGAAGAGTTGAGAATACATTTCTCATCGATGGATATGACATGATTTTCGGTCGTCTCGCGAAGTGATTTAAATCCTGCCGTTGAGCATCCTCTGGTGGAACAGCGCCGCAAAATCGAATGAAATTGCGATCTCCGGCGAACGCGTTCTTGCCGAGCCGCGAACCGGTCTTTATACTGGTTTCCATGGCCGGCGAGCCTCATTTTTATCCGCTCGTGCTCGCGCGCTCGCGCGAGCTGGCCGCGGTCTTCGCCTCGCTCGAGACCGCGTTGACGCGCCTCGAGGCGACGGTCAAGGACCCGGCGCTCCTCGCGGTCTTCCGGACGATCGGGTTTCTGGGCCGGAAAATCGGCCGCTCGTTCATCGCGCTGCGGGACCTCATCGCCAACCACCCGGCGACCCGGGAGGCGGAATTCGTCGGCCGTTTCTATTTCATGAACTATTCCACCCTCTCCGAAAACACCCGGGCCGCCGAGCACATCATCACGTACGTCATCGCCCGGCCGCACTGGCTCGCGCGGCACGCGGACCGGATCGTCGACGCGCTGAAGAGCCTCTACGCCGACCTCGCGAGCCTGGAGATCGAGTGCCGCGAGCGCTTCCGGCTCATCCGCGGCGAGGAGCTCCGTTTCGATTTCGCCTTTCACGAGGGCGGGACGCGGGACTGGGGCTTCGGGGTCATGCCGGTCGAGGAGGCCTTCCGGCTGCTCGGCCTGACGCTCGAAGCGCGGCACGAGGACGTGAAGTCCGCCTTCCGGAAACTGGCGAAAAAATATCACCCGGACATCAATCCGGATACGGACAGGGAATATTTCATCAAGCTGGAACAGGCCTACCGCCGCGCGCTCGCCGCGGCCAAGGGCGGTCCGCGATAGCAGGTTGTTGAAAAAGCTCGGCTTTTTCAACAACCCGCCCGCGCTCCGATCGTCGGGACGCACGGAGCTCTTATTGTCGGGACCGGAATAAGCTTTGCGACGCGTGCCGCCGGCGGAAGGGGGAGGGTGATAGACGAGAGGCTCCCGCCTGATGCGACTTCATTCGAAAACCCGGTGCCGGGCGGGAATGGCGGCCGATCGCCGCCAAAAACTTGTCTTCTCATTTTTATTTTATTATCCTTTATCAATGCGAATTTGGAGTGCGCACCGACCACCGACGGTTGCGGTGCCGGTAAACAACTCGCATTTTGCTTACCTATGGTCACCTTCTCTTCCGGCTGCGACTGATTTTTATGCCTGGGACGGCGAGGGCTGACGTCAGTGGAGGAACGCACGCGGTATGAAAATTGAAGAACTGACCGCCAAAATTTACGAAGAGGGAGTCGCCAAGGCCCGGCAGCAGGGTGACGAGTTGGTGTCGAAGTCCCGCGAGGAAGCGGACAAGCTCCTGGCGGAGGCGAAGGACAAGGCCCGCGACATCGTGGAAAAGGCCGAATCGGAGGCCGAACAAAAGAAAGCCCGCATCGAGGCTGAACTGCACACGGCGGCGGAGCAGGCGCTTGACCAGCTCCGAAATCGAATCGTGGACGCCCTGGTCGACAGCGCGCTTCCGAAAAGCGTGGGGGAGGCGTTGGCCGACGCGGACTTCGTGCGCAAGCTGATCGACGAGGTCGTGACCCGTTGGGACGCCTCCAAGACGAGCGTCGACGTCGAGGTCGTTCTTCCGGAGGCCTTGAAAAAGGAAACGGCCGGGTACTTCTCCGCCAAGGCCGGGGAGGCGCTCGACAAGGGACTCGACTTGAGCTTCTCCCCGGAGCTGAAGGGCCGGGGGTTTCAGATCCGGTCGAAGGACGGAAGCTATCGTATTTCGTTCCTGGAGGAAGATTTCATTTCTTTTTTCCGGCCGTTCCTGCGCGAGCGCACGCGGTCATTGCTGTTTCCGGCACACGACAAGGGTAGCGGACGGTGAGGCGCAACTATTACTTTTTAGCCGCCAGCCTCGAGGACGTGCAGTGGGCGCACGGCGCGCCGCGCGGATCACTGGAAGAGTTGATCGACTATCTTTCCGAGGAGCTTCACCCGGAGGACGCCGTCGCGCTCAAGCAGCTTTTTCTCTTCAACGACATGCGCAACGCCGTGTCCTCTCACGGGACGGGCGACGCGTTCGCAACTCCCTCCTTTTACGACAGTGAAACAATGAGCGCGGCCGCCCACGGCGATCCCAACGTGTTGCCGTTTCTCGCCGAGTACTTCGAGGTCGCCCGCGGCGGCTCCGCCGGGACCGAAGGCATCCCGGCGATCGATGCGCTCACCGTCGGTTTTTACGACCACTTGAACGACATTGCGGACCCTTTCGTGCGGGACTACTTCAGGCGGGAGCTTGACGTCCGCAACCTGACGATCGCGCTGAGCCGGGAAAGCCAGGGCTTTCCCTACCGGGACAGGCTCATTCCGCGCGGCGAAGCGTACAATGCCATCCTAACGGGTACTCCCCCGGATTTCGGGCTGGGCCGGGACTATCCGTTCATCGATGAGTTCGTACGCGTTTTTCACACGACCGATCTTTCCGCCCAGGAAGAGACCATGAGCAAGGCCCGGTGGCGGTGGCTCGACGAACGAGTCGGCCCGGATTTCTTCTCCACCGATTTTATCTTCAGTTACGTCATAAAATACCAATCAGTCGAAAGATGGCAGACGCTGAGCGAGGAAAAAGGAGACGAGCTTTTCGGGGAGCTCCTGAATTCATTGAGGCGCAGCGTAAGATTTTCCTTGGAGTTTTCAGATGTCGGAGACAAACAAGACGACGACCGGACGCGTGGCGGGGATCAACAGTAACCTGCTGACCATCGTGGCGGATGGGCCGGTATCGCAGAACGAAATTTGTTACGTGCTGTTCGGCGACAGCCGGCTCATGGGGGAGGTCATCCGGGTGACCGGCAGCCGCGCCTTCACCCAGATCTTCGAGTCGACGCGCGGCTTGAAGACCGGCGCGGCGGTCGAGTTCACCGGGCGCATGCTGGAGGTCGAGTTGGGACCGGGCATCCTCTCCCGGATCTACGACGGGCTGCAGGGCGACCTCGAAAAGAAGGAGGGACTTTTCCTGAGGCGCGGTGAGTTCGTGGAGCCGCTCGACCGGGAGAAAGTCTACGACTTCGTTCCCATCGGCCGGCCGGGAGACCCGGCCGCCGCCGGCGACTGGCTCGGCGAGGTCAAGGAGAACTGGCTCGCCCACAAGATCATGGCGCCCTTCGATCTCGAAGGCCGGTGGTCGATCGATTCGATCAAGCCTCAAGGAAGCTACCGCATCGGCGACGAGATCGCGGTCTTGAAGAACGACGACGGGGCGACCCGGACCGTGACGATGGTGCAGCGCTGGCCGGTGAAGCGCGCCATCACCTGTTTCAGGGAAAAGCCGCGGCCTTATCGCGTCATGGAGACCGGCGTGCGCGTCATCGACACCTTCAATCCCATCGCCGAGGGGGGAACGGGCTTCATCCCCGGCCCCTTCGGCGCCGGCAAGACGGTCCTGCAACACGCCGTCTCCCGGAACGCGGAGGCCGACGTCATCCTGATCGCCGCCTGCGGCGAGCGCGCGAACGAGGTGGTTGAAATCTTCACCGAGTTCCCCGAGCTCGTCGACCCGCGCACCGGCAGAAAACTGATGGAGCGCACGACCATCATCTGCAACACGTCGAACATGCCCGTGGCCGCCCGCGAGGCGTCCGTGTACACGTCCATGACCATCGCGGAGTACTACCGGCTCATGGGGCTGCGGGTCCTCATGCTGGCGGACTCCACCTCCCGCTGGGCGCAGGCCCTGCGCGAGATGTCGAACAGGCTGGAGGAGCTGCCCGGGCCAGACGCCTTTCCGATGGACCTCTCCGCCGTCATCGCCGCGTTCTATTCGCGGGCCGGGGTCGTCAAGCTCAATAACGGCAAGGCGGGATCGGTCACCTTCATCGGAACGGTCTCGCCGGCCGGCGGAAACCTGAAGGAGCCGGTGACCGAATCGACCAAGAAGGCGGCGCGTTGTTTCTACGCCCTCTCCCAGTCCCGGGCGGATTCCAAGCGTTATCCGGCGGTCGATCCGATCGACAGCTATTCGAAGTACCTCGAATACCCCGAGATCGTCGCCTATCTGAACGAACGGCTCGAGAACGGCTGGGTGGACAGGGTGCTCGAAGCGAAGAACTGGACGCAGCGGGGCAAGGAAACCAACGATCAAATAAACATCCTGGGCGACGACGGGGTGCCCGTCGACTACCATACGACGTTCTGGAAATCAGAGACCATCGATTTCGTGCTGATGCAGCAATACGCCTTCGATCCCATCGACGCGGTGACGCCGTTCGACCGGCAGAAGTACATGCTGCTCCTCGTGCTCGACGTCTGCAACAAGGAGTACGCGTTCGACGGCTTCGAACAGGTGGGCGCCTATTTCAAGCGGATTATCAACTCGCTCAGACAAATGAACTACAGCGAGTTTCAATCGGACGACTTCAAACGCCACGAGGGCGAGCTTGCGCAAATCATCAAAGAACGCGCCGTCGTGAAGGAGACTGTGAAATGACGGAGACCAAGGCGTTCCAGCGCGTCTACACGAAAATTTCCAAAATAACGAAGGCCACCTGCTCCCTGCACGCCAGCGACGTGTCGAACGAGGAGCTGGCGTACGTCTCGGGCAGACACGCCCAGGTGCTCAAAATCGACGGCGACGAGGTGACCCTCCAGGTCTTCGAGGGGACCGAGGGCATCGGCACGGACGCGGAGGTCGTCTTCACCGGCCGGCCGCCGACGATCATGCTATCCCCCCGCCTGGCGGGGAGGTTCTTCAACGCCTACGGCGAGCCGCTCGACGGGGGACCGCCGATCGAGGGGGAGGAGCGCGAGATCGGGGGACCGTCGGTCAATCCGGTGCGCCGGCTGCAGCCCTCGGAGCTGATCGCCACCGGCATCGCCGGCATCGACCTCAACAACACCATCGTGACCGGGCAGAAGATCCCGTTCTTCGCCGATCCCGACCAGCCCTACAACCAGGTCATGGCGGACGTGGCCCTGCGCGCCCGGGCGGACAAGATCATCCTCGGCGGGATGGGCATGTCCAATGACGATTACCTGTATTACCGGGAGCTGTTCGACAACGCGGGCGCCCTGGACAAGATCACGAGCTTCATCAACACGACCGACGATCCGGCGGTCGAGCGGCTGCTCGTGCCGGACATGGCGCTGACCGCGGCCGAATACTTCGCGGTCGACCACGGCCAGAACGTGCTCGTGCTGCTCACCGACATGACGCTCTACGCCGACGCCCTCGCCATCGTGGCGAACAAGATGGACCGCATTCCGTCCAAGGACTCGATGCCCGGCTCGCTCTATTCGGACCTGGCGAAGATCTACGAGAAGGCCGCCCAGTTCCCGGAGGGCGGGGCCATCACGATCATCGCGGTGACAACCCTGGCGGGGGGGGACATCACCCACGCCGTGCCGGACAACACGGGTTACATCACCGAGGGGCAGCTGTTCCTCCGCAAGGACAGCGACATCAACAAGGTCATCGT
>CAZKOS010000126.1:0-9553 GCA_964554445.1 uncultured Spirochaetaceae bacterium | reverse complement strand
TGTGGCGCGCCGTCGAGCGGAGTTATGCCGGAAGCGATGACGGCGACATCTGGCGGTCGATCTTCGAGTCCGGGAAGCTCGTCCGGCGCATCGGCCTCGAGCTCGCCGGGAAACTGGAGTATCATTATCCGCTGGACGAGGACGAGAAGGTGACGCGATACCTGCTGGATGTAAAAAACCGGTCGAGGAAATAAGGTAACTCACCATTATCTTTTTTATAGATATCCCCCTCCGCTCCGATTCGCGTGCGGTCGGTAACTTCTCTACTTCGTATTTTCCGTTTTTCCTCAAAATCCTATTTTCATTCAGTTTATTTCTTCATCCGCGTCCTAGCCGTGGTTTTTCTTTTTCTTTCCCCATCAGTGTTATCAGCCTTCATCCGTGTTATCCGTGGTTCCCTTGGCGCCCTACGCCGCGAGCCCCTGCACGATGAGACAAACCAGCACAACGAGCTGATACGCGTACAGCGACCGCGAGGCGAAGGAGAGCGGGATTTTTTCCGGGTAAAGCGCCGCGAAAGCGAAGATCGCAGTCGTCCCGGCGCCGGCCGTGAACACCGCCACCGTGAGGGGGATGACGGCCACCGCACTGAACAGTGGGAACAAGGCGGTGGAGCCGACGGCGAGGATCGTCCAGGCGAGAACCGCCGAACGTCCCCGCCTTTCGGGCGCGCGGGTGAGGAAGCAGCGGAACCCGGCGCGCTCGTATTCTTCTCCGTAGGTGAGGGCGAGCAGGAGAAAGTGGGGTATTTGCCAGAGGTACATGAACAGGGCGACCGCGAGCAGGGCGGGACTCCCCAAGGCTCCGCCGGCCCCGGCCCAACCGATGGCGACCGGGACCGCACCGGTGAGCGCGCCCGCGAAAAGGGCGAAGCGGGTCTTTGTTTTCAGGGGCGTGTAGACGAGATTGTACCAGGCCAGGTTCACTGCACCGAGCAGGGCCGCGACCGGCCCCGCCCCGGCGAACAGAACCAGAAAACCGGCCGCGGCCAAGCCGGCAGCCGCGATCAGCGCGGCGACGGGGCTCACGCGGCCCGTCGGCAGCGGCCGGCCGCTCGTGCGCGCCATGAGCGCGTCGCGTTTTCGTTCCTCGATTTGGTTGAACGCCGAGGCCCCGCCTGAGAGGAGGAACACCCCGACGAATACGGCCAGGGCGGAAAGCCCCCGTTCCCGCGCGGCCAGGAGGTACCCGGCCAGGGCCGAAAAAGACACGGCCAGGGAGAGCTTGACGCGCAGGAGCGGGAGCAAGACCGATGCCCGGAATTTCCGCGCCGGCCCGTCCGGCGCCGGCGGCGGGTCGACCGCTAGCGGCCGGGGAGGCGGCGTTGCCGCGGGGGGAGCGTCGGCGGGGTTTGCGTGACCGGAATGTGATGCGGGCGGTCGATTCATTGGTTGTCGCTTTCCTGTCTGAAGATTGCGTCGTGAATCAAATATATGCGATGAAAATCCCTTCGTCAAAAATATCTCTGCGAGACGGTGTGGTTTTATTTGCAGCGCTCCTTTTTTTTGTGGCATGTGGTCCGGTTGTTCTTTTCCGCGCGGAATTTTGAAGTCGACGGTATCATGCGCCATGATATTTCCCATAAGAATATTGGGCGGGATGTTCCATGCACCGTATAGCTCGAGGTGATTCAATTTTGCGGAAAATCAGGGAGACGGCGGCGTAATGAAAAATGGAACAAAGGGATTGAAACAAACCGGATGTGGGAATCTATTTTTTCGCATTGCCTTCATGTCTTTTGAGGAAGTCCCGGTACGCCGCTTTTATTCCGTGGCGCAGCCCGGTGGCCGGAGCCCAACCCAGCGAAATAATGCGCGAGGAATCGAGTATTTTCCTCGGCGTACCGTTCGGCATTTCACTGTTCCAGACGATTTCTCCCGGGTATGAAATTTCATCCGCGATGAGACGGGCCAGGTTTTTAATGGAAATTTCCTCCCCCGTTCCGACGTTGATGAGCTCGAAGGACTCGAACGCGTTGGCGTTTTCCATGACGAAAACGATCGCGTCGCCCAGGTCGTCCGAGTACAGAAATTCCCGCAGCGGCGAACCGTCTCCCCACAGCTCGACGGTATCCCGGCGGTTTATTTTGGCTTCATGGATCTTCCCGATCAAGGCGGGGATGACGTGCGAGTTTTTCGGGTGATAGTTGTCGTTCGGGCCGTACAAGTTCGTCGGCATGAGGGAGATGAAACGCGTGCCGTATTGCTTGTTGTAATAGTGGCATAATTTTATGGCCGCGATCTTGGCGACGGCGTAGGCTTCATTGGTGGATTCCAGGGGGCCGCTCAACAAATACTCCTCTTTGAGCGGCTGAGGAGCGAGTTTGGGGTAAATACAGGAGGATCCCAGGTTTATCAGCTTCTTTACGCCGTACCGGTAAGCGGCGTGAATGACGTTGGTCGCGATCATCAGATTGTCGTAAATGAAATCGGCCGGATAGGTCTCATTGGCGTAGATCCCCCCGACCTTGGCGGCGGCGATAATCACGCATGCGGGCCGTTCCTTATCGAAAAATGTTTCCACCGCGCTTTGCCGGGTCAAATCGAGCTCACGGTGCGACTGAAGCAGGAGATTGTCGTATCCCCGCAGGCGCAGTCTTTTTTCCACGGCCGTACCGACCAAGCCCCGGTGTCCGGCCAGGAAGATTTTACCGTCGGTTCTCATTCGGACACCATCGCTTCGGTATCGTATCCGTAGCCGTCGTATCGCAGGTCGTACTGAACCATGATATGGCACAGCTCGCGGGCTTTCACGACCGCTTGCCAGCGGAGCTTGTCAAAGGCTTTCGCCGGATTTCCGCACAGGTATTCGACCTCCGTCGGCCTGAAGTATCTCTCGTCGATCTCAACCAGCGTCCTGCCGGTTTTCCCGTCGACGCCTTTTTCCTCCAGGCCCCGACCCCGCCACTCGATCGCGATGTCGATTTCGGAGAACGCCCACTCGATGAACTGCCGGATCGTGTACGTCTCGCCCGTGGCGATGACGTAATCGTCGGGCGACGGCTGCTGCAACATGAGCCACATGGCGGCGACGTATTCCTTGGCGTAGCCCCAATCCCTTTTCGCGTCCAGGTTCCCGACCATGAGGCGGTCTTGTTTCCCGTGATGGATATTGGCGACCGCCTTGGTGATTTTCTTGGTCACGAACGTTTCGCCGCGGCGGGGCGATTCATGATTGAACAGGATCCCGTTGCAGGCGAAGATATTGTACGCTTCCCGGTAATTGATGGTGATCCAATACGCGTACAGCTTGGCCGCCCCGTAGGGCGACCGCGGATAGAAGACGGTTTGTTCGTCC
This sequence comes from uncultured Spirochaetaceae bacterium, assembly GCA_964554445.1. Taxonomy (GTDB): domain Bacteria; phylum Spirochaetota; class Spirochaetia; order SZUA-6; family RPPD01; genus JAFGSW01. Next base: position 6,256 of record CAZKOS010000126.1, on the reverse strand, counting down.
TGCTGGAGGCTGCTCTTGAACCCGCCGAAAAGCTCGGAGGTCGAGGCCTGGTAAAATTTCGTTTTGAGTCCGGTGTCGCGGATGGCGTCCAGCAGGCGGATGGTGCCGATCGCGTCCACCTCGGCCGTGTACTCGGGAGTCTCGAACGAGACCGCGACGTGCGATTGCGCGCCGAGGTTGTAGATTTCATCGGGAGCGATTTTCGTGATCAGCCGGTGCAGGTTGCTGGAATCGGTCAGGTCCCCGTGATAGGTTTTGAACCGCGGTTCCCTGAACAAATGATCGATGCGGGCGGTGGTGAACACGGAGGAGCGCCTCAAGATCGCGTGCACCTCGTAATCTTTGGACAGCAACAATTCCGCCAGGTAGGATCCGTCCTGGCCGGTCACGCCGGTAATGAAGGCTTTTTTCAAGTTATGCTCCTCCGTCGCGTTCACAGGCGATGATAATCGTCCTTCAGCCGCTCGATATCGTCCTCGCCGACGTATTCGCCGTTTTGGACCTCGATGATCTCGAGCGGCACCTTTCCCGGATTGCCGAGACGGTGCGGGATCGACTTGGGGACGAAGGCGCTTTCGTTTTCATGAAGATGAATTTTTTTCCGTCCGATCTGGATGGCCGCCGTTCCCTTCACGATGATCCAGTGTTCCGAGCGGTGAAAATGCTTCTGCAGGCTCAAAAACGCCCCGACATTGACGATGATCTTTTTTATTTTATACCGGGCGGATTTTTCCAGAATCGTATACGATCCCCAGGGACGGTAGGTGGTGACGTTTTCCTCCACCTCCGGCCGTTTTTCGGCCTTGAGCGCCCCGACGATTTTTTTTACGGCCTGCGCGTCATCGCGGCGCGCGAACAGGACGGCGTCTTCCGCCTCGACGGCGATGACATCCGTCAGGCCGTGCAGCGCCATGAGCTTGCTTTTCCCGATGATGAGGCTGTTTTTCACCTCGCTGGCGAAAACGTCGCCCCGCAGCACGTTGCTGTCCCCGTCCTTCGGCAAGGCCCGATAAAGGGCGTCCCAGGAGCCCACGTCGTTCCAGTCCACCTCCAGCGGCAGGCACGCGAGGCGCGGGGTCTTTTCCATGAGGGCGAAATCGATCGAGATCGGCGTGAAGGAAGCGAAGGCGTCGAGGCTTTCGGCGAGAGGGCGGCCGACGATGAACCGGTGGAAGTGCGGAGCGAATTTTTCAAGCTCCTCCAAAATCGTCCTGATCGAGAACATGAAGATGCCGGAATTCCACACGTACTTTTCATCGGCGGCGTACCTGGCGGCCGCGGCCGGATCCGGTTTCTCGATAAAGCGGGAGACGGGCGCGAACGGTCCGCTCCGGCCGTCGCCCAACTCGATGTAGCCGTAACCCGTTTCGGGGGTGTGCGGCTTGATGCCGAACGTGATGATTTTGTCCGTATAATGGCCGAGCGCCTCCTTCACGGCCGCGGCGAAGCGGTCCACGGGGGTGATCAGATGATCGGCCGGACAGAAAAGCAAAATATCCTCGGGATCGGACGCCCGGCTTTCCAGGAGATTTTTCACGGCGAGGGAAATGGCCGGCGCCGTATTGCGGGGAGCGGGCTCCAGAATGAGGTTGGTGAACGGACGCCCGAAGAGCTCCGTCAGATGCGAGACGATGGTATCTTTGTATTCCGGCGGCGAGACGACGTAAAGATCGTTATGATCGCACACGGCGGCCAGGCGTTCGGCGGTCAGTTGCAGCAGGCTTTTATCGTCAACCAGGGAAAGAAACTGCTTGGGCGATGCGGTCCGCGAGAGGGGCCAAAGCCGGGTCCCGGCCCCGCCGGCGAGGATTATCGCTTTCATGGTATCGCCTTATTGTTCAAACCGATTGAATCTCGCAACGCATCCTTTCCCGACGCGCCTTCCCGTTATTTTGTGAACCCTAACACGAAAGAATCCGTCTGTCAAATTATTTTCCGATGAGCAGTCGACCGCACGATCGTCCCTCGGTTGAAGTTCCTTCGGCAAACGTTGTATAGTTTCCGCTATGAAATTCAGTCGCGCGTCCATATTCGAGAGTAAAAAAAGGTCTCGAGCGTTCATAATCTTATTCGCGCTCATCGCGCTCGCCTATATCATAACTCCGTATTGGACTCTCTTCGGTTCGACGGCGACCAAGGTGATCGCGTTTCTCCTGACCGTTTCCATCTGCGGCGTGTGGGCTTTTTTCAGCTCGGGCGCCTGGGATTTTTCAATCCGCTTCACGCGCGCGTCCGTGGTCGGTTTCGTGATCCTGTTCGTATCGCTCCTGGCGATAAACCTTCTGCCGCTCGCTTCATCAATACCCTGGAAAGGCGATGAAGATTACAACATCCGGATTACGCTCACCGCCGCCCAGATGCTGAATTTCAAGTTGCTGCTTCCCCTCCTGGCGGCGACCGCGCTCCTGGTGTTTCTGGCCTTCAAAAGGCCTTTGTGGGCTCTCGTCCTGCTGGCGATCGGCTTCGCCGGCGTGCTCGTGTATTATCTCAATGTCGTCCTGGATGAAAAATACGTGAGTGCCATCCTGCGCTACCCGTTTTTTTCAAGATGGTTTCATGCGCTCCCGCCGGCTCTGGCCGGGCTTTTCAACCTGCAGTTCAATGAATTCTTGTACAGGATTATACCGTTCTTGTGCGCCGTCGGGATCGCTTTGTTTTTCGCGACGCGCCTGACGGGGCTCCCGGTGTGGCTGCGCCTCGTCTACGGTTTCACCGCCGGTTCCATGCCGCTCATTTATTATTATTCATCCATTCTGTACCTCGAGATGCCGGCCGTCCTGCTCATGCTGCCGGTTTTTTTCTCCATCGACGACGTGGTCAGGACGGATTGGGCGGATCTGAAAACCAAGTTTCCATGGTACTGCCTGGTGCTCATCGGCTTGATCAAGGAAACCGTTATCCCCGTCCTGTTCTGCGTCTGCGTCATGAGGCTGATTCTCTTTTTTAAGGCGCACGGGCGGAGCGCTTTCCGCCTCACCCTCCTGTTGCGCGAAGCCGGTTTTTATTTCTGCGTGCTCTTTCCGCTCGCTTTTTACCTGTTGAACAGAATGGTGTTCGGCGTCGACCGTACTTTTTCTCCGCACCCGGGAAATCTGATTGATCCGGCCGCGTACCGCGCGTTTTTTTATTCACTGTGGGAACAATTCGGGCTTTTCTGCGTGACGGCGCTGGCGGGACTTGTCGTCATGTTCGCGCGGAAGAAATACGTGCGGTTCTTCTTTTACGCGGGAGTGTTGGCGAGCGTTCCGCTGTTCCACATCCTCGACAATCCGGCACTGGCCGGCTACAGCAGGTTCAACCTGTTCCTCGTCCCGGTGTTTCTCTTGTCTTCCGTTGAGTTCCTCTCGCTCTTCGCCGGGAAACGGAAGATGTTCGTCCTCCTCCCGGCGGCCGCCGCCCTGCTGGCCGCCAATGTGATTCTATCCCCCGTCAACCTGGACGGAACCAAAAAACCGGGGTGGGGAAACACGATGCGGGACGATTCGGAGCAGTACTACCCGTATCCGCAGGCGCTCGCCTGGATAAAGGAAAATCAAAATCACAAAAAAATTCTTTTTCTGAACCTCACCTACTATTATTATTTTGACTTTTATTTCGACAAACTGAAATGGAAGCCCGACTATGAAATATCCCGGGAACCGTTGGCCGGCGGTCAAACAGCCTTGGCGGACGCGCTCGCTTCGGCCAAGGCCCGCGGCTACGGAGTCGTCGTCTATCGGCTTGCCGAAAACGATTCCGGCGCTGAGGTTCAAAAAAATACGGGCTACCGGACCAGGATCGTCGGGAATGAAGCCCACCGCCTGCTGATCGTCGTTTTATGATGGCAGGCGATCCGTTAAATAAAGACGAGAATGATCCCCACAATGCATACGACGAGTCCGATAATTTTCGTCAGGCTGAACATTTCATTGAAAAAAACGATGGAAAGCACGGAGATGAGAACGATCGCCGCGATGCTGGAAACGGGATAGGCTCTGCTCAGATCCAATTTGGAAAGACTCACCGCGTAGAGCCCGAAACCGATCGCATAAGCCAGAATCGACAGGAGAAAAAAGGGCTGGAAAACCGTCGAGACGATTTTTCCGATCAATGAAATATCCCCGGATCCGCCGCTTTTCGACATGGCGTATTTGAGGAGGGACTGGGCGGTCACATTGAAGACTACTCCCGCGAGCAAGAGGATTTTATACACCATTTTTTTCACCCTTCGTCAAGCGAATTTCGTCTTCCCGACGGCCAGGAAGACCATTTTTAACAGCATCCAGCCGTGTCGAAAACGCATGATATTGGTCGCTCCGTAATCCCTTGCCTGATAGCGGATGGGAATCTCCAGCATTTTCAAATTATGTTTGGCCGCGCCGAAGATGATGTCGAAATCCCCGAAAGGATCGAGCGTTCTGAAACGCTGCCGGTTGGTGGTGATCTTGTCCCAATTTTCTTTCGTGAGCACTTTCGTGCCGCACAGCGTGTCGGTGATTTTTTGTCCCAGCAGCCAGGATAACAATCGCGAAAAGAACCTGTTGCCGAGGATATTCAGCGTCCGCATGGCTCGTTTTTCCAGCGGATAGACGAGCCGCGAGCCGTGGACGTATTCCGCCTTGCCTGAGGCGATCGCTTCGTAAAATTTCGGCAATTCTTCGGGAGGGACGGTCAAGTCGGCGTCGAGGATCATGAGGAGTTCGCCCGTCGCCAGTTCGAATCCCTTTTTCACGGCGTCGAATTTGCCCTTTCCGTCCTGCTTGGCGTATCGCAACGCGAAATCGCCCTTGTAACTCCCGCAGACGCGACGAATTTCCTCCCACGTTCCGTCGGTCGAATGTCCTTCGACAAAGATGATCTCGGTTTTCGCCCCCAGCGGCGGCATGCGGCGCAGCGCGCTTTTGATGTTTCCGCGCTCGTTCCGTGCCGGGATGACGACCGAGACCGTCAATGGCTTGCCGCCCCGGGCGGGCAGCGGTCTGGCAATGAGGTGGTTGATGACGCATGCGCTGTTGAACAAAGGCAGGTGGGCGAAAAATCGATTGAAGATCGAGGAAATGACGGGGAGATACAGCGGGAACAGCAGCCGCTTGCCGGTTTTCATGATCTCGTAATTCTCAAGGTGCAGCAGGCCGGCGACGGCTCCGAAATCGAGCCGGTTCAACCTGATCCGGGGCATTTTCAATCTGAGCAGCTCGGCGAGGCGCAACACCGGGCGCCAGAGGCGGTTATGGCCGGTGATGAAAATCCTGGTTCCTTCGTGCGTGAAGCGGCGCATGTTTTTGAACACGTTTTGGATGTTCTCAAAATATTCAAGCGTATCCGAAATGATAACGTAATCGAATTTTCGCTTCAGGTCGGCGGTCTCAATGTCGTCATTGACGAACGTGAGATGAGGATACTGTTTCCTGGCCGCTTGAATCATCTTCGGAGAAATATCCACGCCCACGCCCGCGGCCGGCTTGAGCGCATTGAGAACGTAGCCGGTGCCGCAGCCGATTTCGAGAACCGCGCCGCCTTCCGGAATGTTATTCCTGAAAAAACCGAGCAGGTTCGCGTAATAGGCCCTGTTCCACCGGATATACCTGCCGCGCTTTTCCGCCAGGCGGTCCATGTAGAGAGATACGTCCCCGGTCTTGGTTGATAATTTCTTCTTCATGGCTTCGGTTCCCTACAATATCGAATTTGGCGTTTTGCTTCAAGCGTGACGATCCCTTCCCGCACCTGAGCCGGCCCGCGCCCGGCGCCGCCCTCCCCGAACCGGGGCGGGAGAAGGTTCCGGACGCGGACGGGAGCCGATCCTCTTTTGGCACACCGTGAGCTCGGCGGACACGTCGGTGCTCCTCCGTGTAACCGGTTTTGTTGCCTCTATGAAATTTTTTCAACGTCGGTTTGGGACTTTTTTCCACGGTTGTATTGACTCTTTCTAGTGGTAGCGTTTAGCCTGCATGAACAAGTTCTATTTAAAATCTTCCGGTGAAGACGAATTACAGGTCAAAAAACAAGTCGATGTAAAATCGAAATATGTGAAGTTTCGATTCCTGAATGGAATTACTCAAAAAAAGGAGGCAAGGGATGTTTCAAAAGGTATTGATTTTTCTGGCATTGTGCGCCCTGGCGGTATTTTCGTGTCTGCCGCCGAGCGCGAGCGGCGGCGACAACGGCGGAAGCAGGGCGACAAGCACGATCGTCGTGCGCGCCAAAGGCGTCGCCGGCAGCGAGCAAATCCGGCTGACCGTGGGCGGCGCCACCGTCCAGACGTGGACGCTCACCACCG
>CAZKOS010000125.1:0-9606 GCA_964554445.1 uncultured Spirochaetaceae bacterium | reverse complement strand
CAGGCGGCGCGGGGAAGCGACCGGGACCGCCTGGGACGGCACGTCAGGTAACCGGGGATCCCGGCTCCAGCCGCCTGGGAAAACGGCGTGTGGTACACCCGCAGTCACACCAGTCACTCACTCGCGTTGAATGACACCTTAATCAGTTTTCATCCCTTCCATACACACGGATTTCCGTTTCGCTTGTATTTATCGCAATCTTGGGGGCACTCAATAATTCTTTATTATACCGAGATTTATGTAAATCTCGGTATAATAAATCAAAAACGATTGAGTATACATGCCGGAAGGGCGGAAAACCAGGAAGATCGCGCTTATCGCCGCCGCCATCGGCGTCCTCTTCGGCCTTGACCACGCCCGAATGCCCGCCCGCCTCACTCCCCTCGAGGGCCTAGAGCCTGGAAGTGTGATTTGCTTTTCAGGAGCCATTCAGGAAAGGCGCGGAAGGAGAGGTGGGGATTCAACTCTCGACGTCAACGTCTCCCGCGGACGAGGAGGAGAACGAGCCCGAGGATCGCCGCCGCGATGCCGCCGATGATGTACCACAATGTGGTTTCGGTCAGGTGGCCCGTAAAGAAATTGCTCACCTGGTCCGCGAAGGATCGCGAGGCAGTCACGCCCACCACGATCAGAATAATTCCGCCGATCAGCAATACTAATCCGATGATTCGTTGGATGCTCATTTTTTCCTCGTTTCTTTCATCATATTGTGCGGGCGTCCGGTACATGTCATTGCAGCCCTGGAACAAAAATACGCAATCTATTCCACATTGTATACGAGAAAGGATTTTTTATCCAAGCTCACGTATCCCGAAAAACGGAAGCGAGAAACCCTATTTTTCCAAATGAGCGATGATCAAGTTACTGACTAATTCGGGATTATTGTCCGGAAGAGCATGGCCCGCATTCGGGACAATATGAACGTCCAATTGCCGAATGTTCGATTTCGCCCTTTCTATCACCTTATGATAATTGATGCAGACCTCATGATCGCCGAAAATCAGCAATACCGGTTTTTGGATATTCTTCAATTCATGATCGGTAAATCGTCTGGGCCGGATGAGTCTGGAACGTGTTCCCGTGATAAGTTTTGATAGATATTCTATGTGACGAGCGCTGGATTTTTGCCCGGGACCCGAAAGGTATTCCACATAGGATTTCATTTTTTTGATTGATGGAGATAAACCGACAGCCAACGATTTAACCATAAATCCAAATTTTATTTTTGACGTAATACCGATGGCGGGAGCCAATAACACGATCTTCTCGATCTTGTTCGGGATTTGAATAACCGCGTTCAATGCGATCCAGCCGCCTTTGGAATGCCCGACGAGCGAAGCGCGATCGATTTTCAGATTTTCCAATAATTCATCGACCCAAGGGGTGTAATCGGTGCCGGCGTTAAAATCGCCGGAAGCTTCGCTTTTCCCCGGATCATTAATGGTATCGACCAGAAATAAATGAAACAACTTTCCCAAACGGCGTATCGTGTGCCGCCACACCAAGGAGTTATTTCCCACGCCATGGAAAAAGAGGACCGGTTTCCCGTCTTCATTCCCGCACCGGATAATATGCGTATTGCCGCACCTGGTTTCAATGAATATTTCCTCAAAGGGAATCGGCCAATCATTCAGTATATCATTATAATAATCAAGCAGATCGCATTTTGCCTTATGCGATTTATATACCGACAAATTGCCGTTTCCCATGCTCAATCCTCAGCGCTGACCGCGCATTGAAAGATAAACAAATGATGGGAAAAAACATAGCGCTCATTTCCGGTTCGGCAACGCCGGGGATATTCGCGCGGCCAAGAATTGTTCGCACGCGGGTGACCGGCCGCAATCGCTTTCGCGTTCCGGAGGAGCTTCCGGAACAGCATGTCTCAATCCGCTCGACCCATCATCTGGCGTAAGGAAGGCCGGATCATCGGCGGAGGAAAGTGGCGATGAGGATGTAGAGTCCGAAGGCGGTCGTCGCCGCGCCGAGAATGAAGTACATCACCGGCGGTCCTTCGGCCAGACCCTGGAAGACCGTGGCGCGTATGACCGTTTGGTCGATCGCGCCCCGCGCAATAAGAATGGAGAAAACGATCAGCCCGATACCCGTGACGATAAAAACGACGGCGAAGATTCTGCGGCCGATCATGAGCAAGCCTTCTAAAATAAAAAATCGTCCGCCCCAAACCGGCGGCGGGGAACGCCATCATACCGGGTTTGGGCCTCGTGGTAAAGGGACGCAGCCGGTCGGCGGCGTTCCGGCTTGATCGCGGCCCGGAGAACGGGTACGATGGGTGTGCGCCACGGCGCGGAGAATAAGGGCGATGGACAGAAATCGTATCATCAGAATCGCCGCGATCATCGGCGTCGCGGGGAACGCCGTTCTGGCGGGCGCCAAGATCGTCATCGGTCTCGTGTCCGGGAGCTACGCCGTTCTGGGCGACGGGTTCGACAGTTCCGTCGATATCTTCATCTCGGTCATCACCCTGGCCGTCTCCGTGGTCATCGCCCGGCCGCCCGACCGCGAGCATCCCTACGGCCACTTCCGGGCCGAGACCATCGCCACGGCGATCCTGTCCTTCGTCATCTTTTTCATCGGCGGCGTCCTCGCCCTCACCACCGCGGAGAAGCTGCTCGCCCACGGCGCCCTGGAAGCCCCGGGGAAACTCTCCGTCGTCGTCACCGCCTTCTCGATCGTCGGGAAGGGGTTGTTGGCCTGGAGCCAGTACCGCCTGGGGAAAAAGGCCGGCAGCGACCTGCTCGTCGCCAACGGCAAGAACATGCGCAACGACATGGTCACCTCGATCGGCGTGCTCGCGGGCCTCGCCGCCGTGTACATCTTCAATATCCCGCTGGTGGACAAGATCCTGGCCCTCGCCATCGCCGGGTGGATCATGTTCACGGCCGTCCGCATCTTCCGGGGCACGGTGACGGAGATGATGGAGGGCGAGGTCGACATGGACCTGTACAACCGCATCTTCGCCGAGGTAAAGGCCGTGCCCGGTCTCGGCCACCCGCACCGGGTGCGCATCCGCAAGGTCGGTTTTCAGCGCCTCATTGACATGGACGTGGAGGTGGACGGCCGCCTGACGGTGACCGAGGCCCACGACAAGGTGATGGAGCTCGAGCGCCGCGTCAAGGCGGCCGTCCCCGGCGTCTACGACATGGTCATCCACATGGAGCCCGAGGGCAACGTCGAGCACCAGGAGCGCTGGGGCCTGAGCGAGCGGCACATGGAATGACTTCAAACCAAGAAGAATTCATGAGGAAACCGGGAACGGCAGGAAACCGGGAAAAGAGAAGGAGAGGCGGATCTCGCGCCCTCTCCCGGAGCCGCCGCCGGTGACGATCGCCGTTTTGCTTGAAAAAGGATTCAGGCTCTTTCTCCCGAGGCAAAAGGATTGCATTATTGCGGAATTTAATGGTATACTCCGGTGGAATTCAATTTTATATACCACCGGAATCCTCAGCCGCACTCCGGCGGAATTTGATTTTAAATTCTAACAGAATCGAATGTTCCACTCTGACAGGGCTCAATTTCTGATTCCGGCATACGGTGCCATATTTTCTTCTGCAAAGCATTCCCTGTTGAGAATCAAGTGATTTTCAGCACGACCGATTATAGTAGTTTTCCAGTTCCTGAGCACATGACAAGACGGAAAAAATCGCCGGTTGCGGAAATGGAAAACCATTCGCCATGGAGAATATTGTCAAGGCGACAACCGAAACAAACAAGGAAAAAAACACCCGGTTCAGCATGGATGAAGCGGAAATTGAATACGGAAACGCGACGGAAGGGATTTCAGTTGAGAAAGGCAACGACGGGGAATATGAAGACGCCAGCGGACGGCGCGAGCGGCGGAGAACGATCTCCCCCGAAAAGGTCCGCATTGCCGCGGCGGCTGGTGCTGGCGTCGCTTCTCGCCCTGATCGCCGCGTATCTCGTCTGGCGCGTCGTTTTTACACTGAATTACCAGTATCTCGCCTTCTCGATCATTTTCTTCCTGGCCGACTGCCTGACGGCGTTTTCGACCGTCGGACTTATCGTCTCCCTCTGGGATGTGCGCGTTTCGCCGCCGGCGCCCGCGCCGGCCGAGGGCCTGACAGTCGACGTCTTGATTCCCACCTACAACGAAAGCATCGATATCCTGCGCCGGACGATTTCGAGCTGCGTCCGGCTCGATTACCCGCACCGCACCTGGGTGCTCGACGACGGGAACCGCCCGGCGGTGAGGGAGCTGGCTGTGGCGCTGGGCGCGAGCTACCTCTTCCGGGAAAAAAACGAGCACGGCAAAGCCGGCAACCTGAACAATGCCCTTCAACACACGGACGGTGATTTCATCGCCGTGTTCGACGCTGACTTTATCCCCCGGCGGGATTTCCTGACGAAACTGCTCGGCTATTTCCAGGACCCCGGGATCGCTCTGGCGCAGGCGCCGCAGCATTACTACAACCGGAACAGCTTCCAGCACCGGAGGCTGGGCAAGACGATCTGGAACGAGCAATCGTCTTTTTTCGACGTGATCATGCAGGGGAAGAACTCCTGCAACGCCGTGTTCTGGATCGGGACGAACGCCGTGCTGCGCCGCCGGGCGGTCGAGGAGGTCGGCGGGTTCGCCGTCGAATCGGTCACCGAGGACATGCTGACGAGCATCCGCATTCACGCGCGCGGCTGGCGTTCCGTCTACGTCAACGAGCCGCTCGCGCACGGGCTGGCGCCCGTCAACATCAGGCAGTTTCTCATCCAGCGGCTGCGCTGGGCCAAGGGCGCGTCGCAGATTTTCTTCGGCCACAACCCGCTCTTCCGGAAGGGACTGGGGATGAGGCAGCGCCTCTCCTACCTGTTTTCGGTGATGCATTTCTTCGACGGCTGGGCGCGGCTCGTGTATTACCTGCTCCCGTCGCTCTACCTGCTCTTCGGGATCTCGCCCGTCGCCCGCGACCCGATCGTGCTGTGGGTCATCGTGGGATACATCCTGACGAACATCGTGACGCTGTACGCCGTCACCCGCCGGAGCATCTCGTTCTTCAACGACGAGCTCTACGCCATGGTCCGCTTCCTCACCTACCTGATCGGCAACCTGACGGTTTTTTTCCGCCGCCGGGTGAAGTTTTCCGTCACTCCCAAGGACCAGCGGGCGAAGAACACCACGTTCCTGATCTTCGGGCCGGCGGCCATGTTCTGCCTGAACGTCACGGCCCTGCTCTCCAAGGGCTTCCTCTTCCTGCACGGCGGATTCACCTCGCCCCTCTTTCTGTTCGCATTGATCCTCTGCTCGTATTTCGCCCTCGTCGCCCTCGCGGCGCTGATCGTCTCCTTCAGCCGTCCCCGGACCGACAGTTTCGCGGTCCACGACAACGGCTTTCTCATGATCGCCGCCCCGGACGGAGGCCCGGAGCGGGCGGAAATCTGCCCGGTCAAGGGCTGGAACGAAGCGATCGCCAATGTCTTGAGTCTCGTTTCCCGTCCCCGGGGCGGCGAGTTGATCGTGAACGCCGGGGAGGGAGACGACGCGATCGAGGGCATCCGGGCGCGGATCGCGAAGAAGGCCGTTCATCGCCTGCGCGGCGGCTTCAGGCTTTATGAATACGAGCTCGCGTTCCGCGGCCTGCCCGAAAACGATAAACTGCGGCTCATCGACCTGGTGTTCCAGCAAGGCCTCATGCGCCAGGAATGGGACACGCAACGGTGGAGCAAGTTGAAATTCGCCCCGATCCTCGTCGCTGACGGCGGCGAAGCGCTGAGCATGGCGGGCCAGGCCGGCCGGGGCAGGTTCGTCGTCCGCCATCACCGGCCGGTCCCCGCGGGCTCCCGACTCACCGTCGCGTTCCCCGCGCGGCCGGGGAAACGGTACGATTTCAAGGTGCGCTCGTGCGTCCGGCGCCACGGCGGCGTCGTCCTCATCGGGTCGATCGGGCGAAAACCCCGCACGGTCCGGGAGGTGCGGCTGAAGCTCCCGGCCAGCTACAGGCGGACGGTGGATGTCGTGCGGCTGCTGCCCATCGTCGCCGTTTTGGCGGTCTCGGCCTTTCTCCTCAATTTCGCCTACCAGGTGAAGGGCCGGCTTTTCCGCGAGACGGGCGCGATCGCGCCGCCCGCCTCGGGCGTCGTGGCCGGGCACGGGAACCTGCAGGTGCTGGGCGGACGGCTCTGCGACGAGCGGGGCGATCCGATCCGCCTGCGGGGCTTAAGCTCGCACGGACCCCAATGGTTTCCCTTCGCACCGGAGGCCACGATCGGCCACGCCGTCGATTTTTTCGGACTGGACGTGATCCGTGTGGCCGTCTACGTGGAGGCATTCAAAAACGGCCGTTTCTGGAACGGGTACGTGGCCCAGCCCGATTACATGCTCGGTCAGCTCGACATGATGGTCAGGGACGCGATCAACGCGGGGGTGTACGTGATCATCACCTGGCACATCCACAGCGATCCGCTGGATTACTATTCGGAAGCCGTGGAGTTTTTCAGCCGGACGTCCGCCCGCTGGGGCGGCTACCCCAACGTGCTCTTCGAGATAGCCAATGAACCGGAGGGCGGCATTCCCTGGACCAGGATCCGCCGCTACGCGGCCGGCGTACCGGGCGTCGCCGGGGGCGGTATCATCGACGTCATCCGCCGCCGCGATCCCGACGACCGCCCGAACGTCGTCATCGTCGGCACCCCCACCTGGAGCCAGCGGGTCGACCAGGTCCTGGACGACCCCTTGAGCGATTACGACAACATCATGTACTCCCTGCATTTTTACGCCGCCTTCCACAAGCAGGAGGTGAGGAACCTCGCGCAGAAGGCCGTGGACGCGGGACTGCCGATCTTCGTCACCGAGTGGGGGACCTCGTACCATTTGAGCAACGGCCCCATGGACCTGGAATCTTCCCGCCAATGGCTGGACTGGATGGACCGCTACGACCTGAGCTGGGTCAACTGGTCTTTGAGCATCTGCGACGAGACGACCGCCCTCCTCAAGCCCACGGCCTCCATGGCCGGCCCCTGGACGGATGCCGATCTCACCCCTTCCGGGCGGTTCGTAAAAGGCGAGCTTCAAAAGACTCCGTCGCGTTGAGCCGGAAGCCCGGCGTCGTCCTGTCGGCCGGCCGTCCGCGGAGCGACGGCTGCGACGGGCGTGGGAGCGGCATTTCGGGCGCTTCGGTCGAGGAGGCAAGGAGAATCGTAGAAAACGATCCGTGGTTCAGGGCCGACCGCTTTCCGTATAACGTCCACTCCTGCCCGGGGTTTTCGGGGGACGGGTTCCCTTTTATTCTCACTCCACTTTCCTGAATTCGAGCCCGAACACCGTCAACGTGTCGCCCGAGGCGAAGACGGTCTCGCCGGCATACCGGCCGAGGCCGAGGGTGACCGCCTCGCCGTCGTTGAGGGTTTCCAGGTACGGGCGGAGCCGTCCCATTTTATCCGTGTTGATCTCCAATGACAGGCCGTATCGGTCCAGGCGCAGGGCGAGCGATTTCAGGCGCGGGCGCTCCTCGTTGACGCAGACGTATGCGCCCGCCCGCGCCTTCCAGGCCGCCGGGGGATGCAAAGGCTTGACCGGCGTCCCCTGGGGAGAGCGCAGTCCGAGCTGCTCGAGCGCGAGCAGCCGCTCACCCGCGACGAGCGGAAGCCCCAGGCGGAGCAGGGCGAGCTGTTTCAAGCGCAATGGCAGGAAACCGAGAACAAGCAGCGCGAGACCGAACCAGCCGTCGTGGTGCGGCTCGAGTCGAAACGTCCCCGAGGACAGCCGGGCGCGCAGCCGCCGTCCCGAAGCCGCCACTTCGGCCACGCCCGAAATCGTAAAGTACCTGCCGGCCAGGCAGCGCGCCGCTTCCGCCGACAAGGGCGCGGGCTTCCGGCTCCGCGCCGGCGGCGCGCCGACCCGGTGCGTCTCCGCAAGCAACAGCCGCAGGATGTCCACGGACAGCGTGTGGTTCATCAAGGCGCCGGTCGTCGAGTTCGTCAGGAGCGTGATCCCCAGGCGCCGCTCGGGGATGAGCACGACCAGGCTGAAGAAGTTCGGCGTGCCCCCGTCGTGCCAGATCACCTTGCCGCCGTGGTCCAGCCCCGGCCGCCCGACGAACCAGCCGAGGCCGTTCGTGAAGCTCATGTCCCGGGGATTGCCGGGATACTGCGCGGCCGTCATGGCCGCCAGGGTGGCTTCCTTCGCAAAGAGGCCCGTGCCCCCGCTCACGATCGCTTTCATGAATTGCAGCATGTCGCGGGCCGTCGCGTGAATGCCCCCTTCGGGAACCGTCTTCATGGAAGGCTCGTCCGCCTCCCCGCCGTTGCGGTAGGGCCGGGAAAGACGGGACCGCTGGTCCGGGGAAAGGGAGACCGCCGAATCGTGCATGCCGAGGCCCGGCAGGAGCGTTCCGTCGACGTACTCGTGAAAGGGCACGCCCGAAATCCGGGCGATGAGGACGCCCAGGAGCTCATACCCGAGGTTCGAATAATAGAACATCGCGCCGGGCGGGCATACCGCGCAGCTTTCCTTGAGGAAGGGAAGGACCGAATGAAACGCCTCGAGGTCTTCGGTGAAATAGCCGCGCAGGTTGTCGCAGGGAAGGCCCGCGTGGTGGCACAATACGTCGCGCACCGTGATCGGACGGGCCTCGGGGAAGCGCGAGCGCACGGAAAAGTCGGGGAGGTAATCGCCGAGCGGCCGATCGATGTCCACCAGTCCCCGCTCCGCGAGCCGCATGACGGCCGAGGCCGTGAACACCTTGGTGATCGAGCCGATCTTGAAAATCGTGCCGTCGGCGACGGGCGCGCCGGCGGACTTGTCCGCGTATCCGCAGTGGGCGACGAAGTCGGGTTCTCCGCCGTTGACGATCGCGACGCTCGCCCCCACCACGCGGTGGGCTTTCATCGACCGCGTGATCATTTCCGAAATCCTGGCTGCCCAATCCATGCGTTTCCTCCGGGTGAAAAACGGACGGCCGCGGCCTCCCGGCCGGCGCGGGGATTCGCGCCGTTGAGCCGGAGCGCGGCTCCGCAGGGGTGATTCGCGACGGCTGCATTGGACGCGCCGTTTTTCGCCGTGGGAAACGATAGCACCGGCGGCCCCGGTTGCGCAAGACGGAGGCGCTGCACCCGGCGGCCCCTGTCGCGGGGAGTTGTGTCGGCGAAAAATCGCTGGCCGCTCCGGCCGCAGTTTGGTTAAATTGAAGAG
This sequence comes from uncultured Spirochaetaceae bacterium, assembly GCA_964554445.1. Lineage (GTDB taxonomy): Bacteria > Spirochaetota > Spirochaetia > SZUA-6 > RPPD01 > JAFGSW01. The sequence continues at coordinate 446 of CAZKOS010000125.1, read as the reverse complement.
TGCCGCGAAATCGTAACGGCAAAGACGAGGAGGCGCGGAATGACCGCCATCACGGATGAATACATGCGCGAAACGCAGGAGAAAGCCCGGACCTACAGCGTCGTGATCCTGAAATCCGGCCCGTACATTCACGCGCCCGGAGCGGAAAAAATAATCCGGGAGCACGGGCGGCGGAATTTTTCCCTGCGGGCCGACGGCGTGCTGGCGGTCGTCTGTCCGGTGAGGGATGGCAGCGACGTGCACGGCATCGGCGTTTTCGACGCCTCGGTCGAGGAGACGAGGAGGATCATGGAGGACGATCCGGCGGTCAGGGCCGAGCTCTTCACGTACGAGGTCCACCCCTGCCTGGGATTCCCGGGGGATTCCCTGCCGGAGCTTCCGAAAGCTTGAGGGAAGGGGAGAAACGCCGACGGCCGTGACGAGGATTGAAGGGGAAAATCTTCCTT
>CAZKOS010000124.1:0-9768 GCA_964554445.1 uncultured Spirochaetaceae bacterium | reverse complement strand
GATCAGATCTTGATTTTCTGGTCGCCGAAGGCGATCTTCTTTTTCTGGTAGAACTCCCACGTCTCCACGTAGGTGGCGCAGGTGCCGCCGTCCATTTTCCTGAGCGGGGCGATGGTCTCCACCTCCAGGAATTTATCGCAGCTGTAAATTTCGACATTGGAGAGGAAATCCGGATACGTCTCGCCGCGTTCGAACTTGAAGCGCGTGACGAACAGGTCGCCGCCGTTGCAGTAAGCGGACCAGCCGAGCGGGATGCGCTGGCCGATCTTGAAGGGCTTCGGGCCGCCCTGCTTCACGAAATTGAACTTGGGCGTCTGCTTGAAGCGCTTGTCCGTGACGTCGGTGTAGGCCCAGGTGACGAGGTTCTTGTTGGGCAGGAACCCGCCCTTGTCTTCCTTTTCCGTGGATTGCGGGACGATGGCGAACCCGCCGGTGCGCATGAGCGAAAGGGCCCAGACGGCGAACTCGCGGGGACGAATGCCGGTGTTGTAGACGTTATGCACGACCTTCACCTTGTTCTTGCCCTGGAAGGACAGAACCATTTCCTTCTTGATGTTGATCTTGCGCTGGCTCTGGGAGACGGCGATCTCGCGACCGCGCTCCTCGATGACGACGTCGTCATTGTCGGGGTAATAGGTGTCGGGGGTGATCTCCGGCGCGATCCACAGGCGGTGCCCGCCGTAGATGTTCCATTTTCCCAGGGACGTTTTCAGGCCCACGTCCGGCACGACGCCGAACATGTTCTTGCCGCCCTTGAAACCGGCGAAAAAAATCCTCGGCCCGAAGTGCTTCGGGATGTAAAGGTCGATCGTGCCGTTCGAGAAGTTCACGCATTCGTGGCCTTCGTACGTTATGTTTTCCATTATCACGTTCCTCCTGTCTTGGTTTTTGCGAGCCGGTTTCCGCGACCGGTGTACGGCCGGCGGTCGGCCGGGCTCATTTCTTCACGTGTTTTTCCTCGAGTTTTTTATAGCGCTCGACGAGTTTTTTGCCGACGGCGACGTTGGCCGCGATCGGCTTCAGGATGCTCTTCTGGTCCTTGACCACGAAGGCTTCGGCCGCCTGGTCGTAGGTGAGACCCAACGCGTGCTTGGCGCCGGAAATGGCGCACCCGAGCGGGGCGGCGTAATCGGAGTATTCGATGATGAAGCTTTCCGCGTTGAAGAGGTCGGTGATGATCTGCCGGAAGAAGGCGTCCTTCGAACCGCCGGCCACGATACAGAAACTCTTGATGTCGGAGAGGTGCGTCGCGTGGAGCTTCAGGGAAAGGGCCTGGGAGACGTAGAGCGAGCGGACGTTGGCTTCCGCGTCGTCCTCGGCGAAGCCGTCGCGAACGATCCCGGCCCGGGCGCGGGGCACGGATTCCTCGAACATGTAGGGGAGCATGAGCTTCTCGTTCTCGGAAAGGTCGTTCTTCCCGGCGGCCTTGCGGTAGGCGTCCCAATCGGCCTGGCCGATGTGGCCGTCCTTGGACTTGAGGATGTACTTCCTGAGGAAGTCTTCGTGCAGTTTGCCGCCGTTGGTGATGCAGGACAGCGCCATGGCGGTGCCCTTGGTGTAACCGAAGACGTTGTACTCGCCGCCCGAGGAGGGGACGATCTCGCCCATGACGCCGTTCACGGTGTAGCTCGAACCGAGCGAGATGACGATGTGGCCGCCGCACCCGAGAAGGGTGGCGGGGTTGTCTCCCGTTCCCGCGAGGACGACCGCCTCCGGGTTCACGCCGTACTTGGCGGCGAAGTAGGGATTCACCTTGCCGACCGGCGCGTCGTAATGGTCGATTCCGCCGATCTTTGTGGCCAGGTCGTCGCCCACCCCGAACTGTTTGACGTAGTTGTTGACGACATCGATGACGATCTTGCTCCACTGCGGCTGGCCGATGTCGAGCGAATTGAGGTTGGTGCCCCAGCCGTCGCCCGTGTCCACCGGGGCGATCCGGCCGGAAAGGACCGAGGTGAGGTAGGCGGAGAGGAGCATGATGCTCGAGGTGGCCCGGTATTCGTCCGGCGACTCCTTGGCCCACTTCATGATCTGGACGGCCGGGAAGCGGAGCTCGGCCGGGTTCCCGGTGATCTTCTCCACGCCGCCGTGGGCGGCCAGCGCCTCGGTGAGCAGGCGCGCCTCCTCGCCCGTGGAGCGGTCTTCCCAGATGGGCGCGGTCTTCCGCGATACGGTCATCTTGAGCTGATCGAGGAGATCCTTGTCCGGCTGGAGCGTGCTCACCGCGCCGGCGAACGACTTGTTGCTGTAGACGGTGCAGTGCTGCATGCCGTCGGCCTTGATGACCTTTACCTGGGAGAGGTCGACCTTGTCGTTCTTCAATTTGACGAACGTCTGGTCGAGGGCCTCGATCATCATGTAGGGCGAGGTATGCCGGATCTGGGGCGAAGAGGACGGCAGGATTCCACCCGTCGTCTTGTACTGCGGAAACGTCTTATCGTACCCGAAGCCCCCGGTGTAAACGACCTGCTTTTTCTCGAGGTCCAGGACCACCAGTTTCACCGATTGTGTGCTGAATTCGATTCCTAATGACAGCATGTTGTTGTGTGCCCTCACGCGCGCCCGGCGCATCAACGGCACAACGGCGCGGTTTCGCACCGCCGCGGCCCGAGCAGAGTATCGTGAGGTTTTCCTTTCTTCGAAGTTGATTCGTTTTTGATAATGCTCAAACTATATATCATCGCTTGAAAAAGTCAACTCCTTGCCCGACCCGACCACCAGGCTTTGACGCCTGCGGGCCGATCGTTGTGAATGCCGACGCAATTTCAAACAGCCGGTTATTGAACGCCAGGTGGTCGGGCGGTCAAGCGAGGAGGTCCGCGAGGAATTTCCGCAGCGCCTCCGTGCCGATCGTACTCGATTTTCCCTTCCCCTGCAGGGACTTGATGTAGTTGAGGACGAGATGCGTCCAGACGGCGCCCGGCCGCGGGTAGGCGGCCACGATGTAGTGCGGTCCCGCGCTCTTTTCACCCGCTTCCTTCTCGAGCTCGGCGCGCAGGTTGTCCGGCGTGATCATCGAGTTGCCGAACTCGAACACCACCCGGTCCATGTGCTTGTAGACGTCCTTGCTCTCCTTCGCCATTCCATAGTAGTCGAGGAGCTGGGCGAAGACGTAGTTCGAGGTGGTGTACACGTCCTGCCCCTGCTCGGACTTCACCTTCCCGCCCTCGCGGGTGCGGCACATGGCCCACCCCATGTAGGTGCGGTTGTTGCGATAGATCGTTTTCAGGATCTTCTTGGCGTGATCGTCGGAGATGAACGGCTCCTCGCCGATGGCGATCTGGTACCAGAGGGCGTCCAGCTGATTGGTCCAGACGTCGGTGTTGGTCTTGCCGCTCCCGGGGTCGTAGCAGGTGATGTAGTACTGGAGCTTGTCGCCCTTCTTGTTCGTCGTTTCCTTCCAGAGTTTCTCGAGGCTCGCCCTGGCCTTGTCGGCGTAGCCCCGTATCTTTTCCGCCGCGGTTTTGTCGCCGAGCGTTTCCGCCATCTTCACCATGGCCAGGCAGCCGGCGATGAAGGTGGTGGCGTCGTACGCGTCCGCGCCGAAGAGAACGAGATTGTCGAAGGTGTTCTTCACCTCGTCGTGATACCCTTCCGGCACGCCGTCGCCGTCGAAATCGAGCTTGAGGAGGGCCTCCAACCCGAACTTGAGCGTCTCCCAATTCTTCTTGAGAAAGCCGGTGTCGCCGGTGAACTTGACGTTGCGGAGCACGCGCATGACGAGCTTCGGGAAGAGGTCGACCCAGTAGTTGTTGTTGTACCAGGCGTAGTCGCTCACGTTCCGCAGGGGGTGCCCCTTGGGCATGGCGCCCACGTCGTGGGCCACGCTCCCCTTGACCTTGAAGGCGTCCCGGATCTGGGTCATGGACATGCCTTCGTACTCCTCGGGGTGCTCCTGGAAGTGCAGTCGGGCCTCCACGAACGAGGAATGGAAATGGTAGAAGCGGGGCGTGGGATCCTCGGCATTGATGGAGTCGATGAAGCTCTGGCAGAGCTCCTCCTCCACGTGCGGGAAGAAAATGAGAAGCACCATCGAGTACCAGTCCACGTCCGAGGGATTGATGTAGGCGTAGTCGAAACACTCGAGGAAGCGGGCGCGCTCCCGGCCTTTATCATCGATCCAGACGCAGGCATTGGAGAGCGGGAAGTGCAGCTCGTTCAGGATGAGGCGGGTCAGCCGGTAGGCGCCCGCCGCGTCGTTCTTGTAGGCGTCGCCCTTTCGCACCATGTTGAAAATGCGTTCCTGGACGGCGAGCGTCCGCTGCTTCCAACGGGGATAGCTCGCGAACGCGAGCTTCGCCATGTCGACCGCCCGCTTCTCGGCGCTCGGAAAGCTCCGCACGTATTTGCGTTCGAAGGTCTTCCCGTCGATGTATTCCTGGTTGGGAAAGTCGAGGACGACGACGACCGGGATCGTGACGGAGGCCTTGGGTTTCAGGGTGAAGGAAAGACTCACCGCCGCGCCGTAGTCCTGGCGGGCGATCGGCGGCCGTTTCTCGTAGAAACTCCCGTCGGCGTTGAGCATCAGGTCCTGCGCCAGGTGGTTGAGGCAGAAATAAGGTTGGACGTCGACGTCCACGCCCTTGACGCCCGGGACGGCGAGGACCATCCGGTCGGCGCACTCGTCGCTCGCCATGACGACGCCGCGCAGTCCGCCCTGCGAGAATTCCGTGTGCCGGTGGCCCTTGATCGGCGCCGAGCAGATGTACACCGTGTCCTGGTCGGTGGGCTTGAGCTCCTTTTCCTGGAGGTTGACGAGCGAGGGCCGCGGCACGACGATCGTGGCCTTGATCGCCTTGGTTCCCGAGTTCGTTACCTCGTATTCCTCCACCCCGAGGGGCATGAGCGCCTGTTCGTTCCCGGAGAGGAAGGGCGAGACGAGGCGCCGGACGACCTTGACCTTGCCCAGCTTGTAGGCGAGCTCGAGCGAGGGCGTGGCGATCGTCACGGAAACGTTGGCGGCGGCGACGGGCGGATGATAGTAGTTCTGGATGGCCGGGATGTCGTCACCGGTGTCGGATTCGTGCGGCGCTTTCTGGGTGAGCATGACGGTCTCGTCGCCGATGCGGATGAACGGCGCCGAGGCGAACTGAATCGCCTTCTGGTTGAGCATGATGAGCCGGCCCGCGTTGTTCAGCCGGTTGTAGAGACCGTACGGCGAGACGCCGACGGAGCAGGTGGGCGCGCCCTGGAGGGCCGCCGTCTGGGGGAACTGGAGCGTCTTCGACATCCCCTGAAAGTGGACCGTCATCCTGTTTTTTTCGTAGATCTCCACGATTTTCGGTCCGGAAACGGTGTAAATATCCGCGATATTGAAACGAGTCGTCTGCGGCATGTGATGTTCCTTCTGCGCGCCTATAAAGCCGGCGCCCCGGCGTTGAAATCGATTAACCCTGTTTTCAAGAACGTCAGTGATGGTGACATTATGCTATCGCGCTCGAAAAAAAACAACCGTGTTTCCCGAAAAAACGGGAAACACGGTGTTGAATCGCAAACTCGCTCAGCATTTTCCGCCGAAGGCGAAACCCATGCGGGGAGCGGACTTTTTGGCGGATTTCTTGGCCGTCTTTTTGGCCGATTTTTTCGCGGCTTTCTTTCCGGCGGCCTTCTTCGCGGACGCCTTCTTGCCCGAACCTTTCCGCGACCGGTCGACCGGCTTGCCGATGAGAAGCTTTCTCATCATCGCTTCCTTGGCGGCGGCCGCCTTCTTCATCCCGGCCAGCGCCTCCGCCACGGGCGGGAGCTTGACCGGCATCTTCGTGGTCGCGTAGGGCTTGATGACGCCGAACAGGACGTCGGCGGAGAGCCGGATCGAGTCGGGGGTGCCCGAGAAATTGCAGAGCACGGCGTCGGCGTCGGGGGTGGTGCCCTGGATGTACGGGTAGTTGGTCATAATCACCACCGTGTGGCCGGCCTTCTTGAGCGCCTGGGCCAGGTGGAAGTTGTTGCCGCGCTTCTCGATGCGGGCGTAGTAGTTCGTCATCACCACCAGGTCCGCTTGCTTGGCGAGCTCGAGCGCCTCCTCCACGTCCTCCGCGTCCGCGTGGAAGGCGGTGTCGTCGAGGATGAGGTTGGTGGAGTGCTTGGTCATCGCCTCGCAGAACACGTGCGGGTGGCTGTACATGTCCTTGCCCAGGAACGGGTACGGGATGCACTGCTCGATGACGAGAATCTTCTTGTTTTTGGAGAGCGGGAGAAGCTTCTTGTTGTCCCGCACGATGAGCATGGCCTTGTGGGAGGACTCGCGGCAGAGGTCGACGGTTTCCTTGCCCAGGCAGATTTCCGTGGTCCTCACCGGGTCGTTCTTGCCGGCCTTCTCGAACAGGCCCTGGTCGTATTTCATATTCAGGAGCCGGCGGCAGGCTTCCTCGATGCGCGACTCCGGGATCTCGCCGCGCTCGACGGCGCCCTTGATGCCGAACAGGCACTGCGAGCGGGATTCGTCGTCGGCCTTGAGGAGAATGGTGTCCACGCCCGCGGCGATGGCCATGGCGCAGGCCTGCGGCAGGGGCCACTTGCGCAGGATGGCGGCCATGCCGATGGCGTCGGAAACGACGACGCCCTTGAAGCCCATCTCTTCGCGGAGCAGTCCGGTCAGGACCTTGTGGGACAGCGTGGAGGGGAGCTTGTCGTCGTAGGCCGGGTAGATGGTGTGAGCGGTCATGACGGCCTTGGCGCCCGCTTTGAGGGCCGCCTTGAAGGTCACGAGCTCGACCTCTTCCATGCGCTTCTTGTCCGCCTTGCAGACGTCGAGGACGTCGTGCGCGTCGGTCGAGGAATCGCCGCGGCCGGCGAAGTGCTTGGCGGTGGCCACGACGCCCGCGTCCTGGTAGCCGCGGACCGTGGCTTCCACGTGCCGGGCGCACATCTGCGGGTCGTCGCCGAAGGAGCGCACGCCGATCTCCGGGTTCAGGGGGTTGATGTTGACGTCGCACACCGGGTGGTAGAACTGGGTGACGCCGATGGCCCTCATCATCTTCCCGAGGGTGTAGGCCACTTTATAGGTGAGGTCGGGATCGCCGATGGCGGTGAGGCCCATGGGCGGAATGAACTGGCGGATGCCGCCGGAAGTGTAATCGTTTTTGAAATCGCCTTCCATGTCGATGGTGATATGGAGGGGAATGCCCGAGGGCCGCTTCACGGCGATCTCCTGCAGCTTGTTGAGCGCCTCGGTGTATTCCGCCGGGGTGACGCTCACGCCGTAGTTGTGATCGTCGAAATAGGTATGGGCGATATCGATGTAGTCCTTGGGTTTCTTGAACTTGGGGTCGACCTGGGAATGGCCCCAGTAGAGGTTCTTGCAGGTCTCGAGCCCGTACGGCTCGAGGCACAGGCCGCCCGCATTGAGCTTGGTGATCTGTTCGATCCCGGAGGGCGTCAGGTAGGCGCCGCGCCAGGTGAAGGTCAGGAGCTGACCGCATTTCTCGACCAGGGTCATGCTCGCCAGTTTTTTGGATACGAATTCGTCTCTGCCGTTCGACATTATCTTCCTCCTCGATTGCCGCTACGCGTCAAAGTTGTTATTTGCCCTTGGCCGCTTCCCACTGGCCGCGGTTGTTGGGACCGGCCCAGAACTCCCGTTCCTTTTTCCAGCCGGTTTCGGTGATGGTCATGTCCTTCGTTTTCCAGCCGCCGTCGATCCGCCGGGTGAGGTCCTCGAAACCCTTGTTCCAGGACAGCCCGTCGGGCACGGTGACGTTCATGCTGCCCGCGGCGTTGGCGTAGCGCAGGCAGGATTCGATGGTGAGTCCGCGGACGAAGGCCGACAGAAACCCGGCGATGGCCGAGTCGCCCGAGCCGAGCGCGCCCACGAAGCTCTCCTCCTGGTAGACCGGGAACCACAGCTCGCGGTCGGCCCAGTTGTCGAGGTTGCCGCAGCCGGCCGCGCCGAGCTTGGACAGGCGATCCTTGCCGCCGGTGCGGATGTACAGGCCGCGGTGGCCGCATTTCACCATGGCGATGGCGGTGCCCATGGCCAGGATGTCGCCGCCGAGCTTCGAGATCTCGGCCACGGTCATGTTGTCGAGCACGGTCTCCTTGGGACCGAGATTGTTCTTCTTCTGGATGAACTCGTCTTTATAAAGGAAATAAAAGAGCTCCTCGGCGGAGGGCACCATGATGTCGCTCAAGGGCACCCAGTTCTTGCAGATCGCGTACCAGTCGCGCTGGCCGGCGTAGCTGTTGATGTCGGGCAACGCCATGTCGAGGGCGGTGGTGGTGCCGAGGTCCTTCGTTTTTTGCAGGATCTTGGTGAGCTCGGCGCCGGTGTTTTCGTAGATTTTTTTCATCCAGGGCGGGTAACCGAAGAGCATGAGCCGGGCGCGCTCCACCAGGTCCCAGTTCATGTCGTCGTAGCCGAACGTGTCGTTGGCGCCGGTGTGGTGCAGGTAAAACCGGTCGATGCCGGGGATGCAGATGGCGATGGTGTAGGAGGTCGATTCGCCCTTCACCGTTTCCATGCCCACAAAGTGGCCTTCCTTCGTTTCGTACCACTGGAGAATCTGCTTGCCGAAATCGTCGTCCCCCACCTTGCCGATGAGCTCGGTCTTCACGCCGAGCCGGCGGATGGAGACGCCCGCGTTGGTGACCGGGCCGCCGCCCACCACCACGCATTCGCCCATGTTGATCATTTTGCCGGGCACGAGGACGTCGGTCATTTTGTCGACTTTTCCTTCAATAGTAAATGCCGGGATCAGGTCCAGACAGGTATGACCTGCGGCGATAACATCAATGTCCTTCTGCTTCACAATGAGCTCCTTGGAGTTGAAAATTTGACGTATAATATCGGTTTCGTTTCTTCATGTCAAGGTAATGATGGAGAGCGACGTTGTCAAACAAAGAGTTGAGAAAAGTCTTGAGATTGGTTTTTTCAGTCAACCAACCGAGCCTGGCTTCGGCCGGTCGCCGCAACCAACGCCCGAGACGAAAATTCCCGCCGTCAGGCCGGTACCGAATCCGGTTGCAACACCCGCCGCCGGGCCTGAGGCTGACCGCCGGCTCCGTCGGGCGGCGACCGGCGTCCTCCGATTCCTTTGCAGTCCCGCGGGCGGAGACCTATACTTGAGGAAAGAGGAAAGTCCATGCGTGGGAAAACGGAACGCGCTTCGATTTTCTTGTGGGAGGCCGGCGGCGCCGCGTTCGTCATCGCCGCGGGAAGCGTCCTGCATTTCGTCTACGACTGGAGCGGCGGCTCGAACCTCGCGGCGCTGTTCTCCCCCGTCAACGAAAGCGTTTGGGAGCACCTGAAATTGGGATTTTGGCCCCTCGTCCTTTTCTCCGCCGTTGAATTCCCCTTTGTCCGCCGGCGCGCGCCCAACTTTCTCCTGGCGAAATTCCTGGGCGTCACGGCGCTCGGGATCCTCATCGTCCTCGTCTTCTACACCTATACCTCCTTCACGGGGCGCCCGATCCTGGCGGTGGACATCGGCTCGTTCTCGCTGGGCACGGTCGTCTGCCAGCTCCTCTCCCTGTTGCTGTATTTCAAGACCCGCCCGTCGCCGGCGGCCCGGATCGCGGGCGCCGCCGGCCTGGCGCTCATCGCCTGCTGCTTCATGCTCTTCACGTTCGTCACGCCGCGGTTCGAAATCTTCCGGGACCGCCACACCGGCGGCTACGGCCCGGTGAAGAGCGAAGTCGGGCGGTAATCCGGCGCGGCCTCGGGCGGAAACCAGCCTGAAAAATGAATTTGACAATCGGCGGCCGGCGCATACACTTAGATTGGAACCTCTCTTCACGCGATCTTCATAAGGAGCCCACCATGAAATCGGC
>CAZKOS010000123.1:0-9807 GCA_964554445.1 uncultured Spirochaetaceae bacterium | reverse complement strand
AGCAGGTGAAAAGCGAGCGAATTTCGGCAAAGGTTTGAAACCGACGGCCTGCTCATGAGTAGAGGTATGTGGGATTACCGGAAAAAGGCCGAATATTGAATGAGCTCATGTTGAAAGCGGATGATCCGTCGCCCGCGCGGGAAAACGCCGAGATCCTCGCCGCCGTCCAGGAGACATTGAACGGCGATACGTCCGCCTTCAGGACGGTCGTCGACCGCTATACGCCCCTGCTCTTTTCTCTCTCCCTGCGCATGCTCGGCGGGCGGGAGGACGCGGAAGAAGCGGTGCAGGAGATTTTTCTGAAAGTATATTCGTCGCTGCGCTCCTTCAAGCTCGAGAAGCGGTTTCTCCCGTGGATCTACACGATCGCCCTCAATCACCTCCGCTCCTCGTTCAAGAAGCGATCGCGCCGGCGGCGCGTGGAAACGGTCCTCCCGCACGAGGATCTGGCCGCGCTGGCCGGCGACCGGGAGCCGGACGCTCCGGAACGCAGGCTGTTCCTCGCCCACGCCGAGGCGGTCGCCGAGCGGGCCCTGCTCCGGATCCGCCACGAATACCGGGCCGTGTTCGTCCTGCGGGCGATGGAAGGGCTTTCGGTCGCCGAAATCGCGGACATCATGGGCATCCCCGAGGGAACGGTCAAAACCTTTTTCAGGCGCGCCCGGCAAAACCTCGCCGCGATAATATTTCGCGAAACCCGTGAAACCCCCGGGGGGACCGACAGTATATGATAACGGGAGATGAAAATGAACTGCCGTGAATGGGAGAAAAGCTTCATGGAATGGCTGGCCGCGGACGAGGCGGCCGACGCGCTTCCGACGCGCCTGGCGGAACACCCGGCGGAATGCCCCGCCTGCCGCTTCCGCTATCGGGCTTTCACGAGCCTCTCGCAGCCTGAGCTCCGGCCGACCGAAGCGCCGGCCGACCTGCCCCGCCGGGTAATGGCGGCGGTCCTGCGCACGACGGCCGCGCCCGGGTATCGTCGGTTTCAGATTCCGGCCCTCGCCGCCGCCGTCGTCGCCGCCGCGTTCGCCGTCGTCCTCGCCGTGTCGCTCCCGCTCCGCCGCTCCGAGCCTCAAACCGTCACCGTGAAGCTGGCCCTCGTCGCCCCCCGCGCGCGCGCCGTGACGGTGGCGGGGGACTGGAACTCATGGAACCCGGCGTCCGACCGGCTCTCCGACGCCAACGGGGACGGCGTGTGGGAAATCGAGCTCCACTTGAAAGCGAACAGAGAATACCGGTATCAATTCATTATAAACGGCGAATCCTGGATTCCCGATCCCCGCGCCGGTCTTCAGGTTGAAGACGGATTCGGGGGCACCGATTCGGTGCTCGATATGTAGCGAGCCCGAAAATCGCATGACGGAGGCATTCAGATGAAAAGAATGATGAGAAGAATATTCCTGACCGTCCTGTTGTTAACGGCGGGAGCGTCCGGGCTTTTCGCCGCGGACGATTTCCTGCCCCGCCTGGAGCGCGCCCTTCTCCGGCTCGGGTTCCGCGAGCGCGAAACGTCGCTGCTCATGACCGCCGCCCAGGAACGGAACTGGGAGGCGGTGGAGCCCGATTTCGCCGACCTGGCGGCGCTCTCGCTCACGGTATGCGAACGGGTCCGAACCGAAACGCAGGCGCGGGAACAGGTCGAGCTCATGTACAACCTGGCCGCCATGAACGGCGAAATGCAGGCGCTCGGCTTTACGCGGCGCGAGATCGCCCGCATCGCCCTCAATGCCTCGCGCGACGTCGCGACGCGGCTGCGCCTGAACGCCGGCGCCGGGAACGACGTCGGCCGGGGAGACATGATCCGGGACCGGATCCGCGCCCGGCTCTGCGAAGAGGGCCTCGCCGCCCAGGAGGCGCAGATCATGGAAAGGATCCGGGCGCGCGTTCGGCAGAACGCCCCGCCGCAACGGGGACACGGATTGCACTGACGCCAATCGCGGCCGGCCCCCCGCCGTCACCAGCCGCGAGATCGAGTGGAATGGCGCCGGCCGACGACGGCCGGCGTCTATTTTCCATTGCGGGCCGGCGTCTCGGGACGCACCCGCCGGGAAAGACATGAAGGGATCATTGAAAAGATCGTTATTGATCGCATCCTTACTCCTCCTCTGCGTGCGGCCCCTGCGGGCCGACGATGCGCTCGCATCCCTCCTCCGGCAAGCGCCTTTCGCCGAAAGCGAAAAACAGGCGCTCGCCGCCGTTTTTTCGCAGGCGCGGGAACAGGGCGTCCCCGAGACGTTTCTCCTCCCCCGCCTGGAAGAGGGGCTGGCCAAGCGCGTTCCCGCGGGGAAGCTCGTGCCCGTCCTGCGGCGCCAGCTCGAATCCTTGAGCCGGGCGCGCGCCGTTCTCTCGGCCGCCGACCCCAAAGCATCTCCGGAATCGCAAGCCGCCTCCTGGCAGCGCGCCGCCCTCCTGTTGGAGAAGGGGGTGCCCGAATCCGCGGTCGCCGCCCTGGCGCGGGCGAGCGTCGATCGGCGGCCCGACTTCCGCGCGGCGACCGAGTTGTATCTCGCCCTCGTCTCCTGGGGCCTGGATTCGCCCAGCGCTCTCAAAGTCGTCGTCGCCGTCCTCGCGTCCCGGCTTCAGGCGGACGATTTCGGGAGCGTCGCCGCCCTGTTCCCGAAGGGACGGGTGCGCTACCTCTCGCCGCACGCGCTCGCCGACAGGATCGTCCGGGCGCTGCCCGAGGCGGAAACGGCCAAAGACCTGGAGAACCGCGTGCTCGAATAACCGATACCGCGGGGAAGACGCCGTCCGCTCCCCGCCGCTGAAAGGAAATGGATGAAAAGGCTGTTCTTGGCTCTGATTTTCACGGGCGCGGCCGTCGTTCCCGCGCTCGCCCAATTCTCGACATTCGTTGCCGGCGTCGGCCTCGAGCCGGTGCTGCTGCCCGACGCCTCGGGAACGCCCGCGCTCTTCTGGACGATCGCGGCCGAGGGCGTCTTCAGCCTGAAAACGACGGTGGGCGAAAACGGCTCGTTCTCCCTCTTCGCCAAGGCCCGGGGCGGCGTCGCGCTCGGCTCTCCCCTCCTGGGCCTGGACTCGGAATACCTGCAGGGCGAGCTCAGGCTTCCCGCGGGCGAGGGCCGATTCGACCTGCGGGCGCTGGCCACGACCTCGTTCCTGGGAACGCTGACGAGCGAGATCGACTATCATCCGGAATGGGAGGCGAGGTATTATTTCCTCACGGCGGGAAAGAAAATCAATCCCTACCTGTCCTACAACGGCTTCCTGCGCGTCCGGCCCGAGAGCGACACCGACGTTTTCGCGGAAGGCGGGGAGGCGGGATTCGAATACAGCCCCTCTTATCTCGAGGAATACCGGATCTGCCTCCGCGGCGCGTGGGAATATTGGTACGATTCCCCCCTCTTCCTCGCGGGCGGGGCTCAGTCCGATTCCTTCCGGCAGGATTTTCTCGCGGTGCTGGCCGCCAAAGCCGGCGGGATCGCCGGTCTCTTTCTCGACTGGGACCTGGAGCTGTCCGCCGCGCTGCGCCTGTCGAGCGCCAACCGCTACCTGACCGCCTTCTCCCTGCTCGAGGAAAACAGCGAGTCCGCGGCGACCTTCGCCCTCACGCCGTCTTTCGCCTGGGTGCCGCTCTCGTCGCTGGCGCTGAAGCTGCGGCCGCAGGCGGCGTACACGATGTACTTCGACCGGCGGGCGGTTTCTGCGGGAATCCTCTCGGCCGACCGGGCTTTCGTCTTCGCCGCCGGGGGAGCTTTCGAGTTCGATTGGTCCCCGCTCGAGGCGCTCCATTTCATCCTCAGCCTCGAGGGTGAATGGCGGTATTCGAACGACGACGAGCTCTCCGAGTGGAAGCTGCGGGCCGGGTTGGGGATCAAAATCAGCCTCGACCTTTTTCCACCCGCCGATTGAGCGCGTTCCTTTCCGCCGGACCGCACCCCGATCACTCCTTGACCTTGAAGCCAATCTCGATTTTCGTTCCCTGTTCCCGCGCCACGCGGATGGTTCCTCCCAGCTGCTCGGTGAGCGCGACCACGAGGCTGAAACCGAGCGACTTGGCTTCGTAGAGATCGAAATTCCTGCCCAAGCCCACCCCGTCATCCTCCACCCTCAGCAGGAGTCGGTCGTCTGACGAACGCTCGAGACTCACGGCCAGGTTCCCCTTCCGCCCCCGGGGGAAAGCGTGCTTCAGGCTGTTGAGAAGGAGCTCATTGATGATGAGGCCGCACGGCACCGAGGCGTCGATGCCGAGGGTGACGTCGTCGGACTTGACCGAGAGCCTCACGGTGTTGACGTCGATCCGGTAGGCGCGGAACAGGTCGACCGCGAGCTTGGTGATGTATTCCTTGAAATCCACGTGGGACAGGTCGCTCGACTGGTAGAGCCGCTCGTGCACGAGCGCAATGGACCGGATGCGAAGCTGGTTTTCCCGGAACAAGGCCCGCGCGCCCCCGTCGCTGAGGTGGAAGGACTGGAGGTTGAGGAGGCTCATCACCACCTGCAGGTTGTTCTTGATCCGGTGGTGGATCTCCTTCAGGAGGAGCGTTTTCTCCTTGAGCGACGCCTTCACCCGTTCGTCGGCGCGCTTGCTCCGAACGGCCAGGGCGAAGAAACCGGCCAGGCGCCGGACGGCGTCCAGGTCGCGATCGGTGTAGTCGCGGCCCGGGTTGGCGAGCGCGAGCTGGCCGACGAGCTCCGTTCCGAGAAGCACGGGCACGGCGAGAAAGCGCTCGAACGGCACGGTCCCCAGGGCGGGCTCGGCGTAGGCCGGGTGCCGGGGCGGATCATTGGTGAAAAAGGCGGTCCGCGTGGTGAGCGCGTATCCCATCAGTCCCTCGTACCGGCCCTCCGGCGAACGTTCGAGCGCGGGCGGCGGCTCCGCGTCGGTCGCGTCGGCCTGCAGGACGTCCGAGGAGTGGATGAGGAATTCGCCCGTCGGCTCGTCGGCGAGCACGACGAAGCCGTTGGCGCTCAGCGTGAGCTGAAGCGCCCGGTCGAGAACGACCCGGGAAACGTCGGTCATCCCCGCCTCCGGTGAGATGAGCGGCCCGGAGAGGCCGGCGAGCGCGCTGTTCAGGGAGAGCTCCCACTGCAGGGCTTCCTCCATCATTTTCCGCTCGGTCACGTCCTGAACCGTACCGACCAGCCGCAGAGGCCGGTTCCCGCCGAAGAACACCTCGCCCTTCACCAGTATCCAACGCAGTCGGCCGCCGGCCCGGCGGTTCAGCACGCGGAATTCCCCATCGAATCTCCCGCCGCCCGCCGGTTTGAGCGTCCGGCGGAGCATGTTTTTAACTTCCCGGCGGTCCTCCGGATGCACGAGCTCCAGAAAAAGGCTCAAGCTGGCCGTCACCTCGCGGTCGACGCCCAGGAGCTCGCGGGCGCGGGCGTCCCAGCGGAGCGAGGCCGTCATGCCGTTGTAGTCGTAAATGCCGATTTGCGCGGCGGAACGGGCCAGGGAAAGCAATTCCTCGCTCTGCCGCATCGCTTCCTCGGCCCTGATGCGCGCCGTAATGTTCTGGTTGACGCCGTACGTCTTGATCGTGTTCCCGTTCTCGTCCTTGACGATGAAAATTCGAACGGCAATGTGCCCGACCGAGCCGTCGTCCTGGATGATTCGGTGCTCCAACAACTGCGAGTACTTCGGGTCGTGCGTTTCGAGCGCCTTTTTGGTTTCGATCGCCACGACCGCCATGTCGTCCGGGTGGATGAACCGGCGGGCGTATTCGTACGAGCGCATCTTGTACCCGCCGACCTTGTCCGCGGTCGTGCCGAAAATGGCGTAGAAATTATCATTGAAGGTGAAGGTGTCGGACGCGACGTCGTATTCCCAATCGCCGAGCTCGGCGATCTTCATGGCATTGACGAGCTGGTTTTCCCTGAGGCGCAGCTCGTCCTCGGTCCGCTTCCGGTCGGCGACATCCTCGAAGACCGCGACAATCTCCCCCGAGGGGAGCTTGTAGATGAAATTCTCGTACCAGCCGGTGAGTTCTGCGTCCCGGTAGAGCTTGATCGGCAGGGATTCGGGCCGGCCGGTGCTCCAGACGCGCCGCATCGCCTCGACCAGGCCGAATTCCGCGGCGCCGGGCCGCACCTTGAAGATGCTTTTTCCGATCAGCCGCTCCCGCGAGTCGCCGTCGATTTTCTCTCCGGCCCGGTTGAAATCCCTGAAGATGAAGTCCCGACCGTCGTCGACCGCCTCGTACACCGCCACGCCCGTGTTGATGTGCTCGAACAGCTCCCGGTACCGCCGCTCGCTTTCGCGAAGGGCCTGCTCGGATAGCTTGCGCTCGCGGATGTCCCGGAAGGTGCTCAAGACGTTTTTCCGGCCGCCGAAATCGATGATCCGGGCGCTCACTTCGACGGGAATGCGCTGGCCGTTCCGGGCCGTGTGAACCCGCTCGAATATGATCACGCCCAGGCGCTTGAGGCGCTCCATCCGCTCGCCGATCCCCGCGGCCGTTTCCTCCGGATCGATGTCGACGATTCTTTTCCGGCACATTTCCAGGCGCGTGTACCCGTAACGGACGCAGGCGATTTTATTCGCGTCGAGGATGTTCCCGTCGAAATCGGAAATGATGATCGCGTCGCCCGCGCAGTCGAACAGCATGCGGTATTTGCGCTCGGACTGCTCGAACGCCTCGTCCTCCTCCCGCCGCTTCCGGCGGACCTGGGCCCGCCGCACCTGGCGCTTCACCACGGAGACGAGCCGCTCGAGATCGTCGCGCCGGACGTAGTCCGAGGCGCCGGCCTTGAAGACCGCGGCCACCGCCTTTTCCCCGACCGGGTCGGAAAGGAGAATGTAGGGGACGTCGACGCCTGCCTCCGAAATCTGGGCCAGGCCGGCGGGATTCGCGAATCCGGGAACGTCGTAATCGGCGATGACGGCGTCCCACGGCCCGCTCTTCAATGACGAAGCGAACGCCTCCGCGGTTTCGGCGAACACGACATCCGCCGTCAGGCCCGCCCGGGTGAAGACTTCCTTCACCCGGCGCGAGTCGTCGTGGGACGCGGCAATGTGGATGAGACGGAGGGCGGATTTCATCGCGTTCCCCGTTCGCCGCCCCGCGACGCGACGGTCCGCCGCGGTCGGGCGGACACGGGGAGAGGGGAAGGGATGCCTGAAACGACGTTATTCATGACTGCCTGCCGGAATTCGGTTTACCGACGCGCGCGCGCCGACCGCGGCGCGGGATTCCCCTTCGGGCGCCGTCCCGCGCCCGGACGGAGACGGTTCGGTCTCTTTCCAATGGTAGCGGAGGAGTGAATCAATTTCAAATTTTTTTCGAATCTCAACGGGAGGGCGGAAAACGCGCTTCCGCACGGGGAAGGAAAATCACTCTGCGGGCCTTCTGGCCCCCACGCATCGTTCACGAATCAACGGCGCTGAAATAATCCCGGAAATCCTTGTTGGTTATACGAACGGTGCCGGGCCGCAAAACCGCGGCGCCCGCGGGCCGGAGCGCGCGCCGGGTCGTGAAATCGTGCGGCGTTCATGCCCTTGAAATTTCTGAACGCTATGACCCCCAGGGCGTAGAGCGCCGTGATAACCAGACTGACCGTTAAAACCGCGATCTCGGTCGTCATCGTTGACTCCTTTCGGCCGGACGGGCCGGCGCGTGATCGAGCCGGACACGAATATTATCGGCGTTTTTCTCCGCCGGCAGTACCGTTCCCGTCGTGTACCTTTTTATTTTCACACGCGCGCCAGCTTGAGCTGCGCGCGGATATGGTCGGCGATTTTGTCCAGGGGCTGAACGGTCGCCGCGGCGCCCCGGTCGATGGCCGCCTTGGGCATGCCGAAGACGATGGAGGTCCGCTCGTCCTGCGCGATCGTGTAGCCGCCCGCCGCCTTCATGGCGCCGAGGCCCTCCGCGCCGTCCTTGCCCATGCCGGTGAGCAGCACTCCGACGGCGTTTTCCCCGATGTTCTCCGCCACCGATTGAAAGAGCACGTCCACGGCCGGCCGCTGATTGTGGAGCTTCGGGCCCTTCACGACCTTGAGGATCCGCTCCGTGCCCACGGCCTTGATCATCAGGTGATAGTTGCCGGGGGCGATGTACACCGTGCCGGGCAGCATGCGTTCGTTATGTTCCGCTTCCTTGCAGTCGACGGGCGTGATTTCACTCAGCCGCTCGGCGAAGGAGCGGGTGAACCGCTCCGGCATATGGATGACGGCCGCGGTCGGCGGAAAGCCCTTGTCGAACGACTTGAAGAGCGTCTCGAGCGCCGTCGTGCCGCCGGTGGAGGCCCCGACCGCGATGAGCTTGCCGGTCGTCTCGATGCGGGTCAGGTACTTGACGTGCTTTTTCACCGCGCGTTCCTGGTTTTTCTTGGCGGCCGTTTTTATCTTTTCGAAGTCGGCGTAGGAGGCGGCGACGATCTTCTCGGACAGAAGCTCGATGATTTCGCCCACGCTGTACGGCCCGCCCGGCTTGGGAACGATGTCGACGGCGCCGAGCTCCAAGGCCGCGAGCGAAGCGCGGTTCTTCTTGTCGGTGAGAGAGCTCACCACCACCACCGGCACGGGATAATAGCGCATGAGGTACTTGAGGAAGGTGAGCCCGTCCATGCGGGGCATCTCGATGTCCAGGGTGATGACGTCGACCTGGTGCTTGGCGAGCTTTTCCCTGGCAATGTAGGGATCGACGGCCGCGCCCACGACGTTGATGTCGGGCCTTTCGCCCAGCTTGGACGTCAGGATTTCCCGCACCACGGCCGAGTCGTCGATGACGAGGACGTTGACCTTTTTCATAACTGCAGGGCGAGGTCTTCCTTGAAATATTCGCGGTCAAGGTCGCGCTCGCTCATGAGCAGGGACAACGTGAGCTCGCCGGTGTCCGTGTAGAACCAGATCTTGCGCCCCATGGTTCCGCCCGTGTCCTGCGCGTAGATCGAAATGCTGTTTTCGGCGAGCAGGCGCGTCGCGATTTCGATGTTGAGATCGGCCACCTGCCGCGACTGGTTGTTCCCGCTCATGGCGGCGCCGCCGATCACGCGGGCCCGCAGGTCCTCGCGCCGCGATCCGAATTCCAGGAACGACTCGATGAGCTTCCGGATGCTCGTCGAGCCGAACTTGGTGCTCTCCGGCTCCAGGGGGAACGGCTCGGGGAGCTGGTAGTGGTTGATGCCGCCGTACCGGTGGCGGATGTCGGTCAGGCAGACCGACACGCAGGAACCGAGCACGGTCACGACGCAGGTGGGGACCTGGGTCAGGTAGAGGTAACCGGGTTTCAGGTAGTACTCGGGGTAATCGCCGCCGCGGGCGATGAGGAGTTTGTCGTTCAGATAGCGTTCCGGTCTGGTCGTCATGACACTCACCTTTGTTCAGAGTTTTTTGTTGTAGACCGAGGAGAAAACCGCCTCGATTTTTCCCGTCACGTGCAGCAGGCTTTCGGAGTGCCCGACGAAGAGGTAGCCCAGGTCCTTCAGATTGGCCAGCAGGTTGTCGAGCACCCGCCGCTGGGTCTCCAGGTCGAAATAGATGAGCACGTTCCGGCAAAAGATGTAGTCGAACTGCTTTTCAAAACGCAGGTCCTCAATGAGGTTGAGCTTTTTGAGAATGAAATGTTCCTTGAGAAAGGGCTTCACCCGGTACAGCTCCTGCGTACCGCCCACTTTCGTGAAATACTTGTTGATGATCGCCTCGCCCATCTCCTTCATCCGATCGCGGGAATAGACCCCGCGTTTGCACTGGAGGAGCACCTCCTTGTTGATGTCCGTGGCGACGATGAAAAAATCCGTAATCCCGTGCTCGAGGAGCTCGATGATGATCGAGTAGACCTCTTCCCCGGTGGCGCTGGCCGCCACCCAGATGAGGGGATGCGCGATCTTGCGGATGAG
>CAZKOS010000122.1:0-9841 GCA_964554445.1 uncultured Spirochaetaceae bacterium | reverse complement strand
AATTTTTCGGTTGCCGAAAAGCGAACGGCACGATATAATGCATTGGAAAAAGACGATGCGAACCGCCCTGAGCGGGCCATTCCTCGGCTTCTTCCGCCAAAAAAACAAATTCCACCAAAGAGAGGTTTTGAGCATGCCCGTTACTGCGATCGTGGGCGCCAATTGGGGCGATGAAGGCAAAGGCAAGATCACCGATTTTCTGGCCGGGCAGGCCGACGTGGTGCTGCGCTTCCAGGGCGGCAACAACGCCGGCCACACCATCATCAACAACTTCGGGAAATCGGTCCTGCATCTCCTCCCGGCGGGCGTATTCTACCCTCATACCGTCAATATCATCGGCCCGGGCGTGGCCCTGAACGTGACGGCCCTGCTCAAGGAGCTCGACGGCCTGAAGGAACGGGGCATCCCCGCCCCGAAGCTGCTCATTTCCGACCGGGCCCAGGTGGTCCTTCCCTATCACATTCTCCTCGACGAGTACGAAGAGGAGCGGTTGGCCGACCGCAAGTTCGGCTCCACCAAGAAGGGCATCGCGCCGTTTTATTCGGACAAGTACTCCAAGCTCGGCGTCCAGGTGGCCGATCTCTACGACGAGCCGCGCCTCCGCGCCCGGCTCGCGCAATCCCTCTCCATTAAGAACGTCCTCTTCGAGCACCTCTATCAAAAACCGAAGATCACCGTCGACGATCTCGTTCCCGGGCTCATGGAGCAGGGGCGCCGCATCAAGGACATGGTCGCCGATACGACCGCCCTCCTGGCCGAGGCGCTGGCCGCCGGCAAGAACATCCTCGCCGAGGGCCAGCTCGGCGCGCTGCGCGACCCCGATCACGGCATCTATCCCTTCCCCACCTCCTCCTCGCCCCTCGCCGGGTTCGTCCCCGTGGGCGCCGGCGTGCCGACCCACGCCGTCACCCGGATCGTGACCGTGGTCAAGGCCTACTCGTCCTGCGTGGGCACCGGCCCCTTCGCCGTCGAGCTCTTCGGTCCCGAAGGCGACGAGCTGCGCCGGCACGGCGGCGACGCGGGCGAATACGGCGCCACCACCGGCCGGCCGCGCCGGGTGGGCTGGTTCGACGGGGTGGCCACCCGCTACGGCTGCCGCGTGCAGGGAGCCACCGAAGTCGTGCTCACCGTGCTCGACGCGCTCGGCTACCTCGACGAGATCAAGCTCTGCACCGCCTACGAGATCGACGGGAAGAAAACGATCGAGTTCCCGAACCCGTCGCGTCTCGACCATGCCCGGGCCGTTTATGAATCCATGCCGGGCTGGAAGTGCGACATCTCGGAAGCCCGCTCCTTCGACGACCTGCCCGAGCCGGCGCGCCGGTACGTGCTCCGGATCGAGGAGTTCATCGGGGTGCCCGTCAAGTGGATTTCCGTCGGGCCCCAGCGCGAAGCGATGATCTGCCGGTAGCGGGCGAACCGATGAACGACGAATGAGCGGCCGGGGGAGCCCGGAAGAAAAGGAGAGGGATGTGGGAATACAAGGCGAATGGATTACGTACGGAGATGAAACCGGGTACCTCGCCCGGCCGGAGCACGCCGCGACGCCCCTCCCGGCGGTGATCGTGATCCAGGAAGTGTTCGGGGTCAATGACCACATCGAGGACGTCACCCGCCGGATCGCGGCCGCGGGTTATGTCGCGCTCGCTCCCGATCTGTACGCGGAAAACCGGAAGCGTCCCGACCCCCTGTCGCGCGAACGGGTCGCAGAGGCGGTGGAGGCGGGCTCGACGTTGCCGCCGGGAGCGCTCATGGACCCGGCCGCCCGGGAGGCCGCCCTCGCGCACCTGCCGGAGGACAAGCGAAAACGGGTCATCGAAACCATCGGCCGAATGTACGATTTCAGGGCGCCCGGAAAAATCGAGGGTTTCGTCCGGAAACTCGTCGCCGCCCACCGTGCCCTGAAAAACGAGCGGCCCGAGGCGCGCGGCAAAAAAGTCGCCTGCGTCGGATTCTGCATGGGGGGCGGGCTGTCGGCGCTCCTTTCGTGCGCCGAACCGGAGCTGGCCGGGGCGGCCGTCTATTACGGCACGACGCCGCCCGAGGACCAGATCCCAAAAACCAGGGTGCCCGTCGTCGCCTTCTACGGCGAGCTCGACCAGCGGGTGAACGCGGGAATCCAGGCTTTCACGGACGGCATGGCCAAGGCGGGGCGGCCGTACGACCACCGGATCTACAAGGGAGCCTCCCACGGCTTCTTCAATGACACGCGCCAGACGTACAACGTCGACGCCGTTCGCGATTCCTGGGCCAGGCTCATGGAGTTTTTCAACCGGGTGCTCGGGGGGTAAGCCGGTGCCGGCGGCGGCCGAATTTCTCGTCATGGCGAAGGTGGTCGGCGCGCGGTGCAACCTGAGCTGCGCGTACTGCTATTATCTGGACAAGGCCGACGCTTTCCCCGGCGCCCCGCCGGTCATGAGCGATGAGCTCCTCGAACGCTCCATCCGCGGGCGGCTGGCGGCGGCGGCGGACGGCGCGGCCGTTCATTTCGAGTGGCACGGGGGCGAACCGACGCTGGCCGGGCTCGACTTTTTCAGAACGATCGTCGCTCTCCAAAAAAAATACGCGCGTCCGGGCCTTTCCGTCAGCAACGGCCTTCAGACCAATGGCATCCTCATCGACGACGACTGGGCGGACTTTCTGCACGAGGCGGGCTTTTCCGTCGGACTTTCGATCGACGGCCCGGCCCGCCTGCACGACGCGGTCCGCCGCACCGCGGCGGGCGCGCCGAGCCACGAGCGGGCGGTCCGGGCGTTCCGGCTCCTGCGGGAGAGACGGGTGTTCGTGAACGCGCTCTGCGTGCTCTCGGCCGCCAACGCGGGCGAGCCGGACGCGGTGTACGATTTTTTTCGCGGGCTGGGGGCGACGTATCTTCAATTCCTTCCGCTGGTGACGCACGTCGGCGAAGGACGGGTGAGCGATCTCACGCCCGCCCCGGACGCGGCGGGCGGGTTTCTCAACCGGGTGTTCGATCGCTGGATCGCGGAGGACGTGGGTAGGATCGTGGTCCAGGCTTTCGACGAGGCCCTGCGCCCCCTCGCCGGCGTGCCGCACAGCCTCTGCGTCCACCGCCCGACCTGCGGCGACGCGCTCGTCCTCGAGCGGGAGGGGAGCGTCTTTTCCTGCGACCACTTCGTCGATCCCGGGCACCGGCTCGGAAGCCTCGCGGAACGCCCGCTCCCGGAGCTCGCCGGACTGCCGCGGCAGACGTCCTTCGGCGCGGCCAAGCGCGGCTCGCTCCCCCCGGCCTGCCGGACCTGCGACGTGCTCGAGTTCTGCCATGGAGGCTGCCCCAAGGACCGGATCGTCGACCGGGGGGATGGTGAGGGGCAGCTCAACTACCTTTGCCCCTCTTACCTCGACTTCTTCCGGCACGTCCGGCCCGAGCTCGAACGGCTGGCCGCCCACCTGAAAGCGGGGCGGCGGCTGCGCGACTTCAGGCCGCTTGGCGAAGAGAGGAAGGCAAGGTGAATGAATCGCCCTTTTCGCCGATGAATGATTCCGATCCTCTCGCGGGCCTGACTTCGGGAGTCTACCGCCCGAAAAGATCGGCGGCCGGTTCCGGCGAAGTGGAAATCGACGACATTCTCCGGGGAGCGAGCGATTTCCTGGCGTCACTGGAGGTTTCCACCGTCACCATCGGTCCCGGCGCCGCGTTCGTGCCGTCCGGCCCGGCGGGCGGGAACGAGACCTTTTTCATCGTTCTGGCCGGCGGGATAGAGGCGTCCGTCGGCGGCCGCGGCCGCCGCCTGGGGCCGCGCGGCGTCGCGCAATTCATGCCGGGCACGGCCTGGTCCGTGAAGAATGCGGAGGCGAATCCGGCCGCGATCCTCTGGATGAGATACGATTCGCGTCGGCCGGCCGCGGGCGTGGGCGAGGCCCGCCTCGTCGACGGGG
Organism: uncultured Spirochaetaceae bacterium; assembly: GCA_964554445.1. Lineage (GTDB taxonomy): Bacteria > Spirochaetota > Spirochaetia > SZUA-6 > RPPD01 > JAFGSW01. Next base: position 5,944 of record CAZKOS010000122.1, on the reverse strand, counting down.
GAGACCCGGTGGGCGTGGAGCACGATCGGGGAAAACTATGGCGTTATTTCGACGGGCCGTCGGCAATGACGAAAAGGTTCGAGGTGCACGTGACGGCGCTCAATGCCGGGATCGAGAGCCATGAGCCGCACCGTCACCCGCCCGAGGAGATCGTGCTCCTGCTCGAGGGCGAGGCGATCGTCACGTTCGGGACAACGAAGCGTGAGGCGCGCGCGGGCGACCTCGCGTTCTGGCGCTCGGATGAGCCGCACGCACTCGAAAACAAGGGCGTCACGCCGTGCGTGTATTTCGCCCTCCAGTGGGAGTGAGCGGGGAACCGGCGAAGAGAAATGGAATTCGGCAACGTCCTGAGCGGCCCGTTCAAAAAGGCTCGGTTTTTTCAACAACCCTCTAAATCTCCTCCGTCTTGACCGCGAACATCTTGAGCCCCTCGCCGGGAAAGTGCTCCTTGACGTCCTCCACCACGCGGCGGACGGCCTTCGCCGTTTCCTTGTCGCAGTAGATGGTCAGGACGAAATTTTCCTCGGGCCAGGTGGCGCTTCCCTGCCGCGGGCCCGAGCGGCCGTCGCCGAGCGCTTCGTTGATCATGGTATAGCGCGACGCGATCTTGTTTTTTTCCAGCGCCTCAAACAGGTCCTCCTGGATGGAGCGGTTGCCGATGATTTCCACGCGCAGGTTCATACGTTCTTCTCCTTCATGGCCCGCAGGCGCTCCAGCCGAACGGCCATGCGCGCCTCATGTTTGCGCTTCCGCCGTTCCTTGCCCTTGTCGCTCCAGCGGTTGAAGACCTCGTAGAGGGCGGGAATGACGAACAGGGTCATCAGGGTGCTGACGAACAGGCCGCCCACCACGGTTTTGCCCAGCGGTTGGATGAGGCTCGATCCCTCGCTCCGGATGAACGCCATGGGCGCCAGGCCCAGGATGGTGGTCAGGGTGGTCATGAGCACCGGCCGGAGCCGGTTGCCGCCCGCTTCGATGCAGGCCTCCCGGATCGGCCGGCCGCGCTTGCGCATCAGGTTGGTGTAATCGACCAGGACGATGCCGTTGTTGACCACGATGCCCAGGAGCATGACCAGGCCCACAATGGTGAACACACTCATCGGTTCGCCCATGATCAGGTGGATGGCCACCACGCCGATCATGGTGAAGGGAATGGCGAACATCACCAGGAAGGGATCGAGGAACGACTCGAACAGCGAAGCCATCACCCCGTAGACGAGCAGGATGGAAATGAGCATGATCCCCAGCAGAATGGGTACGAACTTGAGGATATCCTCAAAGTCGCCGCCGTATTCGATGAGAATCTTGTCATTGGGAGGAATCTCCTCCGCGATCAGGGCTTGAATCTTCGGAATGACCTGGGTGACGCTGGCATTGGGGGCCAGGCCCGCGTTGATGCGCAGGTAGCGCGATTGGTTTTCCCGGTTGATGGTGACCGGACCGGTGTCCGGCGCGTATTGGGCGAAGGCGGACACCTTGATCTTCTGTCCCTGGGGATTGAGCACGAAAATCTTGTCCAGGTCCAGGCGCTGGTCGCGGTTGCGCTCCTCCAGGATGAGGAAAATGTCGATATCGGAACCGGCGGACCGGTACTTGCCCGCCACCACGCCGTCGATATTGGCTTTCAGTTCTGCTCCCACGCTCGTCATGTTGAGGCCGAGCGAGTAGACCTTTTCCCGGTCGATGACCAGACGCACCTCGGGCAGTCCCTCCTGCAGGTCGAAGACGGGTTCGGTCACCTCCGGAACCTTCTCTTTCAGGAGCGCCAGCACCTTGTTCCCCATGGCCTTGGCCGCCTCCCGGTCCTCCGACTTGAACGTAATGACCACCGGAAAGGCCGCGCCGAAACCGCCCATGCCCCCGCCGCCGAAGGAAAAAGTGGCGCCGGGGAAATCGCCGAAGTGGCGGCGCAGCTTGACCTGGATGGTCTTGGAATCATCCTGCCGCTGGTGGAACGGGAGGAGATTGATGGTGATGCTCCCCTTGTTGGACACGCCGCCGGTCATGGAAAATCTGCCTCCCTGCCCGGCGATGAGGATGATATCCTTATAGCCCTTGATTTCCCGGCGGATGACGTCCTCCATCCGGAAGAGCGTCTTTTCCGTGGTGGCGAGCGCCGTCCCCGGCGGCAGGTCCAGGGAGACCCGCACCGTGTCCTGGTCCTGGGAGGGCATGAGCTCGAAGCCGGTCAAGGCTATGCCGGCGAAGCTTGCCGCCAACAGGACCGCCACCGTGATCAGGGATATTTTCTTGTGCCTCAGCACCCAGGACAGGGCCTTTTTGTACTTGTTTTCCAGGCCCTGGAAAAAACGGTACATGACGCCGTCGATCCGCTCCAGGAAAGGCGGCAGCTTCAGTTCCAGCCGCGTATTGATTGAGAAATACTTGCTGGCCAGCACCGGCACCAGGAAGATGGCCACCACCAGGGAAGTGGCCAGGGCGATGACGATGGTGAAAGCCAGACCGGAAAACATCTCTCCCATGAATTCCAGTTGACTTCGAAACAGCGCCAGCGGCAAAAACACGCAGATGGTCGTCAGCGTGGAGGCGGTGATGGCGATCATCATTTCCCGCGTGCCCAGGATGGCCGAGGTGTGCAGCTTGGCCCCCTTTTCGCGGTAGCGGTAGATGTTTTCCAGCACGACGATGCTGTTGTCCACCAGCATGCCGATGCCCAGCGCCAGGCCGGCCAGGGTCAGGAGGTTCAAAGTCAAGTGGAAGAAGAACATCATCATCATGGTGATGACGAGGGAGATGGGAATGGAGAGGCCGATGACGATGGTCGATTTCAAACTGCGTAAAAATATGAACAGGATGAAGACCGCCAGGAAGAGGCCCAAAAGCGCGGAGGAGGAGACCTCCCGCAGGGAGTTCCTGATAATGGTGGTGGTGTCGTTGGCGATTCCGATCTCCACCCCCACGGGCAGGGAGGCCCGGATCTCATCCAGGCGTTTGAGGACGCGGTCGGCCACCTGCACCGAGTTCTTCCCGCTCTGTTTCTGGACGGTGACGAAGATGCCGGGCTCGCCGTTGATGTAAATGGAAGTGTCCACGTCCCGGTACCCCTCGGCCACGTGGGCGATGTCGCGCAGGCGGACGCCCACCATGCCGCCCGCGGGGTTCTGCGGGGAAGCGGGCGTCCCCTTGAAGGCGACGATGGTGTTTTTGATCTCGTCGATGCTCGCGTACTCGCCGGAACTGCGCACCAAATAATTGACCCCGTCCTCCGAGATGCTGCCGGCTGAAATCTGGAGGTTGTTGGCCAGGAGCATGCCCCGGATCTGGGTGATGCCGATGTTGTACGCCTCCAACCGGTTCTGGGGGATGTCCACGCGCACCACGTGGTCGCGGCCGCCCGAAACCGAGGCGATGGCCACGCCGTCCACCTGTTCCAGACGGGGTTGGATGAAATCCTCGGCCAGCTGGCGCAGGTCTTCGGGGCTCTTGTTGCCGGAGATCTTCAGTTGGAGGATGGGGATGAGGGACGGGTCGAACTTGAAGATCATGGGCGTGGTCGCCTCGTCCGGCAGCGCCTGTTTGACGAACTCCAGACGATCGCGTACGTCATTGGCCGCCTCGGCCATGTTCGTGCCGTAGGTGAACTCCAGGATGATCATGGTCGAACCTTCATTGGAGTTCGAGGATATCTGGGTGAGGTTGCTGACATTGGAGAGCTGGGCCTCCAGCGGCCGGGTGATGGTCTTCTCCACCTGCTCCGGGCCCGCGCCCGAATAGCTGGAATAGACCACCAGCATCGGGAAGTTGACGTCCGGGATCAGGTCCACGGCCAGGTTGAAGGCGGTGAAAATCCCGAAGCCGACCAGCAACGTGAAGATGACCGCCACCGTGGTGGGACGGTTGACGACGGTGCGGACGATACTCACTTCCCGCCTCCCGATATGGTATCCTGCACGGGATAGCCGGGCAGTTCCTCGATGATCCTGATCTTGGCCTTGTCGTCCAGTGATTTTTGACCGGCCACGACCACCTTTTCTTCAGCCGTCACGCCGCTTTTAATTTCCACCTTGTCGTCCACGATCAAGCCGGTGACGACTTCCCGTTTCTCCGCCACCCCGACGGGCCTGCGATCGGCGGCGGGCGCGGCGGCGTCCGCCGGCTTCTTCTCCACCGGAGACGCGTCGGCCGGTTTCTGGTCCGCCGGCGCCTCCCGGGCGACAAAGACGTAGGATTTTCCCTCCATCCGCACGATGGCGTTGAAAGGAATCCGGATCACGTTCTTTTTCACCCCGGTGATGATCCGGATCTCGGCGAACATGCCCGCCTTGATCCGGTCGGTGGGCCCGGTAAAGGCGAGCTTGATGCCGAGCGACCGGCTGACGGGGTCCACCACCGGACTCACCTCGGTCACCGTGGCCGGAAACAATTCACCGGGGAAGGCGTCCAGCGAGACGGCGGCGTCCAGCCCCGTTTTCATTTTGGCGACGAACCGCTCGGCCACGTTGGTGACGATGATGAGATCATTGGTGCGCGAGATTTTGGCGATGAGACTGGCCAGGGACACGCTGCCCCCGAGGCGGATGGGGAGCGAGGTGATGGTGCCGGCGATGGGAGCGGTTACCGGATTGGGCTCGTAGCGCTGGCCCGGCCGGGAGGGGTCGATGCGGGCGATGACCTGCCCGGCCGCCACCCGCTGTCCGAGCGTGACGTCGATGCGGATGATTTCCCCGGCCTTGTCGGGGTACACGTCGATGGTGGAGGAGGCCTCGATGTCCCCGTTTACCTCCAGGTAATCGATCAGGTTCCCCGCGGCGGCGGGCATGACATTGACCGCGAAAACCGGTTCCCTTCCGGCGGACTCCTTCGGCATGCATCCCGCCGGTGAAAGAAGCATGATGCCCGCGGCCAACAGGCCCGCCGCGTTGCGTGGTATGCGTCGCTTATTCATGGATGTTCTCCTTGTCGTCGCCGCCGACCGGCGTCGGTTCCAGATTGAGCTCGAATTCCAGCTCCAGCCGCACCTGGCGGTAATTGTATTTTTCCTGCAAGAGCGAGAGTTTGGCCAGCAAGAGATCCTTTTCCGCGTCCTTCACTTCCAGGAAATCAACGCCGCCCGCCCGGTAGGATTCCTGGGCCAGGGCGTAGGCCCGCTCGGCCACGCGCGCGTTCAGTTCCCGTGATTGGATGGCCGCCTTGGATTTTTCCAGATTTTGCACTTTATCCCGGATCGAGTTCTCCGCGGCCTGGTAGAGATACAACAATCGTTCCTCCGCTAATTTTTTCTGTTCGGCCAGCTGCGCGATCGCGTTTTGGGTCTTGGAGCCCGGGATAAGGGGATCGAGCAAAAAGCGCAAGGTGATGGAGAACGAGCCCGATTGTTGGGCCCAGTTGTTCGAATCAAAGAAGTCTTTTCCGAACGGGTCGTTGATCCCCGGGTCAAAGGTAAAGGCCAGAGTCAGCGTGGGGAGAAAGATCGAGGCGGCCGTGTCGATGCCGTTTTGCAGGGCATCGATCCCCGCCTTCGCTTCCAGGATGTCGAACCGGGATTGCAGGTACCGCTTGATGAGGTCGTCCGCGTTCCACGAGACGTACGAGACATCCAGGCTGCCCTCGAGGTCGATCGGCCGGTCGGGCGCCACGCCCAGGGTCAGTTTGAACAGGCTCTCCATGCTGCGGATTCCGTTTTCCAGTTCCAGCACCGCCGGCTTCGTGTTCTCCCAGTAGACCTGCGTTCGCAGGAGATCGTATTCGGAGATGAGGCCGCGCTTGAAGTCCACCGCGGCCTGACGATACCGGGCTTCGGCGTTATCCCGCGTCAGCCGGGCGATCGCGATCTGCTCCTTCATCAGGAGCAGCGAATAGAATTGCTGGAGCACATTGAGTTTGAGTTGGCCGGCGGTCTTGGTCAAACCGACCGTTCCCGCCTCGTAATCCAGGACCGTCTTGCGGATGGCGTGGACGCTGCGCAGGGAAAGCGACAGCTGAA
>CAZKOS010000121.1:6016-10001 GCA_964554445.1 uncultured Spirochaetaceae bacterium | reverse complement strand
CGACTTTCCGTCGACATTGTATACGCCGTTCTTTGTATACGCAGTCTTGCCCTCGTAGAAATTCTCCGAAGGTTTGCTGAAGTAGTCATAAAAAACAAGATTTCCTTGGTAAACAATGAGATTGTCGAATGCCGCATCCGTCCCCTGGGACACCAACATTCCGAATTTACCCTCATGGAACGACTGGTCGGTGAATTCCTTGATTTTCACGTTATTAATAAACAGCGAAAAATGATTGCGAAATGCGGTGACTTTCAAACTATTCGGTGCATTTATGTTGATCTCTTTACTGAGAGCCCACGGAAGGATGGTTATAGATTTTCCGGCAACAGCCTTATATACCATATACATTCCATCATGCGAGATTAAAAAACCGTAGAAGTTGGATTCATTTTGTATTCGGAAAATAATTCCAAAGTATCCGGAAGATCGCCCTTTGAAATATGTCATTTGACATTCAATTGAAAAATCATCAACGCTCTGCAATTGCCACGTACTTAAGTCTTGGTCTTTTGAATAAATATGGTACTTCCCGTCCTGATAGAATAATTTATCGGAAACGGGCCACTTTTTCTCCTCGAAATCGTCGAAATAGAGAACGCTCGTTTTTTTCATAAAGGCCGATTCGGCGGCTGGGTCGGCCAAGGCCGAGGAGACCTCAGGCAGGCTGTTGAACACCTCCTCGAGGCTCTTGTAGGTCTTCGAATAAGAGCTCACCGTCCTCCCCGTCTCGACGTCGACCATGCTCACGCTCAAGAGCACGTTCTTCCCGACTTTGCCCAGGTTGCCGAAGACGAGGAGCTTCGACGAGAGGAGCTTTCCGACCTTGCGCGTCAGTTTCGCGTCCGCGGTGTCCGACATGGAGAACTGGATCTCCTGCAGGAGCTTGTCGCGCTGGTTGCGCCGGAGCACGTCGAACACGCCGGTCTCGAAGAGGGCGTTGTTGAAGAAATCGATGAACAGGTCGGATTCGTTCTTCTGGAAATTCGTGACCTTGAAATCCATGACGGCGATGGGGATTTTTTCAAACGCGGCCAGAGAGACGGCCGCGCAGAAGCCGATGACGATCGAAAGCGACAATATCTTCAAGGATTTCACGGCTGATCCTCCGAAAGTCGAGTGGCGATATCAAAATTGTATTACCGAAAGGTCAATTAATCAATTACCGAGTCATCCCCTTGACGAGGGAAGTTTTTTCTCCTAGTATAAATGACATCGTATGGCCTTTGGAAAAAAGATCCTGAAGTTTTTCCTGAAATTCATCCTCGGCGTCGTCATTGTCCTGGCGGTCGCCGCCGCCGGGCTCGGCGTCTATTACCTCGTCACCCAGCGGTCGGCGGAAGAATACCTGCCCGCCAAATTCCTGTTCTACGTCAAAATAGATTCTCTCAAGGAAATCTATGAAAACGTGCTCGACCTGAAGGCCGCGGACGTCCTCTTTTCCCAGCCGGAGTTCAAGTCCGTCTACCGGGCGCTCCTCGACTTCAAGTCCAACGAATGGGCCCGCAATCCCGTCTTGAAAAAGCTGCTCGAAATGCGCGCCTCCATCGTCGTGCACCCGGACCGCTCCCTTTCACTGGTGTTGGAGCCGGGCCTCCTCTCGCTCGCCACGAGGAATTTCGGTCTCATCAGCGCCTTCCTCAAGGTGGACAACCTCAACCTGACCACCACCCAGAAGGGTGACGTTACCGTCTACGGCATCGGGTTCGGATCCCGCGACCAGTTTTTCTTCTCCGTCGCCGACAACCTGGTGTTCGTCAGCGACAAAATGGCGAACATCGAGTCCCTCTACCGCAACCGGAAATCGGGAAAAAACCTGGCGCACGACGAAAGCCTGGCCTCGGTGCAGGGAAAGCTCGGCGGCGAGGGACTGCTCGACCTGTACGTGAATACGCCCACGCTCATCAACCTCGTCCTGCCGGACGATTCCCCGGTCAAGCGCGTTCTCACCCGCCTGACGTTCAACGATCTCAGCCTCCTCTCGCTCGACCTGTCGAACGACGAGCTCACCGTCGGCCTGTACTCGAGCTTCACGCCCACCCACCAGGGACTCGCCTCGTTCCTCGACTACAATCCGCCGCCGCTGCAGAGCCTCAAGTACCCGCCCCTCTCCTCGTCGGTCTATTCGGCGCTCAATGTCAAATCCTTCAGGGACCTCTTCCAGCTGCGCCTCCTGTTGGAGAACAAGGACGTCGAGGGGACGATCAAGCAGATCGACGACGCGGCCAAGCTCTTTCTCGGCACCGGACTCGACGGGCTGCTCTGGGATTGGATCGGGGAGGAAGTGGGGGCGTTCCTGACGGCGGGCTCGGACCAGCCGGTTTTTTTCGCGCGCGTCCGGGACCGGGCCAAGCTGGATGAAGCGTTCAAAAAACTCGTCGCCTCGAACATCTTCTACCAGGACTCGTCCCTGATTTTCAACGACGTGCGCCTGTCCCGCATCGATTTCCCCGATATCCTGAAGGGCATCATCGGCCTGTTCGCGGACAATCTGACCATGCCCTATTTTTACATCACCGACGATTTCATCTTTTTCTGCATGGATCCCGAAGTCCTGTCCCGGGCGATCAATGATTACAAGTCCGAGCAGGTCTTGGTCCGCAACGATAATTTCAGGCAGACCACCGACGCCGCGCCCAAGAACGCCAACCTGTTCGTGTATTACGACCTGACGCGGTCAAAACCGCCCTTCTTCCCGGCCGACAGCCTTCCCGGCCGCCTGCTCCGGCTCTACGAGTCCGGCATGATCGGCGTCTACTACAATAAGAATGAAATCCGGATCACCGTTCACGCCCGGGGGATCGCCGGGCGGAAGACGGTCCCGCTCGCCGGCTATCCCAAGGAACTCCCGAAGGGAACCTCGGGAAACGTCTACTCCGTCAACCTCTTCGGTTCGGCCGTCGGCGAGCTCGTGTACGTGAACAATGACGGCAGCCTCGTCATCCAGGATCTCATTTCCGGCTCGCGCTCCCTCGCCCCGCTCGACCCGCAGAGCGAGATCGTCTCCTCGGCCCTGCTCGGTCCGCGAACCCGCGACATCTTCACCTTTTCGCCCTCGGGCGCCCTGGGCAAATTCGAATTCCACGCCCAGTCCGAGCCGCCGTTCCCGGTGATCACCCCGTTCAAGAACTCCTTCCCGCCCGTGAACGACGGCCCCGATCTCCTCTTTTATTCCCGGGCCGAACGGGCCTTCTACCTCTTTCCCAAGGCGGGCGGGTCGGAGAAAAAGATCGACTTTCCGGTCGACAATCCCGTGCTGTATCCCCCGGACGTGAGAAACGGGCTCATCGCCTTTTATCCCAAGAATTTCGAAGGCGACGTTTTCGTCATCTCCGCGGACGGGAAACTCCTACCCGGCTGGTCCCAACGCGGCGGCGGAATATCCTTGAGCGGGCCGGTATTCGTATCCGGGCCCGGCGGCCGCACCCGCGTCGCGTTCCTCACCCAGGCCGGCGTCCTCAACCTCTGGGAGCTCGACGGCAGCCCGGTTCGCGGCTTCCCGGTCCAGCTGGAGGGCACCTACGCCGCGGCGCCCTGCCCCGCGGCGCGGGGAAGCCGGCCCGCCGTGTTGGCCGCGCTCAATGACGCCGGGAAATGCACACTCGTGAGCCAGACGGGGGAAATTCTCAAAGAGAAGAGCCTGCCGGACTCGGGCGGGCGCAACGCGAAGCTCCTGGCGTACGACGTCGACCGCGACGGCAGCGACGAGCTTTTCGTTTACGGCGGCAACAATTTCGTCATCGGGCTCGACGCTCTCCTCGAGCTCCTGCCGGGATTCCCGGTCACCGGCGGCCGGCGCCCGGCCTTCGACGACGTCAATCTCGACGGCAGCCGGGACATGCTCACCGCGGGGTTCGACAACAAGCTGTACGCGTACGAGCTCAATAAATAGATTTCGTTTACTCCGCACTTCCATACCGAGGCGAGGAACGTATGAACAACCTATCGATCCAGTCGATTGAACCGTCGCTGCGGAAGAGGGGCG
>CAZKOS010000121.1:0-5916 GCA_964554445.1 uncultured Spirochaetaceae bacterium | reverse complement strand
GGCATGGCTCGGCGCCGCGATCCTCGTTTCCGCGATCGTTTCCTGCGCCGGAATCGCCGACCATACGCTCTCCTCCATCACTCCCCGCGAGCTTGAGGAAATAAAGAGCATGGACCTGGCGCTGCTGGAATACCGGTTCACGCCCGATTCGCAGAGCTTGGAAAATGTGGAAGAACGCTGCCGGGCGCTCCTCAACGGGAGCCTGCCCAACAGCGAATACCGGGCCGAAGTGCTCGGCATCATGGGCACCGCCCTTTTTTACAAGGGAGACACGGAGAACGCCTCCCGCACCGCGGCGCTCATCGACCGCGAATCCCGGGCCGAGCCGCGCCTGTACACCCTCCGCGCCCTGCTCTCGCGCGACCGGGAGAAGAAGATAAAGATCCTCACCGACGGCCTGGACAAGGTCGAGCGCACGGGCCTCATTCATCTGGCCCTGGCCGAATTGTGGTTTGAAGCGGGAGACTACCGGAAGGCGTTGGCGGCCTACGACCAGTCGTTCCTCTCCCTGCCGCCCCGCTACCGCGAGCTCTACCGGCCGCGGCGCGACATGGCGTTTCAGTTCATGGACCACCCGCCGGGGAACGCGGACACGCGCGAAATCCTCGCCAAGCCGGAGCTCACCGTCGGAGACGTCATCGTGCTCACGGCGCGGGAAACCCGGTTTTTCGAGCCGGTGACGAGCGATCGGAACGCCCCGGCCCCGTCCCTGTACGCGTCGCTCCTCTCCAAAGGCTACCTGGGCGAGGGCGGCCCCTCCCTCGGCGAACCGATGCCGCGCAGGGACATCGCCTTCCTCCTCGTGCGCGTGCTCGCCTTTCTCGAAAACGATCCCGGCCTCCTGACGCGCTACTCGGGCCCGGCCTCCCTCACCGCGGCCAGTCCCGTGCCGGACATCCGGCCGACGGACTACTATTACAACGCCGTGCTCGTGCTCGTGGAACGCGAAATCATGTACCTGCCCGACGGAAAAAACTTCTTTCCGGATAAGACCATGAGTGGAGCGGACTATTACGCCATATTGAAGAAACTGAAAGCTTTGTATCGATAAAGTCGATCATTCCCGATAAAATCAACTTTTCAGTCCTCATCTGTAAAAAATCGATAAGGAACCCAGGAATCCAGGAAAGAGGTAAAAATAACTGGAAATAATTTTTAGCATTAAGAGATAAAAAAAGCAGACGCTTATTTACCTTGCTCTTTTTTGCTTCCTGTCTTCCCGGTTCCCTTATAGAATTTTCAATTGACGCCCTTTCCACGAAATCCTGCCTTCCCGCGACAGGCGGGCGATGAGACGGGAAAAGGTTTCCGGGGTCGCGCCCACGGCGGCGGCGATCTCTTTCTTGGAAAGAGCGACGCGGAACCCCTTTCGGTCTCCATAGTGTTCCTGCAGGAAACGGAAGAAGCGTTCCTCCACGCCGCTCGCGGCCACCAGGAGCAGACGATCGGTCAGGTAGCGGAGTTTTTTCATGAGAAGCCCCAGAAAGGCGCGGCGGAAGGGCGCCTGTTCGAGCAGGCAATCGATCTGCTTTTTCGGAATAACGAGCACCGCGCTCGGCGCGACCGCCCGGGCGCGGGCCGGGTATTCCCTGACCTCGAACAGGATCACCTCGCCGAAAACCTCACCCGGTTGGAGCACCTTGATGACCGTTTCCCGTCCGTCCTCCGCGGTCCGCGAAATCCGCACGGCGCCCGAGACGAGGAGGAAGAAGGCGTAGCCGATCCGTCCCTCGAAAAAGAGCACGTCGTTTTTCTTGAGCTCCTTGACGATGCAGATCTCCGCCAGGGACCGGCGCGCCCGTTTCTCGAGGCCGCCGAAATATTCGCTTTTCTCGAGCATCGTTTCGATATCTTCGGTGGTCATCTGAATAACATATATTATTTCCGGGCTTCTGTAAAAATCAGATTCTTGATCCAGGTCAAGATTTTTTTCCCGCCGCTTCCGCATATTGATCCTGCAACATACACAGCGAGGAGGAATTCGCGTGAAACGAAAGATCATAGAAATCGACCGATCGAAATGCAACGGCTGCGGCCTGTGCATTCCCAATTGCCCGGAGGGGGCCATCCGGTTGATCGACGGCAAGGCCCGTCTCCTGGGCGACCTGTTCTGCGACGGCCTGGGCGCGTGCGTCGGCGAGTGTCCCGAGGGCGCCATCACGGTGACGGAGCGCGAGGCCGAGCCGTACGACGAAGCGAAGGTGATGGAAAACATCATTCCGCAGGGCGAGGCCGTCATCCGGGCCCACCTCGCGCATCTGCGCGGCCACGGTGAAAACGGGTATTACCGCGTCGCCGTGTCCACGCTCGAACGCCAAGGCCGGCCCGTGCCCGAGCCGGGGGACGACGAACACAGTCCGCACCATGAAGGCTGTCCCGGAGCCAGGGCGATGAGAATCGAGAAATCAACGGAACCGCGCCCGCCCGCAGCGCCTCAATCCTCGCGGCTTTCCACCTGGCCGGTTCAACTGCACCTTCTGCCGCCGCGGGCGCCCTATTTCAAGGACCGCGACCTCCTGTTGTGCGCCGATTGCGTCGCCTATGCCGTCGGAGACTTCCACGAGCGCTACCTGAGGGACGGCGTGTTGGCCATCGCCTGCCCCAAACTCGACGACGGGCAGGAGATCTACCTCGAAAAACTGACGGCCGTTCTGGCGGAAGGCGGGGTCCGCTCGCTCACCGTCCTCACCATGGAAGTGCCGTGCTGCACGGGCCTGGCGCGACTGGCCGCAGACGCGCTTTCCGCCTCCGGGCGGAAGGACATCAAAGCCGAATGGAAGGTGATCGGCCTGAAAGGCAAAGAATTGAAAAGCGCCGAATTGGCGAACGAATAGAGGGGGAGACAATGCCGAACGACATCGATCCGAAAAAAAAGAAAACGACGGTCAAGAACATCCTGCGGGAACTGCACGCCGGTCTCGATCCGGCCGCTGCGGCCGAACGGCTCCTCACTGAAGCCGGGTACCTCACCTCCGCCGAAATCGCGGGGATAGAAGAGGAGCTCCTGGGCGAGGGCATCCGGCCGGAGGAAATCCAGCGCTTCTGCAACGTGCACGCGCTTATCTTCGAGAAAGTGAAGCGGCCGGGCGGCTCCGTTTCGGCCGACACGGAGGCGATCGGATTGTTCAAAGCCGAGAACGATCGGATCAGGGGCGTGGTTGGAAATTTCAAGGCCCGGCTCGCGTCCGGGGATCCAACGGGGGCGGTGAAGGCGCTCGACGCCTTTTCCGTCGTTGTCAACCACTACGTCAAGAAGGAGAACGCGCTCTTTCCCCTGCTGGAAAAACGCGGCTTCTCGGGTCCCTCCAAGGTCATGTGGGGAAAGCACGACGAGGTGCGCCGCCTTCTCAAGGAACTCCGGGCGGCTTTCGCGACGCCGGCCGGCGAGTCGCCCGACCCGCGGGTCCCCACCGCCGTCCTCGATCCCTTGCTCGCGGAAATCGATGGCATGATGGAGAAGGAGGAGCTCATCCTCTACCCCACCGCCCTGGAAAAACTCAGCAAGGAGGATTGGGAACAAGTGCGGTCTTCGTTCATCGAGTTGGATCGGAACGGAGTCGCCCTTGAGCTTCAGGGTATGGGAAACCCGGCTACGGCACGGCCGCGGGCCGACGCGTCCGCATCCCCTTCCGACGTCGTCTTGCCCTCGGGACGCCTGAGTCTCACCGAGCTCACCCGTGTCCTCAACCTCCTGCCGGTGGACGTGAGCTTCGTGGACGCGGACGACCGGGTGAAGTATTTCTCCGAGCCGGCCGAGCGCATTTTCCCGCGTTCCAGGAGCGTCGTCGGCCGGAAGGTGCAGAACTGCCATCCGCCCAAGAGCCTCAAGGCCGTTGAGAATATCCTCAAAGCTTTCCGGGAAAACCGCAAGGACGCCGTCGATTTCTGGATCAACCTGGGCGGGAAGACCGTGACCATCCGCTACCTTGCCGTTCGGGACGAATCCGGTCGCTATCTGGGCACGCTCGAAGTCTCCCAGGACGTCACGGGGATCCGTGCATTGGAAGGGGAAAAACGCCTCCTGGACGAGAGCGAGGTCTGAACAAGTCCGCCGCAACGCAGCAGAGTCAATGACAATAATGGGCGGAGAATGCGCGCCGATCGAATGGCGCCTCACTCCGGCCGGATCGGTTCCGGGAAGGCTGCGTACGGCCGGCGGGTATCAGCGTTTCTTCATCGACCTCGAAGCGTGGCCTGGAAAACACAACGTCAGAATCAAGGCACTTGACGGCACGGGAGCGCGAGATCGATTTCGTCCTCAAGGAGGGGGCTGACCGTCACGCCGTTAATCCTTATTTGCCTTTCCCGGCTTCCACCTTTTGTCTCTCGGCGGCCGGTATGTGTTCGCCGGACCCAGATTGAAGTGCGCCAAAGTACAGCGGATTGGACCATTGTAAATCGTGTGCAATTTTTCCGCCCGCAAACCGACCGCCCGCGCCAATTCTCGGTCCCCGGCCAGGATCGTTGCCCTATACCCGCCGAACTCCTCGCTCAAATGTCGCCCCAGTTCCGAGTAGAGCGAGGCGACATCGGCGCCGCCGCCCAGGCGTTGGCCGTAAGGCGGATTGGCCACCGCCAGACCGTCGCTTTTTTGCCCGGTAGGCTTTTTCACGGCTCTGAAATCCGATCGCTTCACGTGCGCAAAAGCAAGCAGTCCGGCTTCCCTCAAATTGGCCGCCGCGTTCTCCGCCGCGGCGGAATCGACGTCGTAGCCGAGTATGGTCGGGAGACGGCCGGAGAGGGCTTTCCTCTTCCGACCGGCGGCTTCCTCCAGAAGTCTCCGCCACAGCCGCGGATCGTGGCCCAGCCATTTCACGGGTCCTGGAGACTCCCTGAGCGAGCCGGGCGCGATTCCGGCGGCGATGAGCAGGCCCTCGACCAAAAATGTCCCCGAGCCGCACATGAGGTCCACGAGCGGCCCTCCCCGAGCGGCGATCTCCTTCCAGCCCGCGCGCAGGAGCACGGCGGCGGCCACGTTTTCCTTGAGCGGCGCCTCTCCGCCCCGCTGCCGGTACGCCCGCTTGAACAACCGCTGCGCGGCGAGCTCGACGCTCACCGTCCCTTTGTTTCCCTCCAGAAACATGTTGATCCTTATGTCGGGCCGCTTCGTGTCCACACTCGGCCTTTTCCCCAAGCGCCGGCGGAAGGAATCGACAACGCCGTCCTTGGCCACCAGGCTCGCGATATTGGGATTGGGAAAAAAAGTGTGTGAGATCTGGCTCTCCACGGCGAAAGTATCGTTTATCGTAAAATGGTCCGGAAACGGAAACTCGTTGAGCGCCGTGAGGAGATCGTCCTTATCCCGGGCCTCGAACTGGACGAGCGGAAAAAGGACCTTGTTGGCTATCCGTGACCACAGGCAGACGCGGTAAGCCTGCTCGAGAGTCCCCTTCGCCTTGACCGCACCGTGGTGAAGCTGCAGGTCGGTCAATCCGACGCCCTCGAGCTCGGTTTCCAACAGGTCTTCGCAATACAATGGGCAGGTGACGATAAGGTTATGGTGTGCGGGCATGGGGATCCTTCCTGTCGTCACTATACCGGTATGAGGGCTTTCTTGTACAGGAGTCGCATTTTCTCGCATTCACCACAGAGGCACGGAGACACAGAGGGCACGGAGAAGAGAGGCGCAGGCGGCCATGAAGAAAGGAAGCCAGGAAAGGAAAAAGTGAAAGAGAAAATGGAAGGATGAAATCAATGAAATAGCAACGCTATTCATTCAATATTAGAAAAATAAAAAAGGTTTGCATTATTTCCATCATTCTCACTATTCCTGGTTTCCCCTTTTCCCGGTTTCCTGAGGAATTCTTTATTTCTTCTCTGTGTCCTCCGTGTCTCCGTGTCTCTGTGGTTGTGGAAAGGATAGCCCTTGACAATCCAGGTCCCGCCTGAATAATAAAAACAAACCGTACGGACCGA
>CAZKOS010000120.1:0-10075 GCA_964554445.1 uncultured Spirochaetaceae bacterium | reverse complement strand
CGGCCCGGCTGGTCACCAAAAACCGGAAATCGTGGCAATACGGCGATATCGCCGCCCGCATTCAATTGCCCGAGGGCAAGGGAATCTGGCCGGCCTTTTGGCTGTTGGGCGACAAGGGCGAGTGGCCGGGCTGCGGGGAGATCGACGTCATGGAAATGATCGGCGGCGGCGGCAATGACCGCTGCGCCCGGGGCACCCTGCATTGGGACGACGCAGGGCATCGTTTTCACGGTGGGACCTTTACGGATAGAAAAAAACTATCCGCGGATTGGCACGTTTACGAGGTGGAATGGACTCCCACCACGATCAAATTCAAGTTCGACGGCATTACCTACCATACCCACGATATCCGGGGTCCCGAATACGACGCCTTCCGCCGGCCCTTCTACCTGATCCTCAACCTGGCCGTCGGGGGGAAATGGCCCGGAAATCCGGACGCAAACACTTCCTTTCCGCAATACATGTACGTCGACTGGGTCCGTGTCTATCAATGATGTGAAATCGGTTCGAGATTTTGCGCGCGCGTCATCGAAGTGGGACTTGTGAATTCGCACGGCCCGTGCGTATAATCCCCAACCCAACCTGAAAAAACAATCCGGTCAAACAGGAATGCGTATTCCCCGTCCTCAAGAGTGGAGGAGCACGTCGAGCATCTTCCGGTCGAGCTTGTGCCCCTCGAAATTATCGTAGGCGACGTCCGCCCGGTTGGAATCGAGAATGCCGAAATCACCCCGGAAGTTCCAGAGCGCCCAGCCCCAATCGTGCGCTTTCGCGACGGAGAGCACGTCCTTCAGGAAGGCGAGCGCGACCGCGTGGGGCGTCCGGCTGTACACGCCGCACTCGCCGATCATGACCGTGCCGCCGCGTTTTTGAAGCTCGATCCAGGGCGCGAAAAAGTCGTTCTCCAGCCAGCGGCGGTCGTAGGCGCCGTCGCCGCCGCGCGATACCCGCCCCGTCTCGTCCAGACCCACCGTCCCCTGTTTCTTGCCCCAGGCAGTATCGGTGGCGGGGAGAACGACCGCGCGCCTCACCTTCGCGCCGTACGGCTCGATCCGGATTTCGGAGAACGTGAGCCAATCGCCCTCGGTATTTTCAATCGCGACCTCCGCGGTGCCGGCGGGAACGACGGCCGAATATGTCTGGTCGTAGATATTTTGATAAATGTTCCACTGTTTTTGGAAGACCGCTTGTTTCCATTCGCCCGCCCCCGGTCCCGGCCTGAACGTTTTGTCGAACGCGATCCGCCCGTCGGTTTTTATCACGAGCCGTGACAGCGCGGAGACCTGGTGCACGGTAATGGAGAGACGGGCCGCCCGCTCGGCTTTGAAGTGAAGCACGAGCGGGCTTTGGAGCCCGCCTTTCTCCGGGCCGTAGAGAAAAGCGGGAATCGGTTTCGGCATCGGCCAGGCGGGCGCCGGCCAGCGGTCGGACCCCTGGATCCAGCCGGCCCGGTAGTGGGTGACCTCCATGGGCGAGTAGCCGCGGGTGGCCTGGATGATCCAGCCGGAGGAACCGGAAGAGCCGCCGGAAAGTCCGTTCACCGGCACCTGCCCCCAGCGCAGGCCGTCCACCAGGATCAGGCGATAAGGGTCGGCGGCCCGGATCGCTTTCACCGCCTGCGACATAACGGCGGTGTAAACGGCGGGGTCCACCTCCCCCGGTTCGTTCACCAGGTTGAAGCTCAAGGAGCGGCTGGACACCCCGCGGTAGCGCGCCGCAAAAAGGCCCCACAGCCGGGCGAACCGTTCCTGCGTGTCTGCATCCGTCCAGAGGCTCGTCTTCTCCGGCGGCGGATTGACGCAATAGCCGGGCGCCCGGTGAAAATTGAGGCAGACATGGACATGGTATTTCAGGCCGAAGCGGACCGCCTCGTCGATCTCCCCCATTGTCCGCGCAGCGAGCGCGTCTGTGCCGCCGCCGCGGACAAAGCACCGGTAATCGAGCGGCAGGCGCACGAAATTGAATCCCAGCCGGGAAATGAGCCTGAAGTCCTCCTCCCGGTAGGGGCGATTGGAGGCGGCCGTGAATTTTTCGAGCAGATTGAAGCCCCGGAAGCGGGGGAGGCTCTTCATGTCGACCGGCGGGGCGGGCTCGGGACCCCAGGCCTGGCTGAAAACAGGAGGGGCCGAGCCGATCAGGACGAACAACATGAAAAAAAAGCGGAAAAACCGTATCATGAAGCTAAAATATCACTTTTTACTCATTACCGCCATCGGATATGCCGATTGCATAAGAGAACCGTGAAAACCAAGGAGGTATCCGCGGGTCAAAGTATTGAATCGAAGCGGCTTTGCCCTTATACTCTGAGGTAAGGGGAAATTCCCCGGTAATGTTGAGCGCAAAAAATGCCACCGGTCCCGCCGGTGGTCGTTTATTTTGCAGGCGGCGGGTGACGCGAATGAAGAAAAGCCTGTTTATCATCAGCGATAAACTCGAATCCTACGCTCCCCTCTTTGAAAAAATCAAGGCGGAGGCACCGTTTCAGACGGAAATCATGCCCTACCAGCGATTTTTGAGCGAAGAGTTCAAGGAGCGGTTCGCCGCGCTCGACCCGAACGACATTTTCTTCGCCTTCGAGGCCGCCCTTTTCGGATTCGAGCACCGGGAAATCAGCGAATACCTGCGCACGATCTATAATCGGCTCTTTTCAAATATCCTCCTTCTTATCACGACGCCGGAGCTCGTGAAGGACGACGACGTCATCCTCGGCAAAAAGCACTGTTTTTACGTTCACGGCGCGGCCCCGGCCGCTGACCACGTCAACAACTTCATCCTCTACGTCATCAAGCTCTTCAACGAGTGCGTCCTGTCGAACCGCCTCCTCGATTACATCACGCATTCGTTCAACCACATTGTGAACTCCGAGCTCCTCCTCAAGAAAAAGGAGGAGATCGAGCTCCTGAACCGGGAGCTCGAGCTCAAGAACAAAACCGACAGCCTCACCAATCTCTACAACCGCCAGGCGATGTTCGAATTCCTCGACCGCGAGTCCAAGCGCACCATGCGCGACCTGTGGCGCATCTCGAGCTTTCTCAGGGGCGAGGCGAACGCCCAACTCCTCACCTACGACCCCAAGTTCGGCAACGAGCCCGTCGGCGATCTCCTCGACCACGTGGGCGTCTTCACGGTCATGATGATCGACGTCGACCACTTCAAGCGCGTCAACGACACATACGGCCACCTCATGGGCGACGAGGTGCTGAAGACGATCGGCACGCTTTTACAAGACAAGACCATTTTCCGCGAATCGGACGTCCTGGGCCGGTTCGGCGGCGAGGAGTTCATCGGTATATTCCCCTCGACCAATGTCAACAATGCCATAGGCCCCGCGATGCGCTTCGTCAAATGCCTCAAGGAAAAACGCTTCAAGACCAAGGGCCTGGATCCCTTCTCGGTGAGCGTCTCCATCGGCATTTCCGAATACCACGCCACGGACTCCAGCAAGGAAGAAGTCATTCACCGCGCCGACAAGGCGCTCTATTGGGCCAAGGAACACGGCCGAGACCAGATCGCCGTGTACGAAAAACTCTATTGAAGCGAATACGGCCTCGGCCGTCATCGAATACCGTCGCCGTGTCGGCCGGGAGCCGGCCGCTGCGGCAGCGGCGAACGGGTGGTGAACAAGCGGCCGGCAGGTTTTACGATGGACGCGTACGCCGAAGAAAGCAGACGACATGAAAAGACGTCTCCCCGCCCGCGCGGGGCTCGCGGCGGCGACGGCATTCCTGTTTCAGCTCGCCGGCTGCACGGGGCCTGAAAATAACGGCATGACATATCAAGGGAAAGACTTCACGTTATCCGTCTCATTCAAGCCGAAGGAGGCCGACCGCTTTTCCACGGACGGGAAACTCGACGGGAAAATTGAAAAAATGGCGGGTGACGGCGGCCCGGCGAATCCCTTCGTTTTCTCGGTGGAGATAAGCAACCGCGGCGATATAACGTGGACTGGTGTCGTCAAGGCGGCCTTATCGATTACTGAAAAGGACGCCCGGTTTTTCCTTCCCGGATACATGTACGGGGACAACGGCGCCGCGTCGAAATTACAGCCCCGGCTCATCAAGGAATTCCAGCGGCTCAGGAAGGGCCTTGTCAACATTCCGTTTTCTCCTTCCTGGTACATGCGCGGCGACCAGCTCACCCATCCCGTGGCCGTGATGTTCGCCGGTCACACGATGTGGGGCATTTCGGGAAGCCCGTACATGACGCAGGCGGATCCGCTCACGTTCTGGACGCCCGGGAATGACGGGTTTGCCGGGTACAATGGATTCTATTGTTCCGTCGAAAAAAACGCCGCAGTCGGCTTTACGGCGGGGTATATGAATTATCCCGGCATCTACACGACCCCCTGGGAATATAACCGATACGACGCGAACCGACAGGGATGCATCTCGATTCCCGCCGGAAGGACGGTGAAGTTCGAACTCCGGGTCTATGCATTTCCGGCCGAACACGAATCCGCCCTGGGCAAGGTGATCGAAAACGTCTACGAGTCGTATCACGAGCGACCCCGGGCGAAAAACGAAGCGGGTTTCAGGGAAGCGGCGCGGGATATCAGCCGGGCGATCTCGACGGACGCCTACAATCCCCGCGTCAACAATTACGCGCTCATCATGCTGAAACCCGTTTCGGACCTCTCGCCGAACACCTATCGGCCGGAAAAGCGCTTTTCAGTCGGCGATTACCGGGCCGTGAACGAGGGACTCATCGGCTGGACGAACGGCGCCGTGATCGCGCTGCCCCTGCTCGAGGCTTCCTACCGGTTGGGGGACGCAGCGCCGCGGCGCCAGGGGATCAAAGTGATCGACGAAATCGTAGCAAAATCCCTGAATCCGGCCACGGGCATCCCCTATTGCGCGAAAATCGACGGGAAGTGGACGAACAAAGGCTGGTGGACGCCCTGGATCGAAAGCGAGGGCGTGAAGGCAGGGCACTCTTCATACATCGTGGCCCAAGCGCTCTATTACGTCCTGAAGGCGTACGACCTGGAAAAATCTCACGATCATGAGCACACGGCCTGGCTCGCCTTCGCGGGGAAGGTCATCGACACGGTGGCGAAGACGCAGGACGACAACGGCGCCTTCCCGAGATTCTGGGACGAAGCCACGGGCGCGGGATACGGGTACGGGGCGTTTTCGGGATGCTGGGTGGCCGCGGCCATGGCCTATTACGCGAAGCTCACGTCGCGCGGCGACATCCTGCCCGCCGTCATCAAGTCCGAGGCGCACTATTACCGGGACGTCGAACGGATGGAGTGCGCGGAAACGCCGCTCGACGTCGCCGACTCTCCCGACTCGGAAGGGGTCCTGGCCTACATCAGGCTCACGAAAATACTGTCCGAGCTCGTCACGGAAAAAACCGACGGCGGATCGTACCTGGAAAGGATGAGGACCGGTCTCGATTACGCCATGAGCTTCACGTTTGGCTACAACGTCCCGTCCCTCCCGCCGCCCCTCGGCGACCTGCGGTGGAGCTCGAGCGGCGGGTGTATCACGTCGGTCTGCAACGCGGTCATCCATTGCATGACCAACACGATCCTGGACGAGATCGAGTATTATTGTGAACAAACCGGAGACGAGTATTACCGGAAACGACTCGACGATATTTATAATTGGGGATTCCAGGTCTTCAACCGGACAAATTGCCGGTTCATGTTCGGTAAAAAAGGCTGGTCCTGCGAATACTTCTGTCAGGCCGAAAGATACGTGCTGGAGGTGCGCCTCCCCGACGGCACGCGGACGGGTATCTGGTTCGCCTATCATCCCTGGGCGACCGCTTCCATCCTCGAGGGCGTCTGCGGGAACATGTGGGAAAATAATCGCGGGAACGGATCCGCTCCGGCCGAGGCGGCAGCCGACTCCCGCTGACCGGAAGAACGACGACTCCCCCCCGCCCCGGCCCGCCTTGCGATTTTTACAGGTTGACGAAAAAGCTCAACTTCTTCAACAACCTGCCAAACTTGCCCCGGGCCGATCTTTCCGCTAAGATCATTTCAATGAAGGAAACCGGCGGACACCGCACGCTCGATTGCCATACGATCATCATTGGAGCCGGAGCCACGGGACTGGCGCTGGCCGTCATGCTGGCCGGGCGCGGGATTCCCTGCCTGGTGCTGGAACGGGAGTTCTCTCCCCTCCCTTCCTTCCGCAATTCCCGGGCCATCGGCATCATGCCGCCTTCGCTCGCCATTCTTGATCGCTACGGGATCGCCGAACCTCTCATTCGCTCGGGCGTCCGGGTGCGCGGCGCGGTCGTTCACGGCCGGCGGGGCGTGATCGGCCGCGTTTCCCTGGAGCGCCTTCGGTATCGGTACCCTTTCGTCTTGAGCCTGCCGCAGGCCGTGACGGAAAGCGTCCTGGAGGAACGCCTGGCCGCGGCGCGGCCGGCCGAAGTCAGAAGGGGGATGGAATTCATGAGCCTGCGCGAGCTCGAGGGGGGGGTCGAGGCGCGCGCCCGCAACCTCTCGAGCGGAGCGGTTGAAACCTTCCGCGCGCGCTACCTCGCGGGTTGCGACGGAATGCACAGCGCCGTGCGCGAGGCGGCCGGACTGCGCTTCGCGGGCGGAGTCTATCCGGTCTCCTTCTGCATGGCGGACTACGCCGATCGGACGGGCTGGGGGGACGACGCGCATTTCTTCTTCACCGAGCGCGGCCTGCTCGAATCGTTTCCCCTGCCCGGCGGCCGGAGGCGCTGGAACCTCAACCGGCCGCCCCGCCGCCCGGCGGACGATGAGGATTTTCTCGCCCGCGAGGTGCGGCGGCGCAGCGGCATCGGCCTCAAGCCCGACGACCGGGTCTTCCAGGCGTTCTACCGCGTCTACCATTACCGCGTCGAACGGTATTTTCGGGGCCGGGTGCTGCTGGCCGGGGACGCCGCGCACATCATGTCTCCCATCGGCGGCCAGGGCATGAACACGGGATTCGCGGACGCGGAGGCCGCGGCCCTGCTCCTGGCGCGCGACGCGAACGGGGAAAAGGCGTTCGGCCTCTACCACGCCTGCCGCTCGGCGGCCGCGCGCGCGGCGCGCAAAAGAGCGGCGCTGGCCATGCGGGCGGGAACGCTCCGCGGCCGGTTTTTTTCCGCCCTGCGCAACTCGATCCTCCGGATTTTCCTCCTTGTGCCCTCGAAAAAAATAGCCCGTTATTTTACCATGTTGACCATACCCTGCGCCGATCCGGCGCTCCGGTACAAAAAAGAAATTGAAAGGACCGGCGACTGACGGCCGGAGCGCATAATACGATGAATCAAGGAAACACCCCCTCCCTCCGGAGAATCGCCACGGCGGTGCCTCCGAGGACCTACCCGCAGCAGCAATGCCTCGAGCTCATGCTCGACCGCTACGCCGACGATCCGCACGCGAAGGCATTGCTTTCGAAGATTTATCCCGTCTCGGGGATAGCCGAACGGCATTCCGTCATCGAGGATCCGGACGATTTCCTCAATGGCCGCGGCCGCCTCACCACGCAGGCGCGCAATGAAATCTTCATTGCCGAGGCCGATCGTCTCGCCACCCGCGCCTGCGCCGGACTCTTGGCGGAACCGGGTCTCGCCGCGAAGATCACCCACCTCATCACGGTCAGCTGCACCGGATTCTCGATTCCGGGGTTCGGGACGGAAGTCATCAAGCAATTCGAGCTTCCGGCGGCGGTCGAGCAGTATCACCTCGGTTTCATGGGGTGCGCCGCCTCGTTCCCGGCGCTCAAGCTGGCCCGGCACATCTGCCGGGCCGATCCCGACGCGCGGGTATTGATCGTCGCGGTCGAGCTCTGTTCCCTGCATTTGCGCAAGAGCCGCGAGGCGGACGTGATCGTGGCCAACTCGCTGTTCGCGGACGGGGCGGCGGCCGCTCTCGTATCCGCGCGGAAGGACGAGGACCATCGCCCGGGCCTGCTGCTCCGCGATTTCCGCTCGCGGACGTTTCCCCAACACGAGGGCACCATGGCCTGGAAGATCGGCGAATCGGGGTTCGACCTCGCGCTCTCGGCCTACCTGCCCGCCGTCATCGAGGGCAATATCGGTCCGATCATGGAAGAGATCATCGGCGAAGCGCGCGTTGCGCGAGAAAAGATAGGGCTCTGGGCGGTCCATCCGGGGGGACGCGCCATCCTCGATAAATTCGAATCCGCGCTGCGGCTCGGTCCCTCGGCCCTCGAACATTCGCGCGCGGTCCTGCGCGATTACGGCAACATGAGCTCGGTTTCGATCCTGTTCGTGCTGAAAAAAATCCTCGAAGCGCCCGCCGCGGGCGTCGTGTGCGCCGCCGGCTTCGGTCCGGGCCTCGTCATTGAAACCGCCCTGATGGAAAAGACCGATCAATGAAAACCGGCCGCCGCCGTTTCGGCGAACGCTCGCGCGAAAACGAGCTGATGGATTCCTTCTCCTCGGATCCCGACCGGCTCGAGCGCACGCTCGTTCAATTCCGCCTGGTCAACCTGCTCCTCACCCGCGCCCGCGGTCTTCTGAAGCGCTGGTTCCTGGCCGACATGGTGCGCGACAAGAGCCGCGCGTACACCCTGCTCGACCTCGGCTCCGGCGGGGGCGATCTCGCGGTCTGGCTCGCGCGGCGCTCAAGAAGGCTCGGCCTGCGGCTCCGGATCGTCTGCCTGGACCACGATCCCAGGGTCGTGGCCTACGCCCGGGATCGCTGCCGCGCCTATCCCGAAATAGAAGTGGTGCACGAAGACGCCCTCCGCCTCGACTCCCTGCCGGACTTCGACTACGTCTTCGCCAATCACTTTCTTCATCACCTGACCGATGAAGGGATCGTCGCGGTGCTTGGGGCGATCGGCGCGCGCGCGCGGCGCCGGTTTCTCGTTTCCGACCTCAAGCGTTCGCGGCCGGCCTACTTCGGCTATACCGCGTTCGCCGCCCTGTTCCTGCGAAACAGTTTTTCCTTTTACGACGGCAGGCTGTCGATCCGGAAGGGCTTTACGAAGGCGGAACTGGAGGGTTACGTGGCGCGCAGCCGGCTGCGGGGCGACGTATCACTGCGTTCGATGTTCCCCTTCCGGCTCGTACTCTTCGGCGCCGGCGCATCCCTTCGCGGCGGGCCGCGCGAGAGAGCTTGAACCCCGCTCCCTCAAGCCGGCAGGGCCGGGGCGAGCATTCGCGCGCCGATGAAAATCACGAAAAAGAGGTTCAGGGCGGTGGAGGATAAAAGGTTGAGCCGCATCGCGTGACCGTAATCGGCCTTGCCCGGGTCGCGAAAGGTAATCGTCATCCAATAAAAGAAAAAAACGGCGGGCACGGCGAGGAAGCACAGGAAAATACCGGCTGAGAGAAGTCCGGAGAAATATAATAGATAGGCGAAAAAACCCGCCAGGGAGACCGCCAGCGCGAAGGCGGAAAAAATAAAAGTGCCCCTGACGCCGAGGAGCAGGCTCAAGGTGAGATCGCCGCGCTTCCCGTCCTCCTCGTGCTGGTAGATTTGCGTCATGGGATAAAAGGAGAGGAGGAACACCACGGCCAGGAGTGCGCCCCACACCGGTTTCACGGTCAGTGGAATGAAAGAAGGCGCCGCTTCCACGCCGTAGAACGTCATAAGAAAGCCCATTCCCCCGGGGACGAGGGCGGTCCCGAAAAGACCGGTCAGCGGGTATCTTTTGAAGCGCAACTTGTCCCAGGAATACGCCTTGGAGCACAAGCCGTAGACGAAGACGGAGAGCGCGAATCCCCAGCCGATCAGAAATCCCAGGCCCACGGCCGCGGCGTCCAGGAGAAGCGAAACCGGGAGCAGGTCTTTTTGCACCAGCGGCGGCCGCTTGACCCCGCCGATACTGCCGGTATCCCGGTCGTAATAGGAGTTGAACGAATTGGAGGCCGGGTAAAGCAGAAAGTGCAAAATAAAAAAGACGAGCAGGGCCTTCCAGAGCACGGGCTGATGGGCCGCGCTCACTCCGAAAAAATACACGGGCAGGAGAAAATATGAGAAGGGAATACGCAGCAGAACGAGCGTGGAGCGGGAAATCATCGGGCCCCCATGAGCGAATATACCGAGGTGAGACCGGAGAGACAAGCCGCCTCCCTCACTCCGGCTTGAAGGCGAGCCGCACCGCGTCCTGGAGGACGGCCGCGCCCA
>CAZKOS010000119.1:0-10087 GCA_964554445.1 uncultured Spirochaetaceae bacterium | reverse complement strand
AAAATTCAGTCTCTATTTCAACGGCTTCTCCAGCGCCGCGATCCGCTCCGGCAGGGTCGGGTGCGAGTAATGCACGAAGCTGTAGAGCGGGTGCGGATGCAGGTTGCTCAAGTTATCCCGGGAGAGCTTGAGGAGGGCCGAGGCGAGCGGCGCGGCGTCGCCGCCGAGCGCCTCCCGGGCGAAACGGTCCGCCTCGTACTCGTGCTTCCGGGAGAAGGCGGCGGCGATCGGTTTCAGGAAAAAGGTGAAGGGCCCGGAGCACAGGGCGAGGAGGACGAGCAGGGCGTGATAGCTCGGTCCCGGAAAGCCGAACGCCAGGTAGAGCGGCGTCCAGGGGAGGAGCAGGCTCAAGACGAAGAACACGGCCGCGCTCCCGACGAGCCCGGCGCCGAGGTTTTTCCAGACGTGGCCGCGCTTTTCGTGGCCGAGCTCGTGCGCGAAGACCGCCGCCAGCTCGTCCTCGGTGAGGGTCTTCATGAGGGTGTCGTAGAGGACGATGCGCTTCGCGCGGCCCAGGCCGGTGAAATAGGCGTTCGCGTGCCGGGAGCGTTTCGACCCGTCCATCACGAATATCCCCCGCGCCTTGTAGTTGAGGGAGGCGAGCAATGCCTCGATCTTTTCCTTGAGCGGGCCGTCGGGCAGGGGGGTGAATTTGTTGAAGAGGGGAGCAATCACGGTCGGGTAGAGGAGCGAGACCACGAATTGGAAGAGGGTGAAGGCGCCGAACGCCAGGAGCCACCACCAGGGTCCGGTTTTTTCCATGAAAAAAAACAGGCCCAGCAGCAGCGGCACGCCGATGACGGCGCTCAAGGCGAGGGACTTGAGCCGGTCCTTGAAAAAAAGCCCGAGCGTCATCTTGTTGAACCCGAAGCGCTCCTCGATCACGAACTGGCCGTAGAGGGCGAAGGGCAGGCCGACGATCGAAAAAACGAGGGAGACGCCCGCGATGTAGATGAGCCCGTGCAGGTACAGACCGAGCGACAGGGAGGCGAGCAGGCGGTCGGCCGCTCCGAAAAGCCCGCTGAGCACGAAGACGAGCACCACCAGCGAGGAGAACCCTCCCGCGAGGAGCGAAAAACGGCTCCGCGCCACGGCGTAGTCCGCCGCCTTCCGGGCGGCGGACTCGTCGACGAACGGCCGGTAGACCGGCGGCACCGTTCCGGCCCGTTTGCGGATATAAGTCATATTGAGGAGCGTCAGGGCGACGTCGCTCGCGTATTCGAGAAAAAAGAAAACGAGAAAAAGCACGAGAATGATCGTGGACACCATGGGCCCCCTCCGCCTTTCCGATTCTGCGCATAACATAACGACGAACCGAGCGACCGGTCAACCCGACCACCTGGCTCTTCACCCCAGGCTTGAAATGGCAGTCATCAACATCACATTGATTCCATTACATGTATGGCCTGGTGGTCGGGTTGCCAAGCCGCGCGACAAGGGCTATATTTTTCGGGCGCTTGTCCGGCCACCCGGCTTTACACGTTCCGGATTGGATAGGATAATGACCGGGATGTTCCCCGTCTCCGGAGGAAGGCCCGGCGATCGGACAAAAGGGAGATTGAGTGTTCCGGTTTCTTAAAAAAAAGAAAGACGATCCGGACCGGGAGGCCCGGGAGCGTTTCCATACGGATTTCGGGCTGCTCAGGCAGCGGCGGTTTTCACCCGTGGAGGCGGACTCGCACTCCTGCCGCGTGAAGAGGGGCGCCCTCTCCCTCGAGCTCCGTAAAAAGAACGTCTTCGCCTGGGTGCCGGCCGACCTGTACCAGTACCGGGATTTCTGCCTCGAAGCGACCGTCTCTTTCGACCGGGAGAACGGGCATTCGGCCGGCGGATTCATTTTCCGCTTCATCAACAATGAAAACTTCTATTATTTCCTCGTTTCCAACGCGGGCGCCTTCCGCTGCGACGTGCTCTTCAACGGCCACCCCATCCGCCTCATCGAATGGACCCCGACCCCCCTCCTCGACGGCGAGCGGCACGAGGTGAGCCTCATCGCCCACGGCTCGTCCTTTTCTTTCTACGTCGACCGGGAATGGATCGGCGAAATCGACGACGACAAGCTCCTTTCCGGCCGCGTCGGCGTGGCCGGGCAGAACTTCAACGAGGAAGACCGCGCGGAGGTGCGCTTCCACAGCCTGACGATCGAATCCCGGCCCGTCCGGGTGGAGAAGGAGTACTGGCGCTGGGCCCGCTACGTGCCGGCCGAGCCCGGCGCCCGGGTCGCCCTCGGCCGGACCCTTTCCGCCATGGGCAACTACACGGCCGCGGCGGTGGAGCTCAAGAAGGCGCTCAAGCTCGATCCGGAGAACGAGGAAGCCCTCCTCCTGTTCGCGATCTGCGCGGTCAATCTCAAGGTCCACGACCAGGCCCTGGCCGCGCTCGACCGGCTCCTCGAGCGCAATCCCGGCCACGGACAGGCCGTCGCGGAAAAGGCGAGCTCCCTCTACCTCGCCAATGATTTCCTGAAGGCCCGCGATTTCATCCGGGCCAACATCGACCGCTTCCCCGACGCCGCCACCCTCTGGAACCTGCTCGGCAATTGCGAGCACGCGCTCGGCAACTGGGAAAAGGCCGCCGCGGCCTACCGGGAAGCGGGACTGAGGGAGCCCGAGATGCCGCTCTATTTCACGAACCGGGCGCGCATGCTCGAGAAATGCGGGCGCCCGGAAGAGGCGCTCGAGGATTACCTGCGGGCGGCCCGCCTCTTCTTCCGGCAGGAGGCCTATGACGACCTCTCGCTCATCATGCCCCATATTGCGTCCCTGGCTCCCGGAAACGAGGAGGTGCAGGGCTTCGAGGCCAAAATGCTCTTCCGGGAAAACAAGCGGACCGAGGCCAAACCGATCCTGGAAAAGCTCATCGCTGCGGGAACGGCCGACAGCGCGCTTCTCTACCTGGCGGGGCTCATCGCCGTCGACGAGGGGCGGCGGGAGGACGCCGCCGGCCTGTTCGCCCGGGCGGCCGAGCTCGAGCCGGGCTACGCGCTTTACCGCTGGCGGCTGGCCGAATGCCGCCGGCTCCTCGGCCGCGAGTACGCGGGCGACCTGGAAACGGCGCGGCGGCTCGCCCCGGACGATCCCTGGGTGAACAATCTCTCCGGTCTCGCCTGCCTCGACCGGGGGGATGAAAAAGAGGCGCTCGCGTATTTCGTCAAGGCGCACGCCGGCGCTCCGGACGACGTCGACATTCTCGTGAATTACTCGGACGTGCTCCACCGCGCCGGCAGGAAGGAGGAGGCGCTCGCCCTCGTGGCGGAGGGACTCGCGCTCAATCCCGACGCGCGCCTGTACAATCACCGGGGCAATCTCGCCGTGCGCGAGGGCGACTACGCACGGGCGGCGGCGGAATACGAAAGGGCGATCAAGGCCGCCCCGGACCATCCGCTCTACATGGAAAACTGCGCGGCCGCCTGCCTGGAGGCGGACATGATCACCCGGGCGGAAGAGCTCCTCTTAAAGCTCCTCGACGGCCGGCCCACCGCCTCCGTCTACAACCTCCTCGGCAACCTGTGCGTCGTCAGGACGGAATACCTGCGCGCTGAATACTGCTACACCGAGGGGCTGCGCCTGGAACCGGGCAACCGCGACCTCGTCCTCAACCTGGCGTCCCTCGCCGTCGAGCGCTCCCAGTACGCGAAGGCGAAGGAATTGATCGAGGCCGCCCTGGCCGGCCGCCCGCCCGCGGGCCGGACCGCGGACCGGGCATTGACCCTGCAGAGGAAATTGCGGGATAAATTCGAAACGCGGTTCCAGTGCGCCGGGTGCGGCCGGGAATGGTGGGTCCGGCGGGACGCGGCGCCGACGGAGGGCGGCAAGATCCGCGGCGAGCCGCCGCCCGAATCGCCGGCCGGCCAATGCCCCGAGTGCGGGCGCGTCTGGTGCGTCGGGTGCGCGCGCGACCACCTCAGGGACAACCGCTTCGTCTGCGCCGAATGCGGCGGGTTTTTGAAGCTTCAGGATCACCGCCTGCGCGGTCTCGTGCTCGAATATCTGGATCGGCCGGAGCCTTCCTCTTTTTCACCACAGAGACACTGAGGCTCGGAGTAGGGAAAAAGAAGGCGAAGGGTACCGATTCCCTTTGTCCTGTTTTTACTTTTTTATCTGTGCCCTCCGTGTCTCTGTGTTGAATCAAAGTGGAGTCGGACGCCGGCTTGACAAACGGAAAAATAGCACTGATAATGAACAGGCTCGGAAGCGCATTTCCGGCCTGACAACTCGATGGTTTCGGTTTTTTGAAACCGAAGCAACCTGCATGGTCGCCGTCGATCCGAATCAAAACCGGCATTCATTCCCCGGCCTCCGGTACATGCACGAGCGAGGGAGACGTATGAAAAAGCACTTTCTGGCGGTCATCGCGTTTTTTTCGGCGGGGCTCCTGGCGGCCCAGGAGGAGGGCGTCCTCACCGTCGCCACCGACATCTTCAACCGGACCTCCAACATTTACTCCAAGCTCAATGATTACCAATCGAACATCCGGATCACCAAGGGCGACAAGACGCAAACGGGCCTGCTCCTCTACAACAGCCGCAACATGCTCAAGATCGAGTTTTCCAATCCGAAGGGACAGGTCATCCTCGTCACCCCGGAAAGCCTGCAGATCTACATGCCGTCGCACCAAACCATTCTCGAGCAGAAGTTCACCGACGCCAAGACCAGCCTGGCCTCGAGCGGCGGCTTGAGCCTCCTCAGGGGCAACTACAGCATCTCGTTCGCGCAGGCGGGACTGGTGCCGCTCTCTCCCGGCTCGGGCGAGAAAGTCTACAAGCTGAGCCTCTATCCCTACGCCGGCTCCTCGGAGGGGTTCAAGTACATCGTCATGTCGATCCTGCCCGGCAGTTTCCTCATCCGCCGCATCGAGGCCGTCAATCTTAAAAACGAAAAAATCACCTTCGACTACGACAACATCGTCCTCAACCCGGGCATCCTCCTCAACCGGTTCACCATCGACACGCCCAATCTGACGAACGTCTATCCCAATTTCCTGTACGGAGCGGAAAAATAGGCCTATGGAATCCTTCGGGGAAAAACTGCGCACCACCCGCGAAAATCTCGGCTATTCGATCGAACAGATCGCGCGGGACACCCACATCGCCAAACGATATCTCATCGCCCTCGAAAGCGAGGATTTCTCGATTTTCCCCGGAGAGACGTACCTCAAGGGTTTTCTGCAGAACTACTC
Organism: uncultured Spirochaetaceae bacterium; assembly: GCA_964554445.1. Taxonomy (GTDB): domain Bacteria; phylum Spirochaetota; class Spirochaetia; order SZUA-6; family RPPD01; genus JAFGSW01. The sequence continues at coordinate 4,909 of CAZKOS010000119.1, read as the reverse complement.
GGAATACCTGGGGCTCGAGACGGACGAGATGATCGCGATCTACAAGCACATGAAAATCCAGGAGCAGCCGATCCCGCTCGACCAGCTCCTCGACCAGAAAACAGGCGGCCGGCGGCTTCCGGCCGTTCTCGCCGTCGGCGGAGGCGTCCTCGTCGCCGCGGCGGTCGTCCTGATCCTCGTCCTGGCCAATCCCTTCGCCCCCGGCGTCAACGGGGAGGTCAAGGCCGAAACGGCGAAGAACGGGGAGCTCGTCTACGACGGCAAAAAGGAACCGAACGTCGACGCCGGCAAGGGATTCCTCATCAAGGTTCCGCTCCGGGACAGCCTCGCGACCATCACCGTGCAGCGGGTCGTCGACAACGGCATCAGCCTGGCCTACGGCGGCACGAGCCGGGATTTCATCATCGGCGACGAGAAGCAGCTCGATCTCGACGGCGACGGCCGGAACGACATCGCGATCGTGCTCAAGGAGATCTTCACGGAGCAGAACCAGAAGCGCGCCCGCCTCGGCCTCCAGCCGCCGGCGATCGCCGAGAATCTCGCCGCGAGCGCGAGCGACCTCGAGCTCGTCGCCAAGGGCGTCGCCAGGGTGGTGAGCGAGGCCGTCCAGCCCGCCCGGTTCACGATCGGCGTCACCGTCGTCAAAAACTGCCTGCTCGTCTATTACCTCGACGGCCGGGACCGGGAGGAGAAATGGAGCTTCAAGGGCGACACCTTCACCCTCTCCGCCGACCGGAGCGCGGATATCCGCTGTTCGGACGGCGGCGCGATCAAGCTGAGCCTGGCCGGCAACGACCTGGATACCGGACGGGCGTACAACCTGTTCGCCGGGCGGGTGACCTGGATCAAGGCCGAAGCCAACAAGTACCAACTCATCCTGATACCGGAAAAATGATCCTGGTCCCGGGCCGGCAATGTGCAAACTGATTTCGTGTCCTCTTTTTATGGCAAACAAAGTGACTGTTGATCGGGTTTCAAAGTCAAAATTCGAATTCCTGACCCCGGCGCACGGTCGATCGCCATGAGTCCGTCCTTCTACATCGAAAGTCTGGGATGCGCGAAGAACCAGGTCGAATCCGAGCACGCCATCGCCCTTTTGGAAACGGCCGGGCTCTCATGGACCGCGGACCCCGCCGCCGCCGATTGCCTCCTCGTCAACTCTTGCGGGTTCATCGCCAGCGCCAAACAGGAATCAATCGATTCGGTCCTCGACCTCCGGCGCCGCTTCCCGGACAAGAAAATCGTTCTCGTCGGCTGCCTCGCCCTGCGCTACCGGGAGGACCTGGAACGGGAACTGGGCGAGGCCGACGGGGTGTGGGGCGATATCCGCGATCCCGGTTTTCCCGGATTCGTCTCCGGGATCCTCGGCCGGAGAAAAACGGCCGCCTCCCCGGGCGCACCCGAACGTCGGCGCCTGCTTTCCTACCCGGGGAGCGTCTACGTCAAGATCTCCGAGGGCTGCGCCAATCGCTGCGCCTACTGCGCCATCCCCCTCATTCGCGGCGGCCTGCGGAGCAGGCTGCGGGACGACGTCGTCGCGGAGGCGAGGGGTTTCCTGGAACGCGGGATCCGCGAGGTGAACCTCATCGCCCAGGATACGTCCTCCTTCGGGCTCGACCGGGGCGGCAGCGAGCTCGCCGCGCTCCTCTCCGGGGTGGCCGGCCTGCCGGGCGATTTTTGGGTGCGCCTGCTCTACATCCACCCGGACCGTTTCACGGCCGGGCTTTTGGACGCCGTGCGCTCATTGCCCAGGGTTCTTCCCTACTTCGACCTGCCCTTCCAGCACGGAAGCGGACCGATCCTCAAAGCCATGAACCGCCGGGGCGACGCCGATTCCTACGCCGCGCTCGCGGACTCGATCCGCTCCACCGTCCCGGAGGCGGTCATCCGCACCACGTTCCTCACCGGTTTTCCCGGGGAAACCGATGACGATTTCGACCGCCTCCTCGCCTTCCAGGAGCGCCTGCGGCCTCAGTGGGCGGGCGTCTTCGCCTACTCGCCCGAGGAGGGGACGCCCGCTTTCAAGCTCAGGCCGCGCGTACCCGTCAAAACCGCCCGGGAACGCAAAGCCGTGCTCGAAGAGCGCCAAACTGCGATCACGGCGGAATGGCTCGACTCGCTCACCGGGCTCGAAACCGACGTCCTCGTCGAAGAGCGGGTCGAGGGGGAGGACCTGCTCCTGGGACGGGCCTGGTTCCAGGCGCCGGAAGTGGACGGCCTGGTGGTGGTCCGGGGCTCGGGAGCGCCGCCCGGCGGGAAGATCCGCGTCAAAATCGAGGGACGCGCGGGCGTCGATCTCACGGGGAGGCCGCTCCCGTGAGCGACGCGCGCCCGCCCTCGTACCTGGAATCCCTCAACGAGCGACAGCGCGCGGCCGTCCTGCACACCGGGGGGCCCCTCCTCATCCTGGCCGGCGCGGGCTCGGGCAAGACGCGGGTCATCACCACCAGGATCGCCTACGCCCTGGACGCGCTCGGCGCCGAGCCCGCCTCGATCCTGGCCGTCACCTTCACCAACAAGGCCGCCAACGAGATGCGCGAGCGCCTGGCCGCCCTCACCCCGCGCGCTCCCGGCGTGCTGATCAAGACCTTCCACGCCTTCGGCGCCTGGGTGTTGCGGCGCTACGGCGGGGAGATCGGCGTCGACCGCGGCTTTCTCGTCTACGACGAAAGCGACTCGCTCTCGCTCCTCAAGGCCGAGCTCGGCAGGGAGTACGGCCCGGTTCAGATCCGGGGGTGGCTTTCGCTCATCGGCCGCGCCAAGGACCTCGGCTGGGGGCCGGACGCGGACGAAGGGGATCTGCGGAAGCTGTCCTCCAGCCGCAAGTTCCCGGAAATTTACGCCCGCTACGAAAAGCGCCTGCGCGCCACCGGCAACCTCGACTTCGGCGACCTCATTCTGCACACCCTCCGGCTGCTCAAGGAAAGCCCGGAGGCTCAAGACCGCCTGCGGCGCAGGTTTGCGCACGTCCTCGTCGACGAGTACCAGGACTCCAACACCGCCCAGTTCGAGCTCCTGAAGGAGCTCGTTTCGCCCTCCGCCTCCCTCGTCGTGGTCGGGGACGACGACCAGTCGATCTACGGGTTCCGCGGCGCCGAGGTGGAAAACATCCTCACTTTCCCGGATTCGTTTCCCGGCACCGAGATCATCCGCCTCGAGGAGAACTACCGGTCCACCCGGACCATCCTGGCCGCGGCCTCCGCCGTGGTGGCGCACAACAGCCGGCGCATGGGCAAGACCCTCGTCACAAAAAACGAGGCGGGAGAGCCGGTCCGCCTCGTCCTCTTCGGGAATTACACCGAAGAGGCCCTCTACGCCGCCCGGCTCGTCGAACGGAACCCGCAGACGGAGACCGCGATCCTCTACCGGACGAACTACCAGTCGCGGGTCTTCGAGGAGGTGTTCGGCCGGCTCGGCATCCCCTACCTGCTCGTGGGCTCGGTACGGTTCTACGAACGGGAGGAGGTGAAGGACACCCTCGCCTACCTCTCGCTCGTCTCCAATCCCCGCGACGAGGTGGCGGCGCGGCGCGTCATCAACAAACCCGCCCGCGGCATCGGGGAGAAGACCGAGAGCAAGGCGATGGCCGCGGCGGCCTCGCACGGGGGAGACGTCCTCGCCGCCTGCCGGGACGCGGAGGCGTTCGCCTCGGGCAAGACGGCGGGCAAGCTCGAGGATTTCGCCGGGCTCGTCGACGGGCTCCGCGCTCTCCTTACGGGAGGACCGCTCACGCACTTCATCCATGAAGTGGTCCTGAAGACCGGTCTTCTCGGCCTGTATACCGATCGCGACGCGGCCGAAGGGACGTCCCGGGCGAAGAACCTGGAGGAGCTCGTCAATGCCGCCGCCCCCTACGGCCAGGGGGAGGAGGCGCTCCGCGAGTTTCTGGAAAACACGCTCCTCGCCGCCCCGGAGTACGGAGCGCCGGCCGCCGCTACCGGCGGCCGGGTGACGCTCATCACCCTCCACAACACCAAGGGGCTCGAGTTCGAGCGGGTGATCATCTCCGGTCTGGAGGAGGGGATCTTTCCCTCGGAGCGGAAGGACGGCGACGTGGACATCGAGGAGGAGCGCCGGCTCTTCTACGTCGGCCTGACGCGCGCCAGGCGCGAGCTCGTTCTCACCGCCTGCCGCAACCGGCTCCGCTTCGGCCAAACCGAACGCCATGCGCCCTCCCGCTTCCTGGACGAGATTCCGCCGGAGCTCGTCGTCAAGGAAGACCTGCGGCCGGAGCTTCCCGGCGGCGGGGCGCCGGCCGGGTCCTGGCCGCGGGGCGCGCGCGTTTACTCCGACGAGTACGGCCCGGGCTACGTGGAACAATCAGAGGTGAAGGAAGGCCACGAAGTGGTGACGGTGCATTTTGAAACGGGGCGGACGATCAAGATCCTCCCGAAATATCACGACCTCATGAAGGCGGGGGACGAGTAAGAATCCCGACCCGCCGCGGAGAAAAACCGCTTGCCGCCCGACCGGCATATGGTATACTGGCCGGGAGCCGGCCCGCAGTCGCGGCCGGACCGCACCCCGCACGCCGCCGGAGGCAGTCGATGCCCTCACGCCACAAACCCCGCCCGTCGTCACCGCTCGCCGTATTTCTCGCCGTTCACGGCCGGCCTCCTCGGTCAGCTGGCGCTCGCGTCGGTCGGGGTGGTCGTCTATGCGGCGAACGTGGCGGGAATCGGTCTGGCCTTGAGCGCCCTGTGGGCGTATGCGGCGGGCTCCCGCCGGTTGGTGGAAAACGACCTGGACGCCCGCTCCGCCCGGCTTCTCACGGTCCGGGCCTTGATCCCGCCCGCGGTGTTTCTGATTTCCATACCGGTGGGGATCTTCAGCCCGCCCGCCGCCGTCATCGTCTGGTGGGCGGCGCCGGTCGCGGTGTTCGTGACGCAGCGGATTTTCAGAAAGGGAA
>CAZKOS010000118.1:7648-10124 GCA_964554445.1 uncultured Spirochaetaceae bacterium | reverse complement strand
CATGAGCGACTACGACTTCACCTCGATCGAAAAAAAATGGCAGGTCTACTGGGACGGGCACAAGTCCTTCAAGGTCACGGAGGACCCGCAGGTCCCCAAGGACAAGCGGCGCTACGTGCTCGACATGTTCCCCTACCCGTCGGACGCGGGACTGCACGTCGGGCACCCGGAGGGGTACACGGCCACGGACATCTACAGCCGGTTCCTCAAGATGCGCGGCTGCAACGTCCTCCACCCGATGGGGTTCGACGCCTTCGGGCTGCCGGCGGAAAACTACGCCATCAAGACGGGGACCCACCCCCGCGTCTCCACGGATGAAAACATCCGCCGCTTCCGGGAGCAGATCAAGTCGCTTGGGTTCGGCTACGACTGGGACCGGGAGGTCTCCACCTGCGACCCCGACTACTACAAGTGGACGCAGTGGATTTTCCTGAAAATTTTCGAAAAGGGGCTCGCCTACGAGGCGGAGATGCCCATCAACTTCTGCCCGTCCTGCAAGACCGGGCTCGCCAATGAAGAGGTGAAGGACGGGCTCTGCGAGCGCTGCCACAGCCGCGTCGAGCGGCGCAGCCTGCGCCAGTGGATCCTGAAGATCACCGCCTACGCCGAAAGGCTCCTCGCCGACCTAGAGAAGCTCGACTGGTCGGAATCGATCAAGGTCATGCAGCGGAACTGGATCGGGCGGAGCGAGGGCGCGTCGGTCGTCTTCTCCCTGGAAGACAAGACCCCGATCGAGGTGTTCACCACCCGGCCGGACACGCTCTTCGGGGCCACCTACATGGTGCTCGCCCCGGAGCACCCGCTCGTGGAAAAGATCACCACGGCCGCGCAAAAGAAGGCAGTGGCCGATTACGTCGAAGCCGCCTCCCACAAGTCCGACCTCGACCGCACCGAGCTCGCCAAGGAAAAGACCGGCGTGTTCACGGGCGCGCACGCGATCAACCCCGTTAACGGCGAAAAGATTCCGGTCTGGATCGCCGACTACGTCCTCGTCTCCTACGGCACGGGCGCCATCATGGCCGTGCCCGCGCACGACGAGCGCGACTTCGAGTTCGCGACCAGGTTCGAGCTGCCGATCGTCCAGGTCGTCGCCCGTCCCGGTACCCGGGACGGGCAAGGCGACCGGCAACCGATGGAATTGAAGGAAGCCTTCACGGAGGACGGCGTGGCCGTCAACTCGGGGGAGTTCAACGGGCTTCCCACGGCCGAGTTCAAGAAGAAGATCACCGAGTGGCTCGCTCAAAAAGGATTGGGCAAGGCGACGGTCAACTACAAGCTCCGCGACTGGCTCTTCGCCCGCCAGCGCTACTGGGGCGAGCCGATTCCCCTGGTCCACTGTCCCAAGGACGGCATCGTGCCCGTGCCCTACTCCGAGCTCCCCTTGAAGCTTCCGGACGTGAAGACCTTCCAGCCGACCGGCACGGGAGAGTCGCCCCTGGCCGGCATCACGGACTGGGTGAACGTGACGTGCCCGAAGTGCGGCGGGCCGGCCAAGCGGGAGACGAACACCATGCCGCAGTGGGCCGGTTCCTGCTGGTACTACCTCCGCTACCTCGATCCGAAGAACGACAAGGCCTTCGCGTCAAGGGAAAAGATCGATTACTGGATGCCGGTCGACCTCTACGTGGGCGGCGCCGAGCACGCCGTGCTCCACCTCCTCTACGCCCGCTTCTGGCACAAGGTCCTCTTCGACCTGGGCCTGGTCAACACCGACGAGCCCTTCCGGCGCCTGGTGAACCAGGGCATGATCACCTCCTTCGCCTACGAGCGGCAGGACAAGTCGCTCGTGCCGGTCGACCAGGTGGACGAGAAGGAGAACGACGTGTTCGTCGAGCGCGCGACGGGCAAGCCGGTGGCGCGCATCATCGCCAAGATGTCCAAGTCCTTAAAGAACGTCATCAACCCGGACGACGTGGTGCGCGAGTACGGCGCGGACTCCATGCGCCTCTACGAGATGTTCATGGGCCCGCTCGAGGTGTCCAAGCCCTGGACCACGTCGGGCATCCTGGGCGTGAAGCGCTTCCTCGACCGCGTCTACAAGCTCGGCGACAAGCCGCTCACGGACGGCGAGCCCGAGCGGGAGCTCTTCCGCCTGCTCCACAAGACGATCAAGAAGGTGACGAAGGATACCGACAACCTCTGCTTCAACACCGCCATCTCCCAGATGATGATCTACTCGGGCGAGATCGCCTCGCTCGAGAAGCTGCCGCGCGCCCTCTGGGAGCCGTTCCTCCTGATCCTCGCCCCCTACGCCCCGCACCTGGCCGAGGAGCTCTGGGAAAAATGCGGCCGCCGGCCCTCGCTCTCCGCCCACCCCTGGCCCGCCTGGGACGAGGCCCTCACCGTCGACGAGACGGTGACGATCGTCTGCCAGATCAACGGCAGGGTCCGCTCCCGCCTCGAGCTCCCGCGCGACCTGCCGCCCGCCGAGCTCGAGAAAGCCGCCCTCGCCGACGCTCGCATCGTGGAGCTGCTG
>CAZKOS010000118.1:0-7548 GCA_964554445.1 uncultured Spirochaetaceae bacterium | reverse complement strand
GAACAGCACATGCGTCCCGTAGGCCATCTCTTGGATCGTGAGCCGGCCCTCTTCGTCGGTCTCCCATAACGGCGCGGCCGGGCTCTCCGAGAACCAGGCGCCGGGGGGCGGGGTGAGCGTCACCGGGCGGGTGCCGAGCTTTTTGACGGCGTAGACGGAAAAGTTGTCTTCGGCCAGGCGGGTTTCCAACAGGATCGGATCGAAGTCCCAGGGGTCGCCGCCTCTTTCCCTGATGAGGTCGATGAGGCGCCCCGAATTGAAGCTGCCGACGTCGAAGCCCCGCCGGGCCAGGTGGGCCAGGCGCTCGGCGACGAAGCCGCCCTCCGCGGTGAGCGTGAGGGTGCGCGTCTCCCCGTCGGCGCAGACGGGGAACACCGCGCCGTAGGGGCGCAGGCAGTCGGCGCCCGCTTTCGGGTAGAGGAGGACGAGGGTGTTGTTCGATTTGGAGACGACGATCGGCCAGGCGCCGGCCTCGAGCGAGACTTCCCCGGCCGTGGTCGAGCCGTCGGCGGCGGCGACGATCAGGTCCGCCGCCGCGCCGGGGAAGGTCTCGCGCCAGTGCTCCGGGAGCCCGGGGAGCACGGCGGTCCAGGAGGCGGTCCCGCTGAAGAGGTCGCAGGCGCTCAAGAGGAGGGCCAGGGAAGCGGCCGCGCAGGGAAAAGCGAGGCGATGTTTCATGCCCCCTATTACGCCGGGGCGGTCCCCTTCGCCTTCAAATTCCTCTTGTAGATTTCCCGGATCTCGCGGAACGTCTCCAGGTAGGCGGGCGAACGGTAGTCGGCGTAGGTCCACTCGACCGGCCGGAAGGCGCCGTGCTCGAACATCAGCTCGATCTCGGCGTGGATGCCGCGCGCGAGCGGAATCCGGTGCGAGCTGGGCTTGGTGCTCGCCAGGACGAAGCGGGAGAGCGACAGGAGGCCGGGGTCGAGGTTGCACCGCCGCCGGCCCTCCGCGGAGAGCTCCCGCTCGATGCCGTTCGTGGCGATCTTGATCCCGGCCAGGGCGTCGGGCGCCGCGAGCCGCTCGAAGGCGAGGAAGCGGCGGGTGATGGGCGTGCCGAGCTCGGCGTCGTAATAGGAGGTGAAGGCGAAGGCGATGGGAGGGCCCGCGTAGTCGATCCGTCCGAAAACGCGCTCGAGCGCCGCCCGGCAGGCCTCGTCCGCGTCCGGATCGCGGTAGAGAACGCCCACGACGAGTTTTTCCCTGTCAAAATCCACTATGCCGCCCATGCGAAAAATAAAAAGCCCGTTGCGGGATGGCCCCTTTTCCTCTATAATTTATGTCAATGTCCGATGAAATAGTATCATACGGGACCAAAATAGAGCAATTACTCGATCGGAAAAGGGACCAGCTGGAGCGGATCGTCGTCAAGAAGCTTCGCGACGCTTTTCAGGCCTATCAAATCTACTATGAGAACATCTTCAACATCCTCATCCGCAAAGGGTTGATCCAGGAGGACCCCTACAAGTACGACGAAAAGATAAGCGAAGTGGACGCCCCGTCCGACGAGGCCTTTCTCGACTCCAACGAGCAGGCCGCCATGGACCAGCGCCTCTCCCAGTACCACACGCGGCTGGAGTTCCTCAACAACTACTACGAGTACGGCGTCGATTTTCTGAACCTGGGGCGCATCAAGCGCATCGTGAAGGTCATCAAGTACATCGGCTGGACCCAGCTCACGGAGACGTCCCCGAGCCCCACCACGCGCACGCTCTCCATCTACCTCGCGAAGATCCGCCACGGCAGCGACTCGATGTCCACCGGCATCGTCAACGATTCGATCGCCCAGATAGACAAGACGCTGAAGATCGCGCTCGCCGCGCTCGGGGAACTGACGGCCTACCAGAAGGAGCGCTACAAGCTCGACCTCCGCCAGCGGCTCGTGCACAGGCTCGCTCCCGTCCGCCCCATGGGCGAGGAAAAAATAGAGTCCGCGGTGCACAAGGCCAAGCTGGTCTTCGCGGAGAGCATGGGGAGCAAAGTCCCCTTCTACCCCGACCTCCTCAAGGAGGTGCTCATCGAGGACTACACCGCCGACGGGGAGGATCTCAAGCGAACGGTCCTGGACAGCCTCCACGTCGAGGAGATCAAAAAAGAGGAAAAAAAGAAGGAGGACGTGTACCGCTCCATCCTCATCCAGGCGGTGCGCTACCTGGCCAGCTGCAGCCTCCAGCTGGAGGACGCCCTCAACAAGCTCGGCGAGGCCCACCAGCTCCTGTTGAGCCAGCAGCTCACCTTCGGCCGCCGCCTGCGGAAATGGCTCGCCAAAATGCTGGGGCGGGCCGAGCAGATCGAGCTCTACGAGATCGAGTATTTCGATCCGGCCACCTCCACCAACCGCCTCGAGAAGGTGGCCTTTCAGGAGTTCGAGGACGACGCCAAGCGGCTCATCCAGCTCTTCGCCGGGCTGTCGAACAAGCTGAGCGCCACCTTCCGCAAGCTGGAAAACTCGACCGAGGCCGCCATCTACCACCTGCTCAACCACAACCTCATCAACCTCCAGCTCGTGCACCGGCGCATGGCCGGGCTGTTCAGCGTCTTCCACGCGGAGATCCAGAAGGACAAGCGCCCCAAGGTGCGGGGCATCAAGCTCGAGCTCAACGCCATCAAGAACAGCGTGGTCAAGGGCAACCAGAAGAAGCACGAGTACGTGGCGATCAAGGAGGAGGAAGAGCAGATGAAGCGCCTGGGGCTGAAGAAGGGCACCATCTAGCCGGCTCGCTCCGTCCGGCACGGTCATTCCACCACATGACTTTTTATTCGAGGGATTCAGCTCCCTTTTGCGATATATAAAGTATCAACCCGATTCGGGCGCGGAAAATACCCGAAGCAGGCCGACAGCACTCGTTTTTTTTTGCCAAACATTGAAACAATGGTGTATAATCGCACGTGAATAATAGAGGCAACCGATGAAAGCGATCTTCGTTCGTAATCTAATTCTCTTTCTTCTCTCCGGCTATCTCACCGGGTGCGGTTTCGAACACCAACCGCAGGTGAGCACGGTCGATATCAACGTCAGGCTGGGAAGTACGATCGTTTATACCGGCCGGGACTTCTTCATCGGGACGGTGCCGTCGGGCGGCACCAAGGACTTTGTTTTCACGGTGGAAAATATAGGATACCGGGGCGATCTTTCGCTCACGGGCGCGCCCGCGGTGGCCGTCACGGGGACCGGGTTTTCGGTCACCAATCAGCCGGCGCTCGTTACCCTGCCCATCGGCACGGGCACAACCTTCACGGTGCGCTTTGGGCCGCCGACGATCGACGTCTTCACCGCCATCGTGTCGATTCCCAACAATGACACGGGAGAGACGGATTTTTGGTTTTCCATCCGGGGGATAGGCTCTTGAGAAACGGCATCCCGGTGCCGGGCCGTCTTCCGGAGGGAGCCGCGGCGCGGTGGGGGCAGGCGAATCCTTCCCGCCCTGCGGCCCCGACGATGACACCCTGGAAAGTTTGGGAGTGAAGCGTATGAAGTCGACCGCCGGTTTCTTATTCGTGCTCATGCTCTTGATCGTCCTGCCCGGTTCCTGCCAACTCGGCAGTACCATCACCGTGACGATTTACAATAACACGAGCATTTCCAGCGGCACCTTTCACCTTATTTACGGCGATTATTCCGGTTATGCCGACGGCGACCAGTACGTGACGAGCCCGGTTTTCCCCTATGTCGCAGACGTGAATTATTCGACGAAATGCGGCGATTATATCGTCTACGCAACCATGGTAACGGCGGCGGGTGAGTCCGTCGGATACATCTTCTTCGACACGACCTCCGGGGGAAACTTTGAGGGAGCGATCAACATGACGCTCTCTATCGTCAGGGGCGCGGACGCATACGAGCCTGACAACAATTCCGGCGGCGCCTCCCCCATCCAGGCCGGCGAGTACCAGGCGCGCAGCCTTACCACCGCGGCGGACGTCGATTACGCGTCTTTCTACGCGGCCGCCGGATTGCGTTATCAGATTGAAACGGTTATCCCCTCGTCCGAAAGCACCGATACCGTTCTGCACCTCTATGATTCCGCACTCAACCCGATCGACAACAATCAAGGCGGAGGCAGTACCGTCGGCGGATCGCTGATCTCCTATACGCCGTCGACCTCCGGCCTATGCTATATCATGGTCGACGGTTCCTCTTCCGGGCCGTACGGCCTCAGTTTAGGTTCCTATTATTCCAGCGCCAGCCTGGAAAGCCCCCTCCTGAAACTCAATCAGTGGCTGGAAAGGTGATCCCGCATGCAAACACGCAGGCTCTTCATCTGCCTGATGCTCTTTGCATCCGCTACCGTTCATCGCCTCCACGCGGATGACAAAATTTTCACTTTCAAGGTCGAAGCCGGCATGGATTATCTTCTCGGTTACACACAATACGGGATCGGTTGGAATTTTTACGACACGGCCGGCACGCAGTATTCGATCGGGTACAAGATCAGCCAACTCAAATTCCCGCTCAACTCCCTCGGGATCTACGCAAACGCGGATATGACGCTTTTCGATTTGTTCCGGTTGTCGCTGCATTTCGACAAGAACCTCACCGCCGCCCCCGGAAAGATGGAGGACTCCGATTGGGGTTACTGGTATCTCCTGGGGAATTCGTGGGCCGACTCCTCCACGCTCGACGTCTTCTCCCAAAGCGACGCGAATCTCAATAGGTTCTCCCTCGAGGGCAGCTTCCATTACATCCTGCCGCTCGAATCCGCGTTCAGCATATCGTTCGGGGTGGGGTTCATCTACCAGCATCTGTATTTCGAGGTGAGCAACCTCAAACAATGGTATCCGTCCTATGATCTTTATTCGGGATATCCCGGGTATACGGGTTCACCCGGGAATATATTGGTCTCCGGCCTGGTCAGCACGTACAAAATCGATTATTTCATCCCCCTGGCGGAGGCGAGGGTGGAGGTGAAAACCGGCGACCTCATCAGCATCGGCCTGCTGGCCGGGTTCGGGCCGATCTTCGCTTCAGACAGCGACGACCACGTCCTCCGGAGCAAACTTTCAACGAGTAATTCCTTCGGTCTGGGAACGCGCTGCAGTCTCTGGTGCCGGTTCAATTTCACGTCCTGGCTCTACGCCGGAGTGAACGCCCGTTTCCTCTACCTCCACGCCGAAGGGAAGCAGGTTCAATTTCAATACAACGACACCTCCGAAGGCCCGGCCGGCCCGCTCGGCTCGGTCGACGAGAAAATCGATTCCCTCCAGTTCTCGGCCGGAGCGCACGTCGGGGTTTCGTTCTAGGCTTACACGCCCAACATACAACCGAAATCAAGAAAGGACACGGAGAGCACGGAGAGAGGAGGAGCACACGGAGGAGGAAGGAGATAAAGTGAATGCGACATAAATTTGTTTTTCATTCATTTACCTCCTCTCTTCTCCGTGTTCTCCGTTTTCCTCCGTGTTCTCCGTGTCCTCTGAATTGAGCCGTCCTTGACTCGCCCCGCCCTTCGTATTACACTTTTGCCCGATCGGTCTTATCATAAGTGAAGGAAATCCGTGGCCAGACGATTCGTCCTCCCCTTGATCCCGGGGGGACTTCAGGACAGCATCCGCAAGCATCCCCTTCGCGCCCTGGCGCTCGCTTTTTCCGCGTGCGCCGTTCTGCTCGTCGCGGCCGTGGTCGTCGCGGCCGTCGCCTTCGCCGGGCTCTCCGGTGAGCTCCGCGAGCGCAAGGACCGGGCCGAGGCCCTCACCCGGAACCTCGAGGAGCTTTCCTCGGACTACAACTCCCTCCGCGCCTCGCTGGGGCTCGAGCCGCGCGTCTTCGCGCCGCTCGAAGAGTCGAAGGATAAAGCCGGGGCGCCGCCCTCGCCGCTCGCGCAAGGGCTCGCCGTCATCCAGAGCCGCTTCTATGACGAGGCCAAGGCCCGGCAGTTCGAGGAATTCAAGGCGGGACCGCTCTTCGCCGCGCTCGCGCGCGAGACCGGCTGCGCGCCCGTCGCCGCCGGGCTCTTCGCCGTCGACTGGGTGAAGCGCGACAACGTCTATTATTCCCTCGCCTTCAAGCCCGACGCGCGGACCGTCACCCTGACCGCGGCCGGCGGCGGCGAAAAATACGAGGGCTCCGGGGACGGCGCGGACAAGGCCGCGGCCTTCGTCCGCTCCACCCTGAAGAAGATCGACGCCTACTACGCCCGCGTCGCCGGGTACAAGGCGGCCCTCGCGGGGCTGGGCGCCGAAGAACCGGTCGCCTCGGCCCTCAAGGCCGGGGAGCTCGAATACAAGTTCCGGGGCGAAGACGCGGGCGGATTCCGGGCGGACGTGTCGAAGGAGAACGAGGTCCTCCTCACGGTGAGCTTCGATAAAATGCGGGGGACGTTCCTCATCGGCGAGCGGAAGATCGACCCGCCGGAAACCCTGCCCGCCAAGCTCGCGGCCGCGCTCGACGCCCTGGACGCGCGCACCGCGGCCGAGAAGCGGGTGGACGCCGTCAAGGCCTCGCTCGAGCAGAGCTTCCGCGAGCCCGAGTTTACGGCCGCCTGCCGGGACGCTTCCATGGAAATGGCGGCGTCGCCGCGGGAGAACGACGATTTTTACCTCTACGACGTCCTCCACCGCGGCCGGAAAATCGGCGCCTACGCGGTGAACAAGCGCACCGCGGAGGTCTTTTTCGTCGACAAGGACGACGTCGTCATCGCCTCCCTGCGCTCCGTCTCGGGCGGGTCGGAGTTCAAAAAAAAAACTCCCTCCGCCGCTGACGAGTCCGGCGCCCACACCTACCTCCTCCTCGGCCGGAACGAAAACAACACCGACACCATGATCCTCGTCCGCGCCGACGGGCGGACCAAGAGCATCACCCTGGTGAGCCTGCCGCGCGATCTCTACTTCCGCGGCAGCAAGATCAACCATCTGAACGAAAAGGGCGGGGAGTACTGCGCGCGGGAGATTTCCTTCATCACCGGCGTGCCGGTGAAAAAATACGCCCTCGTCGACCTCTACTCCCTCATCGCCGTCATCGACGCGCTCGGGGGCGTGGACGTCGACCTCCCCTACGACGTCGTCGACCCGACCTACCGCGTCAAGGAAAACGGCGTCTGGCGGACGCTCGCCTATCCGCGCGGGCACTACCATCTTTCCGGCGTGCAGGCCCTGCGCCTCATCCGCTCCCGCGGCACGTCCTCCGACTTCCAGCGCTCCCACCGCCAGGAGCTCATCCTCGGCGCGCTCTTCACGAAGCTCAAGCAGCGCTGCGGCGGGAACCTCGAGGCCTCGCTCTCCGTCTTCGCCGCGCTCTCGGGGTACGTCACCACCAACCTGTCCCCCCTCGAGATCGCCCGCGACTTCGTCTCCTTCAAGGACTACACGATCAAGGGCTCCTACGTGCTCGACACCACCAACATCCTCTACGCGACCTACTCGGGCATCTTCCTTCTCCCCGAGGACGAGCAGGAGCGCCTCCTCGAGGAAAACGACCCCGTGAAGCTCGACGCCTACATCCTCCTCCCCCGCGACAACGACTGGAACCTGATCCGCTCGTATGTCCGCTCGCTCTTTCAGCTGAACTGACGACCGCCGCAGGTTCTTCCACGAGCTCAGGACAGGCTCCGT
>CAZKOS010000117.1:2324-10225 GCA_964554445.1 uncultured Spirochaetaceae bacterium | reverse complement strand
AGGGGATGAGGGACGTGATCTTCAAGCCCTTCTCGCGGGGGAAGCTGACCGAAGCCGTCAGGTCCGCCTTGCGGACGTGAATTGTCGACTCAACGTGCCATCCGTGGTTCTCCCCCGGGAATCAAAGCCTCACCAGCTCATACTCGCGGCTCCCCAGACCGATGGCCTCGGCGTGTGAAAGCTGGACGGTGGGATCGAGGCGGGGGAAGCTCGTGCGGCCGAGATCTTTCTTATTCGCCCGTTCGGTGAGGTCGAGGGTGGCCTGGTCCACGGCCACCGGGTCGAGGGAGAGACAAAAGCCGACGTCGGGGATGACGGGCGACTGCTTGATCGCCATGCAGTCGCAATCGCCGGTCATGTCGATAAGCGCGTTCAGGTAGACGCACTTGCCGGGCTTGCCGATGACCGCCCCGTAGGCGTGCTCGGCGACCGATTTCTGGAGCTCGGCCGACTCGGTGCCCCAGTCGTAGGTGACGGCATTGAAGTTGCACACCGCCAGGCATTCTCCGCAGCCCGTGCAGTTTTCTTCAATAATGAAGGCTTTTCCGTCCCGTTCGACGACGGCGTCTTCCGGGCACCACTTGAGACAGGCCCGGCAGAGGGTGCAGGCCGCCTCGTTCACTTTGGGGTTCATGGCGGAATGCTGGCGCAGTTTGCCGATGCGGCTCGCGAGGCCCATTCCCAGGTTCTTGATGCAGGCCCCCAGGCCCATTCCCAGGTGTCCGGTGGGGTGGGAGACGGCGACGATCCCGTCGGCCAACACGACTTCCCGGGCGATGTGGACCGAGGCGGAGCTCAGTCCGGGAACGGCCACCTCGATTTCGGTGTTGCCGAGCAGGCCGTCCGCCATGAGAAAGGGCGCGCCGGTGTTCTCGTAGGTGAACCCGTGCCGGAAGGCGTGCGCGAGGTGGGCGAGGCCGTCGCTGCGCTCGCCCTTGTAGAGGGTGGACGTCTCGGTGAGAAAGGGGCGGGCGTTCCGCGACTTCACCCAGGAAACGACCCGCCGCACCAGATCCGGCTTGACGTGCGTGACGTTCGCGCGCTCGCCCACGTGGATTTTCACCGCCACCCGCTCCCCCGCGGCGAAGACGCCGCATTCCGGAACGGCGGCGAGCAGGCGGTCGAGGGCGGCGCCGCGCTCCTCGGGGCCGCTGGCCGGGCCCACCGGCGAGAAATGCACCTTGGATCGGTTCACGTCACTCTTCCTTCACGAAGACCTGGAGGAGGCGGACGATGTAATACAATTTCTTGTAGGTTTCGACCATGAACGTTTTCAAGTCCTTGTCGGACGACATCTCGATTTCCTTCCAGTTGATGATGAGCTCGTGCGAATTCCTCTGGTAGTCGTCGAGCATGAGCTTCAGATCCTTGCCGATGATGATGAGGTGCCCGGCGGCCTCGTGAATGAGCGCCCGGGCGATGTCGTTGATCTCCTTGAGCATCTGGCGGAGGACCTTCTGCGCCCCCTGTTTGTCCTTCTCGTATTTGTGCAGGTAGAGCTTCAGCTTGGCGCCGGTGGGCGACTCGTCGCTCACCGAGTCGTCGAATTCGGTGATCCGCTCGGAAATCTGGAGGAGGGAGTGAAAGGACTCGGAAACCTGCTGGGAGACGAGATTGGAGGTCCATTTTCCCTTGATCAGGAAGTGGTCGATGATCTCGCGGATGTCCTTCTTGAGGTAGTCGAGCAGGAACGCCTTGAGGTAATTGAGCGGGTGCACGTACAGGAACCCGCCGAGCATCCGCTTGGCGAAGGCGGCGTTCGCCTTTTCGGTGTAGCTCTTGAGGCGCGAAATCGAGGCGGTCCCGAAGATGAACTTCGTGAGCTCATCGACCTTGCTCTCGTGCTTTTCCTTGTAAATCTTCTGCAGGATGAGCTCCGTCTGCGACTTGAGCTTGGAGAGGTAGGATTCGACGATTTTTTCCGTGGAAACGTGGGGCCGGATCCGGTAGAAGGGATTCTTTTCCACGTGCTGGATGATGAGCAGGAGGATGTGGGCCCGGTTGAGCTCGCGGACCCGGGCGACGACCTTTTTCCAACCGGCCCGCGAAACGACGTCGACGTTGCGGTATTCCTTGAGAATGTCCAGGACGCCGTCCCAGCTCTCTCCCTCCTGGATCGAGGAGGTGATGTCGAGGAATTCCTTCAGGTCCTCGACAATGTACTCCGCGTTGATGGGGTCGAAGCGCGGCGAGTAGAGATAGTTGCCCTCCGGCATGCCGGAATCGAACTTTTTCAGCAGGAAATAGTAGTCGAAATGGATGAGATCAATGAGAAGGCTCAACAGCTGGTAGGTGTGGTTGATCTGCTTGACCTTGTCGATGTCGAAGGCGGCGAAAAAACCGACGAGCTGGTCCTTGATCTGGTTGCCGAGGTCCTTGAGCGGCAGGGCCATGGCGCGCTTGCGGATTTCGTCCTCGGTCAGGCTCTCCCGGAGCTTGAGGTTTTCATCGGAAAGGATTTTCTCGATGATGATCGTCTTGAGCGCGCCCGAGTAGTCGGCGCGTTTCACGAGCGCCTGCGCCGGCCCGAGCACCTTGTAAAACTCGAAGAAAAAACGGGCCAGGTTCGGATCGACGATCTCATTGCGGGGGCGGTAGAATTTCAAACGAGACTGGCGCAGGGCCTTGGCCACTTCCCGGAGGAGGCGTTTCTTTTCGTGATCGGGATCGGCACCGCCGAAGAGAAATCCGAAAAGCCGCTGGAACAGGGAGCGGCGCTTTTTCTCTTTTTTCGGAGGATCGGCCTGGATCGCTTCGGGTTCAAGCTGGTCCGCCCTTTGGTCGGCTTCCATACGCCCAATGGTATTTTAAAATACCCCATCTGTCAACGACGGTTTACAAAATGTGACGGGGGACGGCGGGCGCCGCGAACGTCGTTTGCGGCCGGCTAAAAATGTTTTTGACAATGGACGGTGTATTGGATATACTTTTTCTAAGCGCCCTGCGGGCGAAAAGCATCGGCGGATGCCGATGCCCGCCGCGCGTTTCGCTGTAATTTTCGCGTTGTCGAGAATTATGGGTGGCGTAATGAAAGAGGCTCCGAGAGCCCATCAAACTGAAATCGGTTGAATATCAAGGAGGAATTGTATGGCAGCACCGGAAAAAAAGAAGACGAGCATGGGAATGGAAGAGAACGTGGAGAGCGGTATCAGTTATTTGGGAGCGTTCATTACGGGTCTTATATTTTATTTTGGCGAAAAAGAAAGCAAATTGGTCCGCTTTCACGCGCTGCAATCCATCGCATATTCCATCGTGGCGTTCGCTGCTTGGTTCGGGATCTGGATCCTGCAACTCATTTTCTGGGCGCTCGGCGCCGGCATTATTTCCACAATCCTGGGCATACTCCTTTGGCTCGCGATAATCGTTGTCTGGATCATTCTTACGGTGAAGGCGTTTTTGGGCGGACAAAAATTGAAGCTCCCGCTCATCGGCGATTTTTGCGAAAAGCAGCTCAATAAGTAAGAACTCGGAAATCTAAAGCAACGGCCGTCCCGCCCCGGGGCGGCTTTTTTTTGCCTGAGACCTTATTTTTGAATTCGCCACAGAGACACAGAGGACACAGAGAAGGAATAAAGGACAGATTCCGGAAGCGATATTGCAGGTTCATTATCATTAATGATTTCCATTCGATTAC
Source organism: uncultured Spirochaetaceae bacterium (assembly GCA_964554445.1). Taxonomy (GTDB): domain Bacteria; phylum Spirochaetota; class Spirochaetia; order SZUA-6; family RPPD01; genus JAFGSW01. The sequence continues at coordinate 6,591 of CAZKOS010000117.1, read as the reverse complement.
CATCTTATTGTATCTTTTTCTCTTCCTTTCTCTCTCCGTGGCCTCCGTGCCTCTGTGGCGAATTTTTGTGATGCAGACCCGATATTGCTCATATCGCCTTTTTTTGTTATCTTGGTTCCATGCATGTCATTTTCAGCCCACGCGGTAATGGAGCGTGTCCGCTCTGCCAACGCCGCGAGTTCTGCAATTTGCTCGAAAAAATCAACGAGGGCCTGGATCCCATAAAAGGCGCGAACGGAACGGAAATGGAGATCGTCATCTATTCCTGTCCCTTTTTCATCGAAACGGCGTAACCATGGACATCAGGACCAGACTTGCCGCGCTCAAAGGCCGGTTTGCGGAGCTGGAGGCGCTCATCGCTCTGCCCGAGACGGTCAAGGATAAGCAACGGTACAAGCAAATCATGATCGAATACAACGGCCTCCGGCCGGTGGTCGAAGCGTCGGCCGCCCTCGCCAGGCTCGAAGCGGAGGAGGGCGATCTCGACCATCTGCTCTCGGACCCGCGGGACGACGAAATGCGTCGTTTGGCCGAGGAGGAGCGCAAGGCGCTCGCGGGACGCAAGGCCGGGCTCATGGACGAGATCAAGCTGCTGCTTCTGCCGAAGGACCCCCTCGATCTCAAGAACATCATCATGGAGATCCGGGCGGGCACGGGCGGCGAGGAGGCGGCCCTCTTCGCCGCCGACCTGTTCCGCATGTACCAGAAGTACGTGGAAGGCCGGGGCTGGCGGGTGGAGGTGCTCTCCGGGCACGGCACCGGGATCGGCGGGTTCAAGGAAATCATCTTCTCCGTGGAGGGCAAGAGCGTCTACGAAAACCTGCGGTACGAGAGCGGGGTGCACCGCGTGCAGCGCGTGCCGGTGACCGAGGCGGGCGGGCGCATCCACACCTCGGCGGTGACCGTGGCGGTGCTGCCCGAGGCCGAGGAGACGGACATCGACATCCGGCAGGAAGATCTCCGGGTGGACGTGTTCCGCTCCGGCGGGCCGGGGGGGCAGAGCGTCAACACCACGGACTCCGCGGTGCGCATCACCCACCTGCCCTCCGGCCTCGTCGTCATCTGCCAGGACGAGAAATCCCAGCACAAAAACAAGGCCAAGGCCCTCCGCGTCCTCCGCGCCCGACTCTTCGAGCTCGAGGAGCAGCGCAAGGAGGCCGAGCGCCGCGAGAAGCGCCGCAGCCAGGTCGGGTCCGGGGACCGAAGCGAGCGCATCCGCACCTACAACTTCCCCCAGAACAGGCTCACCGATCACCGCATCAATCTCACCCTTTACAAGCTGGACCGCGTCATGGAGGGCGACCTGGCCGAGGTCATCGAGGCGCTCAAGCTCGGCGCCCGGGAGTCCCTCTTGTCCGGCGAAAACGCCCCGCCATGACCGTCCGGGAGGCCCTCAACCGCGGCATCGCCTTTCTGACGCGCACCGAGGCGGACACTCCCTACCTGGACGCCAGTCTGCTTCTCGCGGAGACCTTGAAGCTCAGCAAGGAGGCCCTCATCGGGGCATATCCCGAGGAGATCGACCCCGGGGCCGTCGACAGGTTCGAGGAACTGCTGCGCCGGCGCGCGGACGGAATTCCCGTTTCCTACCTGCGCCGCCGCAAGGAATTCTACGGCCTCGATTTCTTCGTGGACGAGCGCGTCCTCGTGCCGCGGCCGGACACGGAGACCCTCGTCGAGGAGGCGCGCGCTCTCATGGCGGCCCGCCGGCCGCGCCGCGTCCTCGACCTGTGCGCGGGGAGCGGCTGCCTGGCGATCGCGCTCAAGCGCCTCTTCCCGGAGATCGAAATCGCCGGGGCGGACGTCTCGCCCGACGCCGGGGACGTGTTCCGGTTCAACGCCGTCACCCTGCTCGGCGAGCCCCTCGCCTTTTTCGAGTCCGACCTGTTCGCGAACGTTCCCGGAACGTTCGATTTTATCGTCTCCAACCCGCCGTACGTCGGGTCGGCCGAGGTGGAGGCGATGAAGCTCTCCGGCTGGCCCGAGCCCGGGCTCGCGCTCGACGGCGGGCCGGACGGTACGGACCTTCTCCTCCGCATCATCGCGGAGGCCGCCGCCCGGCTTGAGCCGGGCGGGTTTCTGCTCCTGGAGGCGGATCCGGGACAGATGAAAAAACTGTCGCTTGCAATGGAGCGGCGTGGGTATATTAATATACACGTGCGGCGCGACCTGGGAGGCCGGGAGCGCGCCTTGTGCGGAAGAAAGCCCGAACCATGAAACAGGGAGTCGATCCGATACGATCGTTCACGGACACGCTCGGCGCCTACACCGAAGAGGAACAGGGGCGCATTCGGTCCGCCGTCGAGTGGGCGCGCGACCTGCACGGCGGGCAGAACCGGGCGAGCGGCGAGCCCTTCCTCATGCACCCGCTGGCGGTGGCCCTCATTCTCGTCGGCCTGCGCCTGGACGCGGATTCCGTCATCGCCGCCGTGCTGCACGACGTGCTCGAGGACACGACGGCCGAACGGCCGGAGCTGCGCGAGCGGTTCGGGAAGACGGTCGACGCGCTGGTGAACGGCGTCACCAAGATCGAGTCCATCCGCGCCCGCTCCAAGACCGCCGTCGAGGCGGAGACGGTGCGCAAGATGCTCTTCGCCATGGTGCGCGACGTGCGCGTCATCCTCATCAAGCTGGCCGACCGCCTCCACAACATGCGGACCCTCGAGTACCTTTCGGCCGAGCGGCGCCGCCGCTACGCGCTCGAGTCGCTCGATATCTACGCCCCGCTCGCCGGCCGCCTGGGGATTTCCTGGCTCAAAAACGAGCTCGAGGACCTGGCCCTCAAGCATCTCCAGCCGGAGATCTACAAGCAGATTCGGGCCTGGGTGGCCGGGCGCAAGACCGAGCGCGACACCTACCTGGCGCGCATTGAAACGGTGCTGGTGAACGAGGCGGCCAAAATGAACATCTCCCTCACCGTGCAGAGCCGGGCCAAGCATTTTTATTCCATTTACCAGAAAATGAAGCGCACCGGCAAGAACATAGACGAGATTTACGACCTCCTGGGCGTCCGGCTCCTCTGCACCAGCCCCGGCGAGTGCTACGAGATCCTGGGCCTCGTGCACAAGCTCTGGAAGCCGATCGAGGGACGGTTCAAGGATTACATCGCCATGGCCAAGTCGAACCGCTACCAGAGCCTGCACACCACGGTCATGGGCTACGAGGGCAAGCAGATAGAAATCCAGATCCGGACGCACGAGATGCACGAAACCGCCGAGAACGGCATCGCCGCCCACTGGCTCTACAAGCGCGGCTTCTCCAAGGAGGTGCTGCACCCGGAGGACATCCCCGTCATCAACCAGCTGCGCAGCCTGGTGGAGACGGACATCGCCTCCCGCGAGTTCCTGGACAAGATCAAGCAGGAGCTTCTGAAGGATTCGATCTACGTCTTCACTCCCAAGGGCGAGGTCATCGAGCTCATCAAGGGCTCCACCGCCATCGACTTCGCCTACCATATCCACACGGAGATCGGAAACCACTGCCTGGCGGCCAAGGCCGACGGCGCCATCATTCCCCTGAAGAAGGAGCTCAAGAACACCCAGCTGATCGAAATCATCACGTCTCCCAACGCCCACCCCCACGTCAACTGGCTCCGCTACGCCAGGGCCCCCAAGGCGCGGGCCAAGATCCGCCACTGGCTCTCCCTGCACGATCCGAACCTCATCATCGACCGCAATATCGTGGCCAAGAAAAAGCCGGGCCAGCAGGTGCCGCCCCCGACGCCGCCGCCGCGCCGCCCGCCCGTCGGGCGGACGAAACAGGAGGGCGGGCAGCGGGTGCTCGACCGGGGCCGCGTCGGGGTGCGGAGCCACGGCGAGCGCAATCTCATGATCCGCTTCGCCCAGTGCTGCAAGCCGGCGACCGGCGATCCCATCATCGGCTACGTCTCGCGCGGCCGGGGCATCATCGTCCACCGCGCCGACTGCCCGAACCAGGTGCACATCAAGGACTTCAATGAACGACACATAGACGTGGAATGGGAAACCCTCTCCCCGCGCGCGGTGCGCCGCTTCCGGGTGAACGCCCGGCCCGCCTCCGATCTTTTTTCAGAAATCGAGGGCGCGCTCCGCAAGCACCGCGGCCATCTCATCGAGGGCAGGCTCGAGGAGAACGACAACGAGACCCTCTCCGGCTCCTTTACGGTCGAGCTCGACCGCGAGGGCGACTTCGCCAAGGTCATCAAGAGCATCCGCACCATCCCCGCCGTCAAGAGCATCCAGACCATCGACGGCGCCCGCCCGGGCGAAGACGCGGCGGGCGACGATCA
>CAZKOS010000117.1:0-2224 GCA_964554445.1 uncultured Spirochaetaceae bacterium | reverse complement strand
GGAATCAATGGAATTCGCCGTCATCGTCCTGGCGGCCGCGCTCGTCGCGGCCGTCGCCGTGCTCATCGTCCTCGTCCTGCGCCTGCCGCGCAAGGGAGCCTTGAACGAGCAGGTCGGCCTCCTGCAGAAAGAATTGGCCGACTTCAAGAACAGCCAGCTCGCCTCGGCCAACAAGTCGCTGACCGACCAGAGCCAGTTCTACAAGAGCTCGCAGGCGATGCTCAACCAGGTGCACGAGAAGCTCGGCTCCCTCGCCAAGGCCTCCGAGCAGATCACCGCGCTCGGCAAGGATTTGGTCGGCCTGCAGGACATCCTCAAGGCGCCCAAGCTCCGCGGCGGGTTGGGCGAGTATTTCCTGAAAGACCTGCTGGGGCAGATCCTGCCGGAGAAGAACTTCGTCATGCAGTACCGCTTCCGCGACGGCAGCGCGGTCGACGCCGCGGTCAAGCTCGGCGACAAGCTCGTGCCCATCGACTCCAAGTTCCCGCTCGAGAGTTTTCAGCGCATGATCCAGGCGGAAACGCCCCAACGCCGCGAGGCGGAAAAGAAGGAGTTCGTCAAGAGCGCCAAGAAACGGATCGACGAGATCGCCTCCAAGTACATCAAGGTGGACGAGAACACCTTCGACTTCGCCATGATGTACGTGCCGGCCGAGAACGTCTATTACGAGATCATCATCACGGACAACGCCAGCGACAAGGGGTATGAAATCGCCGCCTACGCCCGCGAGCGCAAGGTCATTCCGGTTTCTCCCAACAGCATCTACGCCTACCTCATGACCATCATCCTGGGGCTCAAGGGGTTCAAGATCGAGCAGGAGGCCAAGAACATCATGGCCGGCCTCTCCAAGGTGCAGTCGAGCTTCGCCGGTTTCTTTTCCGATTTCCTGCTCATCGGCAAGCACCTGAAGAACGCGGAGAGCAAGTTCGAGGAGACCGCCCGCAAGGCCGAACGGTTCAACGACCGCGTCGGCCAGATCACCGGCGTGAAGACGGAGCTGCTCGAATTAAAGGACGACTGAGGGCCCGCAAAAAAACGTGAAAACCCGATCCGCAAACGCTATAATAAATTCGACGGCGGAAAGGCGGCGGGGTGAGGCGCGTACCGGGAATTTTCATCATTTTCACGTTCTTTTTGGCGGCGGCGGGCTTGAGTTGGAGCCAAAGCGACGACGGCCGGGTGCGTCTTCCGGACGCGCCATTGCCTGAAGCGCGCCCCGACGATCCTGAGGCACCCCCGCCCGAAGCGCAGCCAGACGATCCGGGCACGGCGGATGACGCTCCGACCCCGACCCCCGTTCATGAAGAACTCTCTCCCGAGCGTGAGCTCGAAAAAAACTTTTTTTCCATCGGCGCGGAAGGGATCGCCCCGCTTCAGCTCGGCAACAGCCTCGGGTTCGGGTTCAACGCCCACCTTCTTTTCAGCCGCTTCAGTTTCGGCCTGGACGTACAGTGGGTCGACCGCCACTATTACGACTACGTGGCCGGCGCCTGGGTCGGGCCGACCACCTGGGGCAACATCAATGCCACCACCCGAAATTGGCTGTTTTACCACGACGTCCTGGTCTTCAACCTGCGCGTTGCCTACCATTTTCCCCTCGGCTGGTTCCAGCCGTACGCGGGACTGGGCGTGAGCCTCCTCGCGGTCATTCCGAACAATGACGCCCTGGCCTCGTACCCCGGCTTCAAGGCGTATTTCGACGCGAACGCGGGCAACGTCGGCAACGCCGTCGGCGCGTTCGTCTTCGGGGGCGTCGATTTTTTCCCCTGGACCCGGCATTTCTCCATCGGGCTGGAGTATCTCTTTCGTTTCGATCGACTGTCGTATATTCCGGAAAGCTTCAACCTCTATGGGATCGATTATTTCCTGAGCTGTTCGCACCTGTTTTTGAACCTCAGGTTCTGGATGTGAGGAGAGGGCGATGAGAACGCTTCGGAAAATATTCATCGCGGTCATGATCGCGCTCCCTAGCTTCTCCTGCGTCTCCTGCGATCTCCTCTTCGACAACCCGAACCCGCACGGGCTTTCGGCCACGGACGGGGAGGACGATATCACCGTTACCTGGAGCGCTCCTTCTTTCCCCGAGGGGGAGGAAAAGACGGTAGACTTTTACGACCTCCATATAATAGAGACCGGCATACACGAGTATCCGACGTACGCTTCTTACGTCGACTACGGCGTTCCGTCGGGAGTCGTTCGTACCTACGAGGTCCAGGCGCATTTT
>CAZKOS010000116.1:4401-10303 GCA_964554445.1 uncultured Spirochaetaceae bacterium | reverse complement strand
ATCATGAAGAAGAATAGCAAGGCGCCGTTATTCTTTCAACGGGACGAGCAGCAACGGGACGTGCGTTCGCTCGACGACCCGCGCCGCCACGCTTCCGCTCCAGAACGCGTCCGCGCCCGCCTTGCCGTGAGTGCCCAGCACGACGAGATCGGCTTCCCGACCCCGCGCGACGCGGATGATGACGCGGGCCGGCGCGCCGCGCGCCGTCTCGGTGCTCGTCTCTATCCCTTCTCGTTTCAATTCTTCCGCCCGCCCTTCAAGGTAATCCTCCGCAATGGCGCTTTCCATCTCAAGCTTAAGCCTTGTCGCCCCCGGCAGCACGCTGCTCGCGGCCGCCTCCGAGCCGCGGAGGTTTCCGAACCTGGGCACAACCATGAGCAGGTGGACGCGGGTGTGAAAGGCGCGGGCGATCCCGGCGGCGAACGGCAGTCCTTTCTCGTGGGAGGCGTTTCCGTCGAGGGGGACGAGAATGGTCCCCCAATCGCCGGTCCGCACGTCGGGCGACGCTTTATTTCCCTCCACGGGGCGGACCATCAGGACCGGGGTGCGGCCCATCGTGATGACCTGCTGCGCGATGGTGCCGAAGAAAAAACGTCGGGCGCCCCCGCGGCCGTGAGTGGTCATGACGATGAGGTCCGGTGTCAGCTCGGCGGAATGCTCGGTGATGCTGTGGGCGACGTCCTTCACCTCGGTCGTGTGCACGTGGGTTTCCACGCGCAGGTCCTTCAAACGCGGTCGCCCCTTCATCTCGGCCAGGTAAGCCTCGGCCTCGGCCGCCGTCACCAGGTGGCGGTCGCTGTGAATCGCCGCCGGGGCGTCCTTTTCAATGACGTGGATGAGGGTGATCATTGCGCCTGTTTTTGCGGCCAGATTCTCGGCCGGAGGAAGCGCCGCTTCGGCGAGGCGTGAACCGTCCAAAGGAACAAGAAGATGCTTGAACATTCATTTTCCTCCACTCATGGGTTGGATCCCGTCGGCCGAATCCGTCCGCTCATCCCGCCGCCGCGCCGCCGAAGTCGGGCAAGGGGCCGCCGAAGGTCTGATAGAGCAGCAAGACATTCAAAAAAAGAATGACCACGGCGCACGTGATCGCGGCGATGGTCGTCAACCGCCGGTTCACCAACGCGCCCATGATCTTCGGGTTTCTCGTGAACATGATCAAGGTGATAACGGGGATGGGAAGCGTAAAGCTCAGGATGACCTGGCTTATCACCAGGGTGCGGGTGGGATCAAGGCCCAACGCGATCGCCGCCATGGCGGGAAACATCGTCGCCACCCGCCGCAGCCAGATCGGAATTCTGAAATCGACGAATCCCTGCATCACCACCTGCCCGGCCATCGTCCCCACGTGAGAGCTGGATACGCCGGAAGCGATGAGGGAGATCCCGAACACCAGGGACGCGCCGCCGCCGAGGAGCGGGGTGAGCGTCTCGAAGGCGGTGTTGATGTCGGCGACGTCGGTGTGGCCGGTAAAGTGAAAAACCTTGGCGGCCATGAAGAGCATCGCCATGTTCACCAGGCCGGCGATGGCCATGGCGATCACGACGTCGATTTTTTCAAAATGGAAAATCCGGCGCGCTTCCGCCTCGTTTTTGGGGACGATCCGGCTTTGCGTAAGGCTGGAATGGAGGTAAATCGCGTGCGGCATGACGGTCGCGCCGATGATCCCCACGGCCAGAAGAACGGCCCCGGTCCCGGGCAGGCTCGGTACGAAAGTGTGGAAGAGCACCTGGACCCAATCGGGCTGGGCCAGCACCGTCTCGACAACGTAGCAGAAGGCGATGACGCCGGCCGCCCCCCCGATGAATATCTCAAGCCCGCGGAAACCGCGCCGGGTGATGCCCAGAATGAGAAAGACGAGGACGCCGGTGATGGCCGCCGAAAGGAGCAGCGGAATATGAAAAATCAGCGTAATGCCGATGGCCGCCCCTAAAAACTCGGCCAGGTCAGTCGCCATGGCCGTAAGCTCCTGCGTAATCCAGAGAATGATGCACACCCATTTGGGGAACCGGAGGCGGCACATTTCCGCGAGGTTTTTCCCGGTGGCGATGCCGAGCTTGGCGGCGAGTGTCTGGAGAAGCATCGCCATCAGATTCGCCAGGAGGATCACCCACAGGAGCGCGTAGCCGAATTCGGCGCCGCCCTGGATGTTCGTCGCGAAGTTACCGGGGTCGAGGTAGGCAATCGAGGCGATAAAGGCCGGTCCGATAAAGGGCAGGACGGCCCTCAATCCCTTCCGTTTGCCGTGAAGCGCCTCCTGCGCGGCGAGTTGTGTTTTGGGATTCCGCGGGGCGGTGGATTCATCCCTGCCGCGAATCTTCGACATTCTCAACCTCCTCTTCGCTTCCAGCCGGTACTCGTCGTGCTTCCGCTCCATAGTTCGTGGCAACGGCTCACCCGTAGATTGACTCCGCCTGTTTACGCATCATTCACATGTACGAGAGCCCGACAGACGCGTCTCAACGGAGACCCGCAATACCCCGCCCGGATATTCGAAGACGGGCACTGTAGAGTCCTCTACCGTCATGGAGGAAGGATAACAAGCCGACTCGCAAAAATCAACAGAAATGCGGAGGGCTGAACGGCCGGCCGCCCGTCATCCGAGCGCGACGTCAAGGAACATCATGAGCGCGAAACCCAGCATCGCCCCCAGGGTGGCGATGTGGGTGTTTCCCGAGCTTTGCGATTCGGGAATCACTTCCTCAACGACCACGAAAATCATGGCGCCGGCGGCGAAGGCCAGGGCGAAGGGGAGGAAGGCGCGCATTGAAATGGCGATGGCCGCGCCCAGGACGCCGGCCATGGGCTCCACGATGCCTGAGAGTTGGCCGTAAAAAAAGCTTTTCGACCGGCTGAATCCCTCGCGCCGCAGGGGCACCGAGACGGCCGCTCCCTCGGGGAAATTCTGCAGGCCGATGCCGATGGCCAGCGCGACCGCTCCGCCCAGGGTCGTCCCCGGAATGCCGGCCGCCACCGCGCCGAAAGCCACGCCCACGGCCAGGCCCTCCGGGATGTTGTGCAGGGTGATGGCCATGACCAGGAGGATGCTTTTTTTCCAGGTGCTCTTGAGTCCCTCCGCTTTTTCCCGCGCTTCACCGATGTGGAGGTGCGGGAGCAGGCGATCCACGACGCGCAGGAAAACGCCGCCGACAATAAACCCGACGACCGCGGGGAGCCATGGCGGCAGGCCGATTTGTTCCGCGAGTTCGATGGACGGGGCGAGCAGGGACCAGAAGCTGGCCGCGACCATGACGCCGCCCGCAAAACCGAGCATGGCGTCGAGCAGCCGGCGGTCCAAAGTTTTGAAGAAAAAGACCATGGCGGCGCCGACCGCCGTGACGCTCCAAGTAAAGAGCGTGGCGATGAGGGCCTGGGCCACCGGATGGACGGCCGCCAGAAAACCGAGTATATCCATGGTTCACCTCATTGCTCGTTTTCGGTGAAGCTATCGTGCAATAAAATTTCCCCCGGCCGCTCGTAAGCTTGGCGCTGATTTATATGGGTTATCCGCGGCAATCATTTTATAAATTGATTGACAATCGCCTCGTATAACTCCTGTTTGCCGCTGATTTTCTTTGGTTCGCCCGCCTCGGCCGCCAGGGCGGCGAGCTCCGCCAATCCCAGTTCGCCTTTCTCGAATCTGGCGCCGTTGCCCGTATCGAAACTGGCGTACCGCGCCGTTTTCATTTTCGGGATATCCGACTTTTGCACGATATCATCGGCAATGAGCAATCCCCTGGCCAGGGTGTCCATGGAGAGAATATGGGCTATGAATATATCCTCGAGGTCCGTTGAGCTGCGGCGGTTTTTGGCGTCGAAATTCATCCCGCCCTGGCCCACACCGCCTTGTTGCAGCAGCACCAGCATGAGCTCGACGGCGTCGTAGAGATTGCGCAGGAATTCATCAGTATCCCATCCATTGTAGGGATCGCCCTGATTGATATCCAAACTGCCGAACAAACCCGCATCGCAGGCGGTCTGGACTTCATGAGCGAACGTATGACCGGCCAGGGTGGCGTGGTTGTTTTCTATATTGATCTTGAAATCTTTGTGGAGGTCATATTTATTCAGAAAGCCGATCACCGTCGCCACGTCGTAATCGTACTGGTGTTTGGTCGGCTCCATGGGCTTCGGTTCGATCAGGAAGGTGCCTTTGAAACCGGCCTTCCTGCCGTAGTCCCTGGCTTTTTGGAGGAACATGCCGAGATGTTCGATTTCCCGTTTCATGTCCGTATTCAACAGGGAAAAATAACCCTCGCGGCCGCCCCAGAAAACATAGTTCGTTCCGCCCAGCGCGATCGTCGCGTCCATGGCCCCTTTGACCTGGGCGGCGACGTGCGGAATGACGTTGAAATCGGGGTTGGTGGCGGCGCCGTTCATATACCGGGGATGGCTGAACACATTGGCGGTTCCCCATAACAACCGGACGCCGGATTCCTCCTGCTTCTTTTTGGCCAGGGCGACGAGCTCTTTCAGGTTTTTTTCCGATTCCGAAACCGAATTCCCCTCCGGAGCCATGTCCCGGTCATGGAAGCAATAAAACGGAGCGCCGAGTTTGGTGATAAATTCGAAGGCAGCGTCGAGTTTGTCCTTGGCGGCCTGCAGGGGATCGGCGGCGTCGTCCCACGGGAAATCGACGGTGCCGGGACCGAACGGATCGGCCCCCGTGCCGCAAAACGTGTGCCAGTAGGCGACGGCGAACCGGAAGTGATCCTTCATGGGTTTGCCGGCCACGACCCTGTTTTCATCGTAGTATTTGAAAGCCAGGTGGTTTTTTGATTCCGGGCCTTCAAACGGTATTTTCCCGATGCCCGGAAAATATTCCTTGTTTCCGATGGTAACTTTCAGCGCCATAACATCATCTCCTTTGATACGGTTATTGGATTTCCCGTTTATTCCGCTTCCGGCTTGACCTCGGCCGCGCGTTCCTTGAGCCGCTTGGAGAAGCTGAACTTGGGGCCGTAACGCTCTGGCATCGCCGGGACGGTGATTTCGCCGCCGGTGAATCGGTTTTTCATGACCCGCGGCTTGCGTGCCGGCCTGAGCTTGAGGGAGAGGCTCCCGAGCTTGCCCAGGGCCACCCGCTCGCCCAGAAGAACGCCGGTTTCGATCAGGGAAAACAGGTCGCTGAGGATCGCCTTCGCCTGTTTTTGGGTGAGGTTGTTTTTGTTGGCCAAAAATTTCGTCATGGAGGCCAGGTTGAACTGTTCCGGCGCGGCTTCGTCCGGGGCGAAGCTCTTGCGGTTGAGCTTGACGAAGACATTGGTGAGGAAGATCATCGCTTCCTTCACGCGCTTTTCCTGTTCGGCGAGATCGACGTCGGGGTCGCAGACCGCGATTTTAAAGAGCGCGGAGGTGCTTTTGATCTTTCCCTCCGTGAAAGAGGCCGTCGCGTCCACGGCGATCATGTCCTGGATCCCCGTCTTCTCCACGGCGACGATCTCGGGCACGTTGTGGCGCAGTTTGATGCTGGCGTATTCCATCCAACGTCCGTCGCCGCGTTCCGGTCCCAGACCGATGAGCGAGCCCGAATAGGTAAGGAGCAGCGCCGCCCGCGCGTCGGCCTGGGTCAAGGAGCCCTCCTCGTGCATGGCGAGGTTTTTGATCATCGTGTCGAAGATCTCCCGCTTCCCGACCCAGTTGTGGGCCAGGATTTCGAGGGAGTTGTCGTCCTGCGGCATGTCAGTGCCGGCCAGGATCGAGGACAGGTGTTTCTGGATTTTCTCGGGAAGCTGAGCCGCTACCGTACCCATAGTCTTTTCCTCCTTAAGGCTTTTCAAATGACGGGCAAAGCGGGATCGTCCGCCGGTCCCGCTTAATAGTACCAGATGCCGTCGAAAAAGATAATACGCCTTTCGGTATATTCGAAAAAAAAGAGCGGGCCTTGAATCCCGCTCTTTTT
>CAZKOS010000116.1:2309-4301 GCA_964554445.1 uncultured Spirochaetaceae bacterium | reverse complement strand
AGCGCGCCGGACCGTTTCCCTCGACCCCGGTGGGCGCCTCTCAGTCCTTCACTTGCGACACCAGGCCGTCGGTTCCGAAGGTTATGGCTATCCTGTCAAACCTGCTCTTCCAGTACCGCCATTGCACGGCTTTCAAGTCGGGGTTTTCGAGGCGCGGAGGGTACCCGAGAGCGATGATGACCCCGTCTCGCGTCATACCCTTGAGGGCCTTGCCTTCACGTATTCCCTTCATGTCGATTTCGGACAGGGACGTCACCTTCTCCGGGTCCCAGGAAGGGCCGAAAAAACGCTTCAGGTGCGCTTCGAAGTCTTCGTTCGCCTGTTTGTGGTTGTGATAATAATACAGTTTTCCGGTCGATTTCACTTTAAACTCGAAAACGCGATCGCTCAACGAAACAAATTCCACTTCGGTTCCCGCCGGAATCAATCCCTTCTGCAGGAAATTGGCCGCGTAGAGCCGGGCCCGTTGTTCATCGGGATGCAGGTTGACCTGCGTGTACAGGTGCTTCATTTCCTTGAGCGATTGGGCCGTGAGGTTCGGGCAGATCAGCAGAAAAAGACCGAGTGAGAAGATAAAAGAAAGCTTTTTCATTTTTCCTCCTGTCAGGACATGAAACAAGATTTGAAATTTTGCTGACGCGAACGACCGCGAGGGCATCCGGTCCGCGGCGGACAAGCCCGCCGTCCGGAAAAATCATAACCTTTTTCAGGTTTTTTTTCCAGCTTTTGCCCGTCCGTTTTTTTAAAAAGAAGCCGCCGGCGGTCGTTTGGATATGCCGTCGTGATGACACCGGGTCCGGTTCGATCGCGTCTCTCCCGCCGCGCGCGGGCAGACGCGTCCGGCCGCGAGTATTATCCGCGGGGGGCTTTTTTCTCCAACCTCGCCTTTCGCGCTTCGAGCGCGCGGAGCGCTCCGCCGGAGGGGCGGAGGGGGGCGTCCAGCAGCCGGAGGACGATCGCGAGCGCCCGCTCCGCGTCGCGGCGGCGGTGCTCGAAATGCATGGCGAGCTCGACGCCGGACTGTAAGCCCGGCTCGGCCGCGAACAGGGACTCCCAGACGCGGAAGGCCTCCTCGTGTTCGCGCCGTCGTTTGTGGATCGACCCGAGGAGCAGTCCGCAGTTCCGGTCCCCGCGCTCGAAGGCGCCCCGCAGGAAGCGTTCGGCCCGGATCGGATCGAGCGCGAGGAGCATGGCGCCGAGGGAGGCGAGGTCGGGCGCAAAGCCCGCGTCTCCGGGCGCGGAAGCGAAGAGCGCTTCGGGATCGCGCAGCAACGACTCGATCCTGTGAAGGAGACCGGCGAGAGACAGGACGTCGATCCGGTTGTGGTAAAAGACGGGCTCGAGCGACGACGGGTCGCCCGAGCGCAGGAAGCGGAAATAATACTCAGGCACCTCGGCGCCGTCGATGTCGTCCCCGCGCTCGACGCTCAAGACCAGTCGTTCGACGTTTTTCAGGCTGCACGAGCCGAGCGCGGCCGTCACGTTCGTCTTCCACAGCCGGCGTGACGGGTGGAGGAGATCGTACTGGCGCGGGAAGGAAACCTCACTTCGGTTCAGCCTGAAGCGCGAGACGAGCAGGTGCGAATCGAAGGCGCTGCCGTTGTAGGAAACGAACACGCGCCCGGGATCGAGGAGCGGGCGGATGAGGTCGAGAAACTCCGGCTCCCCCGGGAAATCGGCGAGGAAGTGCTGTTCGACGACGAAGTCGCCGCCGTCCACGTAGCCCGCGCCCAGGAGAAAGGCGATGTTGCCCGCTCCGCCGGACAACCCGGTGGTCTCGGTGTCGAAGAAAAGGAGGTCCTTGACCGGCGCGCGGGCGGATAGGAGAGGTTCGTCCGCGCCGAAAGCGGCGAGGGGATCGGGCTCGCGGAAGACGCGCCGGTAGGTGAACTCGCCGGTCCGCTCGAACCCGGGAAGGTCCGGGGCGGGCGAGGGCTTTTTCGGCGCCGGCCGCCGGCCCGCATCGGCCTTCGTGCTTTTCGATTTCAGGTG
>CAZKOS010000116.1:0-2209 GCA_964554445.1 uncultured Spirochaetaceae bacterium | reverse complement strand
ACCGGGCCGATGCACGACGGGCAGCCGCTCCGGCAGGGACAGGCGCCGAGGCGTTCCCGCAGGGCGGCCAGGATGGCGGGCAGCTTTTCGCGGAAGGCCTCGGCCAGGCCGGTGCCGCCCGGGCAGCGGTCGTAGACGTAGAGGGCGCTCACCCCGAAGTGGGGATCGCGGATTTTTTCCGACACGCCGATGTCCGCCGGGTCGCAGAGGAGGAACACCGGCGCGGTATGCTTGACGAGGTAGCCGAGCCTCCCGACGGCGGCCGCGGCCGAGGCTTCCGGCACCCCGGCAAAGGCTTTCCCGGCGCGCGTCGGGGAAGCGAAGAGCAGGGCGAGCGCGCGCGTATGCATTTCCTCGGGCGGAAGGAATATCTCTCCGAAGCCGACGTTCTCGTGCGTGTCGAAGCGGATCTTCTTGAATTTGGTCGCCTGGGTGCGCACGAGAATGTCGCCCAGCACGGTCTTCACTCCGGCCGCTTCGACGGTTTCATCCTCCTCGAGCACCTTGATGTCGGTCTTCACCACGGCGTCCGTGTAATAATTGACGTTCGATTCCTCCACGTCGCAGCGCCGGTTCTCGATATCGAGCCGCTTTACAATGTACTGCGCGCCGCGATGGAGGTACACGGCATTGTCGAAGATGAGCTCCTTGGCCGACGGACGGTCCATTTCTCCTATGACCTCGTTTCGGCCGGCGGTCGTGTCGACGATGACGACGTTGCCGGCGGTGGCCGACCGCAGGGAGACCTGCTCGGCCGGGTAGGAGCGGTCCGACCAGTACCACCTGCCGCCCGCGTGCCGCACCACGCCGTTTTCCTCGAGGTAGGACAAGAGCGATGCGGCGCGCGGGGAGAAGAGCCGGCCGCCGGACACTTCCTCGTCGGTGACCGGGAGCTCGAAGACCGCGCACTTCAGGTGATCAACCGCCACGTACATATTGTCCGGGTCGACGAAACCCGCCTCCGGCGATTTTTTGAGGAAGTATTCCGGGTGGTTCACCAGGTACTGGTTCATGGGAGTGGAGGAGGCGATGAGGACCGAGACCGACACCGTCTGCCGCCGGCCGGCCCGGCCCGCCTGCTGCCAGGTGGAGGCGATGGAGCCGGGGAAGCCGGCCAGGATGGAGGCGTCCAGGCCGCCGATGTCGATGCCGAGCTCGAGGGCGTTCGTGGAAGCCACGCCCATGATCTCTCCCGTGCGCAGGCCCTTCTCGATGGCGCGCCGTTCGTTGGGGAGGTAGCCGCCGCGGTAAGACTCGAACCGGATGCGGTCGTTGTCGGTGAAGAGGTTCTTGATCGCCGCGTTGACGGCGGAGGCGATGAGCTCCACCCGCAGCCGGGAGCGCGCGAAAACGATGGTCTTGATGCGGCGCTTGAGGAAGGCGAGGGCCAGGCCCTGGGCCTCGCCCACCGTGCTTCGCCTGAGGCCCTGGACCGGGTCGACGAGGGGCGGGTTGTAGAACCACACGTGGCGTTCTCCGGAGGGGGCGCCGTTGTCGTCGACCAGGTCCGCCGGCTCCTCGATCAGCTTCTCGGCGAGCTCCTTCGGGTTGGCGATGGTGGCCGAGCAGAGAATGAAGCGCGGTTCGCTCCCGTAGAAGCGGGTGACGCGCTTCAGGCGGCGGACGAGGTTCGTCAGGTGCGAGCCGAAGATGCCGCGGTAGGTGTGCATCTCGTCGATCACGACGTAGCGCAGGCTTTTCAGGAACTTGATCCACTTGGTGTGGTTGGGAAGCACGCCGGTGTGGAGCATGTCCGGGTTGGTGATGACGATGCGGCCCGATTCGCGCAGGCTGACGCGCAGGGAGGAGGGCGTGTCGCCGTCGTAGGTCGCGATTTTCACGGGAATGCCGCCGCCCATGACCACCTCATTGAGCTCCGCTTGCTGGTCCTGGGAGAGGGCCTTGGTGGGGAAGAGGTAGAGGGCCTTGGCGGCCGGGTCCGCCAGAAGCGTTTCCAGCACCGGCAGGTTGTAGCACAGGGTCTTGCCGGAGGCGGTGGGCGTCACCACCACCAGGTTTTTCCCGGAGCGGGCGATCTCGTAACATTCCGCCTGGTGCGAGTAGAGCCGGCCGATGCCGCGGGACTCGAGGGCCTGCTTCAGCCGCGGGTCAAGGGAGGCCGGCAGATCGGCGTACCTCCCCGGCCGGGCCGGGATCCGTTCCCGGTGGGTGACGCATTGCAGAAAGGCGGGGTCGCGTTCGAGGTCGC
>CAZKOS010000115.1:8381-10341 GCA_964554445.1 uncultured Spirochaetaceae bacterium | reverse complement strand
CGGGTCCCTGGAATTTCGTTCCCGACAGCCTGGTCCTGACGGCCGATTCCGTGAGCTTCACGATGATTTCCGTGCCCGGGGAGACCTTTCCCACGGGTACGGACGACGGCGGCACCGCCGCGGTCGCGGACAACTTCCGGATCGGTGAGACCGAGGTCACCTACGAGTTGTGGCACACGGTGTATCTCTGGGCGACCGACGCCGCCCGTGGAGCCGACGCCTATACGTTCCAAAACTCCGGCCACATGGGCGACGGAACCGGGGACACCGATCAGCACCCGGTGACGACGGTCAACTGGAGGGACGCCATGGTGTGGTGCAACGCGGCCACCGAATGGTACGACGCGGAGACGGGCGCCGCCTACGCCTGCGTCTACAAGGACGGCGGGACTCCGATCCGGGATTCCTCGGACGCGAACGCCGCGCAATGCGACGCGGCCGCCCCCGACGCCGCGGCCGCGGGATTCCGCCTGCCTTCGGTGGACGAATGGGAGCTCGCGGCCAGGTGGCGCGGCGATTCCGTCAATGCGGTCGCGGGATATTCGGAGCCCTGGTTCACCCACGGGGATTCCGCGAGCGGGGCGACGGCGGACGTGAGCGACGCCGCCGCCACCGGAGCGATGGCGGTGTACGACACGGGCTCCACCGCCGTGGTGAAGAGCAAAGGCGCGGACGGCGCGAACGCCCTGGGCCTGTACGATATGAGCGGCAACGTGTGTGAATGGTGTTTCGAAACCATCGTGGCGTCGCAAAAGGCGGCCTTGGGGGGAAGCTGGGCCGGTTTTGCGGACGACGTGAGGATCGGCGTCCGGCAAGGCGGCAATGTGAGCTACGGGTTCAGCAATTTCGGCTTTCGCCTCGTCATGGATGGCGACTGACGCTCCGGGGAGAGGATGGGAAAACGCGTGTCCGGGGCTTGTTCGCCCGGGCGCCTCGATTTTGTTGAGGAGGAAAAAATGAAGAAGAAAATGAGTGGTTTTATTACCGTTGTCGCTTTGAGCTTGGGACTGGCCGGAGTATTCGCCGCCGCGGTCTGCTGTTCGCCCGCGTTTCCGGGCGTCCCCGTTCATTGGGTCGCCGTCGGAGGAGGCGGCTACATTCACCATTCGGAGGACGGAGGCGTCACCTGGCGGGACGGAACGTCGACCGCGACGGAGAATCTGTACGGTGTCGCAACAGACGGTCACGGGCACTGGGTGGCCGTGGGATACAACGGCTCGGTGTTCTGTTCTTCGGACGGCGGCGGGCACTGGACGCCGGGCGCTCTCGGAGCGTCGACGAATCTTCTGGGCGTGGCGACCGACAAGCAGGGATATTGGATGGCAGTCGGGTTCGGCGGGGCGGTGTACTATTCGATCGACAACGGCCTGAGCTGGCAGTCCGGCAATACCGGGGTATCGGAAAACCTCTGGGCCGTGGCCACCGACGGCGGTGGATTGTGGGTGGCGGTCGGAAACGACGACGCGACGAGCGGAATGATTCTATTTTCCTCGGACGGCGGACAGACGTGGGACCGGGGCGTGAATCCCCTCTTGGGAAACCTGCACGGTGTCGCCACGGACGGGAACGGCAACTGGGTGGCCGTGGGCGACGGCGGGATCGTCCTCCATACCGCGAACACCGCGGCCTGGGCCGCGGGGAGCAATACGTCGAGTGATCTCTACGGCGTGGCGACCGACGGAAACGGTCAGTGGGTGGCGGCCGGCTCAGACGGCCACGTTCGCTATTCGGTGAACAACGGACAAACGTGGCAGCCCGGCGTATCGGGTACGACTGACAGCCTCCAGGGCCTTGCCGTGGACGGCGCCGGTAACTGGATCACTGTGGGAGACGAAGGCACGAACGGCATCGTCCTCTTTTCGACGGACGGAAGGACCTGGGACGGAGAAACCGATCTTTCTCCGTATTTCCTTCTTGACATTGCCTGCGACTGACTCATACCACGCTTGAAGGCCGGTCG
>CAZKOS010000115.1:0-8281 GCA_964554445.1 uncultured Spirochaetaceae bacterium | reverse complement strand
TGAGGGCCAAAAAGCGCGCTTTCGGGCAGATCGTCATCTCGACGGTTTTCCTCGCCCTCATTTCCATTCCGCTCGTCTATTTTTCGAGCTCGGCTTTCCGCGCCTCGGTCGAGAAGGACGCCGTCTTCGCGGTTTTCTCCGAGCGGATGCCGGAGGACAAGATCTACTCCTGGGAAATCACCCCGGGCGACCCAAAACGGGTGAGCGTCGTCCTTTTGCACAGATCCGACGCCAAGCCCGACCGCGGCGCCGTCGAAGCCGAGCTGAGCCGGAAACTGCAGCGGCCGGTCAACCTCGACCTTTTTTTCATCGACCGGGCGGAGGACGGGATGGCGAGGATCGGGGGGCTGTAAGCGGGGGGTGTTATGACTGGTTCACTCCTCCTTCCTCACGCGAATCACGAAGCCGTCCGAGTGTGCGTTGAGGTCGGGGGCGTACATGCTCTGGAGCGTGGCCGCGCCGACGCGGTACTCGCCGGGCTTGGTGGGCCGCAGGCGGTAGCGCAGGACGTACTCGCCGTGCGGGAGGCGGTCCAGGAAGAAATTGGTCTGCGAATCGCGCGGCTCCTCGTAATACCAGAGCGGATCGTACTTCCAGCCGGAGAGGAGCGCCTCGGCCTCGAAACCGGCGGCCTTGGGGTCCTTCAGGTGCATGTACTCGAACCGGCTCTTGGTCGTGATCGTGATTTTTACCTCGACCTCGTCGCCGACCGCGACTTCGCCGCCGGACTTGATTTCCCTGAGCTGATACTTCGTTCCCGATTTCTCGCGGATGAAGAATTGCCGTTTGAGCCCGATGAGGCCGGGGCCCGAGGCCTGCGGCAGTTGATCGGTGGTATACACCCAGGTGAGGCCGGCGAAGCTCGTGCCTTGGCCTTCTTTCTTAACGGACGCCGAAAGTCCCCCTGCGCCGATCGGCGCGTCGGGGCGGGAAATCCGCAGCGGCTCCTTCTGCCAGTCGGAGGCATTGGCCTGCACCGTCTCCCGGCTCGCGCCCCAGTCGACCGTGAAGCGCTCGTCGGAGAAGAGCGAGCCGCCCTTGGCCAGGTACTCGAGGAGCGCGTAGAGCGCCGCCGCCGAGGCCTTGGTCGACTTCCAGACGTTGCCCTTGCGGTTCCAGAGAAGCCAGCGCGCCAGGCCGTCGATGAGCTTGTCGCCGGGCTTGAACTCGAGGAGCGTCTTCAGGAAGAAGGCGTGCTTGTCCACCGTGTCCGAGTACCAGACCCAGGAGTAGGCCTCGGGCGTCCAGTACACGCCGGTGACCGGGTCCTCCCGTGCGCCGTCGAGCGCCATGGCGAGGACCTCGTCCCCCTTGTCCTTGTCTCCCAACCGGAAGTAGACGTGGGCGAGGTATCCCTTGCCCAGGGGCGTGAGGGCGAAGCGGTGCTCGTAGAGGAAGGCGAGCCAGCCCTTGACGAGATCGGCGCTCTTGGCGGCCTCGGGGTATTCCTTGGCCGGGAAGCTCGTCACGGCGTAGGAGGCGAAGGCGATGATCGAGAGCTGGTAGGGCTCGGGCTTGAAGTCCCGCGGCACGGCCGCGTTCACATAGCCGAGCGCCCGGTTCACCATCCCCGAATCCAGCGCGACGCCGTAGCGTTTGGCCTCGGCCAGGCTCGAGAGGGCGTAAAGGGTCATGTAGAGGTCTTCCCGTCCGCCCGGCCACCAGGGGAAGGCGCCGGAGGAAAGCTGGCTCGCTTTGAGCGAGGCGAAAACGCTCTCCTTCTGCGCGGCGACGACGGCCGGGTCGAGGAGGTCGATGACCGGATAGGTCGACGGGCGGCCCTTGGCTTCCCAGCCCCAGGGCGTTTCATCCATCTGCAGTTGGCGCAGCGGGTCCTTCAGGTCCCAGGGAGGCGTGACCGTGTCCCGCTTCGGGATCTTGGCCACGGCCTTGCGCACCTCGGGGTACTTCCCGTAGATTTCGTTCACGACCGCGAGCGGGACGTACTTGTTGAGCGTCTGCTCCACGCAGGAGTACGGGTAGTCGATCAGGAAGGGCAGGGAGTCCAGCAGGCTCAAGGTGAGCTGGGGATCGATCTGGAGCGTGACGGATTCATTGACCCGCGTGGGGTCGGCCGACGCGGGGATGGTGATCGTCGTGGTCTCGTCCCCGCGGAGCACGGCGAAGGCCGATTCGATGAGCCGCTCGCGCGAGGGCAGGATGGGGAGCGTCCGCTCCTCGGCATCGGAAAGGGCCTGCGTCTTTCCTGCGCCTTCGGTCTTCACGACGGCTTTCACCGTGTACGCGCCGATGCCGGCCGGGATCTCCACCGGCCAGTCGAAGGTCTGCAAGCCGTGCGCCTTGACCTTGAACTCCCGGGAGGCCTCGCCGAGCTTGAGCGCGGAAAGGACGGAGGTCTTCCCGTCGAGCACGTCGAGCCACAGGGTGCCCGTGAGCGTCCCGTCGGACTCATTGTGCACCACGGCCGTGATCGTCCCCTTGTCCTTTTCCCGGAAGAAGCGCGGCAGGTCGAGGCGGACCATGAGATCTTTTCTCGTCACCGCCTCCTTTTCGAGCTCGCCCCAGGAGGCGTCCCTGGTGAGCGCGAAGGCCTTGATCTTCCAGCCGGTGAGCTGCTCCGGCGCGGTGAAGCTGAACCTGGCCGCGCCGCTTGAGTCCGTGACGACGTGCGGCAGGAAAAAGGCCGTGTCCGCGAAGGCTTTCCGCGTCTCGACCGCGGGCATGGGCGGTGCCTGGGGAGATTTGTCGTCCGACGAGTAGCCCGCGGCCGGCGTTTCTTTGTTGACCTGGTCGATGCCCGCCTCCGCGACCGAAGGCGCCGGGACCGCGTCGTACAACATCGCGCCTTCCTTGTAACGGAGGGCTCCCCTGTATCCCACCGCGGTCAGGTCGGTGCGGAAGCCCGGCTTTTTTTCCTCCGTAAACCGGGTTTCGACGTAGAGTTGCCGGTACAGCGGACCGTCGCCGAGGGCGGAAGAATTGGTCCGCGGGATGAAGTCCGAATCGCCGCCCGCGTTCGGCTGGGGATTGGACGGGTAGAGGCTTCCGAAACCGGCGCCGCCCGAGGTCGCGTAGTATTCGAGCGAACGGTCGTACATGAGCACGAGCACCTCGCTCCGCACGGGCTTGCCGGCCGCGTTCTTCGCGCGCACGCCCCAGGTCGCCTTTTCCCCGGGCAGGAGCTTGTCCTTGAACGGCTCGAGCGCGAGCGTCAGGTTCTTGTCGCTCCAGGGAACGGAGGCGGAGGCCTGGCCGTAGTGGACGTCGAGTCCCCTGACGCCGAACCAGCGCACGGTGAAGCCGCCCTTCATCTCGGCGGTCACGGGTACGCTCACCGCCTGCACGGGCTTGCCGGCCGCGACGGCGACGCTTTTCACGAAATAACCGCCGGCCCAGATTTCCAGCATGTAGGCGCCGGACGTGAAGCGCGAGCCGATGAGAACCCTGGCCGTGTCGCCGGGGCGGTACTCGCTTTTTTCAAAAAGGGTGACCGAGGCCAGGTTGAGCGGCACGTCGCGGCCGCTCGAGTTGACGACCACGAAAATCTTGTTCAAGACCACCTCGGCCCCCTCGTCGTCCTTGCCCTTGATGGTGAGCCGGTAGGCGCCGGGGGTGAGGTCGACGAGGGTGAGCCTGCTCCGCCCCTCGCTGCCGAACTTCAGGGAGCCCCTGGCGGTGAGCTCCCGGTTCGCCGCGTCCTTGAGCTGAAACTCGGGCCCGGGCGCGCCCGGACCGACGTACCCGTCCCGGCCGCCCGAATAGCCCAGCTCCGCGAGGCTTTTGAGCGGCGGATCGGCGAGCCGGTGCACTTCGTATCCGGCGTTTCCGGCCAGCGGCCGGTCGTTCACCGAGAGCTTGGCCGCGCTGAACACCGCGCGGTCTTTTTCGAAATAAAAGCCCTTGTCGGCCTCGGCGGTGAAATAGAAGCCGGCCGTGCCCACCCGCGCGCTCGTCGCGCCCTCGATCGTCCTCCCTCCCGAGTCCCGGGCCGTGACGGTCACCGCGTAGTCGGCGATCTCGGGCGTCAGGCCGGTTTTCATCCAGTCCGGAAGCTCGACGTCCTCCGCTTTGGGGGTGAAGACGATGCGGAACTTTCCCTCGTCGTCGGTCGTGATCGTCCCGGCGGCGGTCTCCTTGGGCTCGGGCCGGTACCCCCACCAGAACCAGGAGCGGTAGAACCAGGGAACGTAGAGGCTGTGGGTGACGCGGAAATCGACCGTGGCTCCCGCGGCCGCCCCGCCGAAGTAGTATTTGATCGACCCCGTGAGCTCGGCCGGCCGGCCGAAGCGCAGGGGCTTGTCGATCGGGTCGAACGTGATTTCGAACTCGGGCCGCTTGTACTCTTCCACGCGGAAGGAGGCGCCGCCGGTGCCCGAGAGGACGCCGCGCGCCGCGCTCGCCGCGAGCGAGTAGCGTCCGAGGAGCTTGCCGCGCGGGATTTCCAGCTCGAAGTCGGCGCTCCCGAAATCGTTGACCGCGAGGTCTTTTTCAAAGATCGCGTTGCCGTTGGGGTCGGCGGCCTTCACGCGCACCGTGAAGCCCTTGTCGAGCGCCCGGTAGCCGCCGCTCGTCCGGCGCACGCCGGTGACCTTGGCCATGAGCTTGTCGCCGGGCCGATAGATGGGCCTGTCGGTCTCGATGAAGAACTCGAGCGCGTCCGGCTGGTAGCGCCAGAGCGATTGCGTGTTTTCCAGGTAGGCGTAGGAGCCGTCCTTTTCCGCCAGCGGGGCGAGGCCGATCGCGTCGTGCCCGCCCGGTCCGACGGACGCGGGGAGCTCGACGCTCGCGCCCAGGGGTCCCGTCGTCGCCTGCGCGCGCCGCCAGGCGCCGTAATCGCGGTTCCAGCCGACGAGCACGCGCGCGCCCGTCACCCGGGCGCCGCTGGCGGCGTCGAAGGCGTAGTAGCGGGCCAATGAGTCGCTGATCTCCTTCGCGCCGCGGCCCGCGAGCACCTCGTAATAGGCGGCCCGCGACTTGAGCGTCGGGCCCGGCGCGGCGACGAGCACGAGCGAGGTGACGTTGACCAGGCCCGAGTACAGGAGCGTCTGCCCGGGGACGAAGGAATCGTCGCTGCAGGCGAGGATGTAATAGAGCCCCTCGCCGAGCTCCGGCGGCGCGACGGTGAGGTTCAGGTACTCGTGTTTTCCCGGGTCGCCCGTTGCGGTTTTCCAGGAAAAATCGGGCGCGCCCGCCGTGATCAATTTCGGGATTTCACCTTCGACGTCGCTCGAGGAGAGCGCGTACAGGACCGAGGGGTCTTTCTCCAGGCGCGCGAGCGCGCCGCCCTTTATTTTGTAGGCGCGGAAATACACCGTGCTCAAGTTGCGGACCGAAAGCGAGAGCTTCTTCTGGTCCTTGGCCGTCATGGTGGCGGTCGACAGGGAGAGGGAGGGATTGACGATCTGCCGCCGCAAAGCCCCGGCGTTTTTGGCCGCCGGCGTTTCGGAAAAATCCTTCAGCACGGTCTCGCAGAGCGCGAGCGCCTCCGCGAATTTTCCGGGCACGTTCAGAAGCAGGGCGGCCTTGAATCCGGCCAGCGCCTTGGGGCCGGGGACGGCGAGCTTTTCCATCATGTCCCGCAGCGCCGCGACCGTTTTTTCCCGCAGGGCGGCGGCCCGGGCGTCGTCGGGGACGTTCCAGCCGAGGTCGAGCAGGAGACCGAGGCGCTTCACCCGCCAATATTCCGAGCTCTCCGGGTACCGGTCCGCCATGAACGAGGCGGCCTCCGCCATAAGGGCGGCCGCCTGCAGGGCGGGTGAGGACTCTTTGGGAGCGGCTTCCGGCAGGCCGAGAAGCGCCGCGATTTCGGGCGCCGTAAGGTCCTGCCCGGAGACGAGCTCGTCGGTCCGGCGCTGGACGTAGAAGTCGTAGAGCGTCGGGTACCTGCCGAAATCGATCCCCTCCGTCAGGAAGAAGTAGCTCTCGTCCTCGAGGCTCAGGCTCCTGAGCTCGTCCTTGAGCGCCGCGAGCGACTCGTAGCATTTTTCAAGCTCGGACTCGACCTGGTCGCGGGTGAAGTGGAAGGCGTTGCCCGAATCGTCGGATTCCCCGCTCTCGTTCCGGCCCAGGATATACCCGTATTGATCGAGGAAGCTCCGCAGGAGCCCGGCTTTCAGGAGGAGCACGCGCGCGCGGTCGCGGGGGGCCTCCGGCAGCGGCGTATCGAGGAGCAGTTGGGCCGCCTCGCCGTAGCGGAAGAGGTGGGTGAGCGATTCGCACATCCGGAAGAACGATTTGAGCTTCAACTCGGCGTCGTTCGTTCCTTTATAGACCAGCTCGTAGGAGTTGTACGCCTCCTGGAAGGTTCCCTTCTCGAACGCCTGTTCCGCCTTGGCGAATTCAGTCCGGGCGTCGCCCGCGGGGAGCGGGGAAGGCTGCGGGGCGTTCACGCACGCGGCCGCGAACAGGCAGGCCGCAAGGATCGTTTTTCCCAGGATGATTGTTTTTTTCACGGGCGGGCTCCTGTGAAGAGAATGTTCGGGAAGGGCCGGTTCCGGCTCCTCCCTTAGGTATAATCCATTATAGCGCCGTTCGCAAAACGATTTGTAAAAATCGTGTAAAAACGGGCCGGACGGAGGGTTCGTCCGGAAATTACCGGGCGCAAATTCCGCCCGGGTTTTTTATTTGATTTTGAGCAGCCGCTCGCCTATACTAGAAATAAGTAATCCAGCATCGACAAGTCTGAATCAACAAATCCGAACACGGCAGGAAGGAGTACGCGCCCCTATGCTGGGAGATCGCATTTCCATAGATAAGAAATACGTGCATAAGTTCAAGGATGAGAACGTCTTTTTATGCAACCTGCGCCGCGCGTTGCCGCTCACGATAGCGAGGGACGTCTTTGAACGGGACGTCAGGAGCGCGCTTTCGAACGAGGAATTCGCCCTCCTCAATAAGTTCTACCAACCGGATCTGCCCGACGCCAAACCGGCGCGCTGGCCGGAGCCGGATGAAGACTACGTCTTGGCCTACCTGCCCGCCTTGCGCCTGCTCACCGGTCCCGTTTTCCAGACGCTGCTGCATGAGAGGAAGCTGTCATGGGAACGCGAATTGCTGCAATCGCTCTATGAGCCCGATCCGGAGACCATGGGCGCTTTTTTTCGCCTCCGGGACGACCTGTGCGAACCGTACGACGGTTTTCTCCTTTCCATTTTCAACGCCTGGAATTCGTACATCAACAGCGAGGAGAGGGCGATCCTCGCCGCCGCCCTGGAAAAGGTGCCGGCCGTACCCCGGCGCGACATCTTTCTCGCCAACATGTTCGTGAACACCGGGCACCCCTTCTTCTTCGAGCACCCGAACGATCACGTGCCCGCCATCATGCTCGTCGAGACGGTGCGGCAATTCCTGCTCGCCTGCAGCCACCGGTTCGGAAACGTGCCCTTCAAGGACACGCAGATCATCGTGAACTCCATGAACGCCCGGTTCTTGAGCTACATCAACATCAACTACCCGATCCTGTTCCGCGGCACCACCCTCAAGGTGAAGAAAAACCGGAACGGCATGTGGAAATACCAGGAGGTGAAGGCCGAGGTTTTCCAGGGAAGCAAGCTCATGGCGGAGTTCAGCTTCAACGGCAACTGCATCAGCTCCGAGCTCTTCCAGGAGATCCGGGAGGAACAGCTGGACGAACTGCGGCAATCGCGTTTCGTCCCGCTTTTTTCCGAAAAATACCGGCTGGAGGTCAGGCAGGAGGGGAGCGGGAAAACGGCGGAGGCGGTGCTTTTCAATGTTTCCCTGGAGGGTATGTCGATCGGTCTCGGGGCCGGGGATTTTTCCCCGGCGGGCGAGGTCATGGATATCGTCCTCACGCGCGGCAACGGGGCGGTCATCAAGGGCAGCTACCGCCGCGTCTGGCACAACGTCCGGGAAGGTCAGGTGGTCATGGGCCTCAAGAGCCTGTCGATGAGCGCGGCGGATCTGCGGAATCTCCATGACCTGATCTGCCGGGGGTGCGAGGTGGAGGAGAAGCGGGAATTTATGTAGCGGAGCGATTATCGCTCCGTCATCTTCTTATCTAGTCCGAAGGGCCTCGTTATTTTTTCGTCTAAAAGACGAGTCGAGAGCAACAATCGGGGGAGATTCCATTTTTTACACCGATGCTTGACCAGGGCATATCGCGGAAGATGATTCTTTTTCTCGAAGATTGCGACGATTTTTTTCCCCACTATCTGCACGTCGTATCCTTTTCTACCGCTCGAGATGAAATATTGCTGAAACCGCTCGACTGCTGACGCGTAATCCGTAGTTCGGTAAAGGGCGGCCGCCTTTTGCGCAGAATCCTTGTCCCAGATAGCTGAGTTGACCGCTCCCGGTCCAA
>CAZKOS010000114.1:0-10422 GCA_964554445.1 uncultured Spirochaetaceae bacterium | reverse complement strand
TCGGGGAAGTCCCAGTGGAGCCGGCTGCCGCCCCCGGGGAACACGGGGCAGCGCTCGGCCGAGGCCCCGTCGCAGACCGTCACCACGTAGTCGTACTTCCCGCCGCGCGCAAGCATGTCCGCCACGGTCTTGGTCCGGTTGCCGGAGATGTCGATGCCGATCTCCTTCATGCTCTCGACCACGAGGGGATTCAAGCGTCCCGCCTCGAGTCCCGCGCTCTCGGCGGTGACGTCCGCGCGGCCCGCGGCGTTGACGAAGGCCTCCGCCATCTGGCTGCGCGCGGAATTGTGTATGCAGACGAAGAGGACCGTTGTCGGTTTTTGATCCATGGTTTCCTTCCGGATTTTATTTGTCGCGTTCGAACGCGGTTTATACGAATCGACCCCTTCCGCGAGGATCTCTTTGCAGAGACGCGCGGCCGTGCGTCTCTACGATTCAACCCGACGGGCGGGAAGCCCGTCGGCGATGTTTTTCAAGCCCCGCGGCGGGCGGTTACGGCCGCTCGTCCTGGTGGTGCTTGATGACCGAGCCGGCGGCGATGAAGACGGTCTCCTCCGCGATGTTGGTGGTCACGTCCGCGATCTTCTCGAAATTGCTGGCGATGCGCAGCACGTGAAGCGCCGACTCGATCGTCGCCTGGTCGGTCTCCCCCAGGCAGGAGAGATCCTTCCAGATTTTGTCCCGCAGCTCGTCGACCGAGGCGTCCCGCCGGCAGACGTCGCGGGCCAGCTCCGCGTTTTCGTCGATGAAGGAGCGCACGCTGTCCCGCAGCATGCGCGCGGACTCCTCGGCCATGGCGGTGAGCTCGTCGCGGAAGCCGATCGGCGGCCGGTCGAAGAGGAACAGGCCGCTCTCCGCGATGTTGACGGCGCAGTCGCCCATGCGCTCCAGGTCGGAGGTCATTTTCGACATCATCATGGTGACGCGCAGGTCCTTCGCCTCGGGGTGGTAGAGCGCCAGGACGGTGATGCACATTTCGTCGATCTGGATTTCCAGCCGGTTGACGGCCGGCTCGCTCGTCTCGATGGTTTCCTTGAGCGCGTCCCGGTCGGCCTCCGTCAGGCCGCGCCGGCACTGGGCGAGCATCTTCTCCACCGTATTGGCCTGGGCGATGAGGGTTTCGCGCAGCTCGGTGATTTTTTCTTTCAGCATAGATAACCTTCCTTTAAAATTATCGCCACAGAGGCACGGAGGCCACGGAGGAAAAAAATAAGGGTGGAAAAATAAAGGAATAACAGAGCAAGTGTTTTCATTTTTTCATCGTCTCCTCTCCTCTTCTCTGTGTTCTCCATGTCTCTGTGGCCTCTCTCCCGACGCGGAGCTATCCCAACCTCCCGGTGAGATATTTCTCCGTTTCCTCGTGCCTGGGGTTGGTGAACACCGTTTCGGTGGGGCCGGTCTCCAAGAGCTCTCCCAGGTACATGAACGAGGTGTAGTCGGAGATCCGCCCCGCCTGCCCCAGGTTGTGCGTGACGATGATGATGGTCACCGTCTTCTTGAGCTCGACCAAAAGCTCCTCGATCTTTGTCATGGCGATGGGATCGAGGGCCGACGTCGGTTCGTCCAGCAGGAGCACCTCGGGCTCGAGGGCCAG
This sequence comes from uncultured Spirochaetaceae bacterium, assembly GCA_964554445.1. GTDB lineage: Bacteria > Spirochaetota > Spirochaetia > SZUA-6 > RPPD01 > JAFGSW01. The sequence goes on along the minus strand of CAZKOS010000114.1, from coordinate 8,828 downwards.
GGTGCGCGCGATGCACAGCCGCTGCTGCTGCCCGCCCGACAGGAACGTGCCGCGCTTGAAGAGGCTGTCCCGCACCTCCTTCCACAGCCCGGCTGCCTCGAGCGACCGCTCCACGATCTCGTCCGCCCGGCTCCGTTTGAGGCGAAGGCCGTTGAGCTTGTACCCGGCCAGGACGTTGTCGTAGATGTTCATGGTGGGAAAGGGGTTGGGGCGCTGGAACACCATGCCCACCCTGCGCCGCACCAGGATCGGATCGATGTCGAGCAGGTTGTCGTCGTTGAGAAAAATCCGCCCGCTGATTTTCACCAGGGGATTGAGCTCGTGAATCCGGTTGAGGCAGCGCAGGAGCGTCGTCTTGCCGCAGCCGGACGGTCCCATGATCGACGAGATCTTGTTCTTCGCGAAGGAGACGTTGATGTCCCGGACCGCGCGCGTCTCGCCGTACCAGACCGAGAGCTCCTCGGTCTTCAGAATCGTATCTTCCATCTTCTCACCACCAGACGAACGAAAATATTCAGGATCAGGATGAAGGCGACGAGCACGAAGGCCGCTCCCCAGGCGATGCGGTGCAGGTCGTCGTAGGGCCCCATCGTGTAGTTGAAGATGAGGAGCGGCATCGCGTCGGACGGTTTCAGGATGTTGGCATTGAAGTAGTAGTTGCCGAACACCGTGAAGAGGAGCGGCGCGGTCTCGCCGGCGATCCTGCCCACCGCGATGAGCACGCCCGAGACGATGCCGCTGATGGAGGCCGGGAGGACGACGGAGAGGACGGTCCTCCAGTACGGAACCCCCAGGGCGACCGACGCCTCCTTGAGCGAGACCGGGATGAGCCGCACGGTCTCCTCGGTCGACTTGATGACGATGGGGAGCATCATCATGGCGAGGGTGAGCCCGCCCGCCAGGATGCTGAAGGTGACCGCGGAGCCGGTCGCGCGGGCGACCGGCAGGACGAACCAGGCATAACCGATGAGGCCGAGGACGATGGAGGGCACGCCCTGGATGAGATCCACCGCCCAGCGGACGACGGACGCGAGCCTCGACGTGCGGTTTTCGGCGAGGTACACGCCCGTCACCACGCTCAGCGGCACGGCCGCGACCGAGGCGAGGAGGATGAGGAGCCCCGTGCCCACCAGGGCGTTGAGAATCCCCCCGCCGACCTCGCCGGTCGGCTTCGAGCCGTGAATGAAAAAGTCCAGGTTGAGGGCGGAGATCCCCTTGTAGGCGATGAACCCGAGGATCGCCAGCAGCGGCAGCACCGCCGCCACCGAGAAAACGATGATGACCGTCTTGAAGCCGGCGTTGACGCCGTTGCGGATGACAATGTTCGCGTTTTTCACGATGATCCCTCCACGCTCATTTTCCTGATGACGAACTTGCCGAGCACCGTGATCAGGGCGGTGATTACGAAGAGGATGAGCCCCAGCTCGAGGAGGGCCGAGCGGTGCAGCTCGGCGGAGGCCTCATTGAACTGGTTGGCGATCAGGCTGGCGATGGTCTGCCCGGGGGCGAACAGGCTCGTCGGGATATCGTTCATGTTTCCGATGAGCATGGTGACCGCGATCGTCTCGCCGAGGGCGCGGCCGAGCGCCAGCGTGATCCCGGCGACGATCCCGGAAAACGAATAAGGGACCATGATCCGGGTGACGACCTCGGTGCGCGTCGCGCCGAGGCTGTACGCCCCCTCCTTGAGCTCCTCGGGCACGAGCTCAAGCACTTCCTTGCCCAGGGAGGCGGAGTAGGGGATGATCATCACCGCCAGGACGAGGGAGGCGGAGAGGATCCCGACGCCGTAGGGAACGACGCCGGCTCCCATCTCGATTCCCTGAATGAACGGAATGACGAAGAAGGTCCCGGCCAGCCCGTAGACGACCGAGGGGATCCCGGCCAGGAGCTCCATCATGGTCCGGATGAGCGAGGCGAACACACCCTTCCGGAAATACTCGCCGAGGAGGACCGAGAGCGATAGGGAGAACGGCAGGGAAAAGAGGAGCGCGAGGAAGGCGGTGAGGAGCGTGCCGACGATGAACGGCAGCGCGCCGAATTCCCCCCCGGCCGGATTCCAGACCGTTCCCACCAGGAAGGCGGGGCCGAAGGCCTCCATGGAGGGGACCGAGCTCACGATCAGGCTCAACAGAATGCCGGCCACGATGACCAGGACGCCGAGTCCGCCCCCCGTGAGCAAAATCTTGAACAGCTTTTCGCTCATTCGGGCCCGCCTGCGGCCGAAGGGTCCCCGCGCGGCGGGAAAAGAAGAAGGAGCCTCTTCGGCTCCTCCGGTTTTTTTGGCCGGACGGGTGTCCGGGCTATTTGAGGAGTGCGACTCCGCCATAGGTCATCGATTTTAACAGTTTTTCGCATTTCTGCACAACGGACCGGGAAAGGGGGCTGTAGTTGAGCCCCTCGTTGTAGCGCTGGCCGGTATGGACCACCCACCACAACAGGTCGACGACGGCCTTGGCCTGGGCCCGCGAGCGCCCGTTGTACTTCTGATCCTTGTAAACGATGAGCCAGGTGAAGGTGGAAATGGGGTAGCCGTCCCTCGCGGCGGTGTCGGTGATGGTGACGCGCGTGTCGGCGGGCAGTGTGACGTCGGCCGCGGCGCTCGCCGTTTCCAGGGACGGCGTGATGTAGCGGCCGCTCTTGTTTTTCACGTCCGCGAATGAGATTTTGTTGGACGCCGCGTACACAAGCTCGACGTACCCGACGGCGCCCGGTATTCTCCGCACCATGTCGGCGACGCCCGGATTGCCCTTGCCGCCGATGCCGGCCGGCCAGTTGGGCGCCTTGTTGGCGCCGACCTTGTCGCGCCATTCGGAGTTGGCCTTCGTGAGATAGTCGGTGAAGACGAACGAGGTGCCGCTCGAATCCGACCGGTGGACGACCGAAACGGGCATGTCGGGCAGCCTCACGCCCCGGTTTTCCGCCGCGATGGCCGGATCGTTCCAGCGTTTGATTTTTCCCAGGAACAGCCCGGCGATGACGTCGGGGGTGAGCTTCAGTCCGGACCCGACGCCGGGCAGGTTGTAGCAGACCACCACGGCGCCGATGCAGGTGGGAATGTGAACGATCGGGGCGCCCGCGGCGGCCAGCTCCTTCCCGGTCATGAAGGCGTCGGTGGCCCCGAAATCGGTCACCTTGTCGGTCAGCTGCTTGATGCCGCCTCCCGAGCCGATGCCCTGGTAGTTCACCTTGACGCCGGTCTGCGTATGGTAGGCGTCGAACATTTTCCGATACAGCGGCTCCGGGAAGGTGGCCCCCGATCCGGTCAGTTCCGTCTGCGCCGCGGCCGTGCCCAGAACGACGGTCGCGAGCACGGTGAATAATAAAATCCGTTTTAACATGCATTTCCTCCTGGTTAAGTGGGTAGCATTTGCATCAATATATGCACAACCGGTTAAGGAAGTGGTAAGGGAATGTTAAGATTGTGTTAATTTGCGAAAAGGGGGAGAAGAACCACGGATGTCACGGATAGGACTGATGTGCACGGATAGGAGAAGAGAAAAAGGAGAACGGATGGGAAGATCATGATGGCGAATGGGAATAGAAAAGAAATTCGAAAAAGAAAGAAAAATGGAAAAATGCACTAGGAACAATCGTAATAAAACCAAACAAATCCAATCGTCTTTTTTTCTATTCTCAACATTTTTCTTTCATCCGTGTCATCCGTATTATCCGTGTTCATCCGTGGTTCTCTTTCTTCTCAAGGAGACCCTGCCGGAAAGAGCAGCGTGAAGGTCGTCCCGCTTCCCAGGACGCTTTTCACCCGAATCTCGCCGCGGTGCCGGGCGACGATGTGCTTGACGATGGCCAGGCCCAGCCCGGTACCGCCCTGGGCGCGGGACCGGGACTTGTCCACCACGTAGAAGCGTTCGAAGATCCGGTCCAAATCCTTTTCCGGAATGCCGATGCCGGAATCCGCGATCTCGAGCTTCACCCGTTCGCCCTCGCGCGCCAGGGTGACGACCACCCCGCCTTTTTCCGTGTACTTGAAGGCGTTGTCGAGCAGGTTGACGAGCGCCTGTTCCAGCTTGAAGTCGTCGCCGCTGACGGCCGGCAGGCCGGACTCGGACCGGACGTCGAGCGAGAGGCCCTTCTGGCGGAAACGGTCGGCAAAGAGGGGTTGCATCCGCTCCACCACGGACTCGAGGCGGACCGGTCCGTCAGGCGGCGGCTCGCGCTCGTCCTCGAGCCGCGAGAGGACGAGCAGGTCCTTGACGATGAGCTCGAGCCTCTCCGTGTGCCGGGCGACGATATCCAGGAATTTCGCCTTGCGCCCGTCCTTTTCCTCTTCGCGCAGGGTTTCGACGTAGCCCTTGATGGCGGTCAGGGGAGTGCCGAGCTCGTGGCTCACGTTGGTGACCAGGTCCTTTTTCATCGTCTCCCAGTTCTTCACCCGCGTGACGTCGGAGATCACGACCACCGTTTCCTGCCGCCCCGGCAGGCGGGTGAGGGAGCAGAGGAGGGCGCGGCCGCGGGATTCAACCGTGACCAGGCGGCCCGCCTCCCGCGGGCCTTCCCGGATGACGCCGGCCAGATCGTTGTCGCGCACGATCTCCCAATAGTACCGGCCCGCCGCCTCGCCGGCCCCGAAGAGCTCGGCGAAGGCGCGGTTGGCCCGCGTCACTTTCCCCTCCTCGTCCACGACCGCGATCCCCTCGTCCACCGAGGAGATGATGCCCTCGATTTCGTTCTTCTCCGCCGTCAGGTCGGAAACGAGCGACCTTATCTTCGCCACCATCGTCTCGAAACTGTTCGCCAGGGACCTGATCTCGTGGCTTTCGCGCACGGGGAAACGGACCTCGAAATCGCCCTCCGCCACCCGGCGGGCGATGCCGGCGAAGCGGTCGATCTCGCGGCGGAAGTAGCGGTGGACGACGAGCAGGGCGGCGGTCGATACGGCGACGAGAAAGGCGATGATAACAAGGTACTGGAGCTTGAGGCCCACCAGCAGCCGTTCCAGTGAGGCCATGAAGACGCTCAAGCGGAGCACGCCGGCGGCCCGGCCCTCGTCCCTGACGAGATGGGCGTAGTACAGCATGTCTTTCTTCAGCGTGGCCGAGTAGCGGACGTCGTACGTGTCCGCTCCGGAGAGCGCGCTTTTCACTTCCGGCCGCCCTGCGTGGTTGTCCATGTAGGCGGGGTTCTCCTCCGTGTCCACGAGGACCTTCCCGTCCGGAGCGATCCAGGTGATGCGTGCGTCCAGGAGCCGGGCCCTGGCGAAGAGATAGGCGTCGAGCGCGCCCGCCGCGCCGCCCTCGAGGGCGGCCTTGGCGCCGTCTTCCATGAGAAGCGCGTCGCGCCGCAGGTAGCCGGCCTGGTCGGCGACGCCGTCGGCGGTGATTTTCTGGAAGAAGAAAAGGAAGATGAACGCGAGAAAGGCGGCCATCACGAGGACATAGAGAAATAGAATCCTGATGACGAACGAATTACTGCGCAAGCTTGTACCCCACTCCCCTGACGTTGACGATGAGCGCGCCCGCCTCCCCGAGCTTTTCACGCAGGTGCCGGATGTGGACGTCGATGTTCCGGTCGCCCACGTGGACGGATTCGCCCCAGACGTCGCCCAAAAGCCTTTCCCGGGGAAAGACCAGGCCCCGTCGGCCCGCCAGGCGCTCGAGGAGGTCGAATTCGATGCGGGTGAGCTCGATGACCTTCCCCGCGGCGTCGCGAACCTCGCGCCGTTCCGGGTCGATCGTGAACCGGCCGTCGACCGCGATGACGCCTCCGGTCTCCGGTTCCTTTCCCCGCCGCAGCACCGCCTTCACCCTGGCCGCGAGCTCTTTCGGGGAGAAGGGTTTGGTCACGTAGTCGTCCGCCCCGAGCTCGAGGCCGAGAACCTTGTCCGTCTCGTCCCGGCGGGCGGTCAGCATGATGATCGGGAGGCGCCGCGTGGCGGCCTCGCCGCGCAGTTTTCCGCACAGCTCGAGCCCGTCGATGTCGGGAAGCATCAGGTCGAGGATGAAGAGGTCGGGCGCGGCCCGGCGGACGGCAGCTAGCAGCTCGGTCGACCGCTTGAAGCCGCGCACCTTGTACCCGGCCTTCTCGAGCCCGATCGCCACGAGCTCGAGAATGTCCGCTTCGTCGTCCAGTACGTATACGGTTTCCTTCATGCTCAGCCCCCGACACGGAAACAGGCGCGAGGGCACGGCGTATCGTCCTTCCCCGGCCTGGAAAGCATCGTCATAAAAGAAGATTACAACAAAAGCGCTCCGATTGAAAGCCGGCGGGAAGCGAGGATCGCGATTCCCAATGTGAGAATGTCTCTCCGAACCGCATTTCGCTTTACTCGCAAACCGCTTTCGGTGTATCTTTCAGGATATCGTGACGCGCCTTGGACGATTCATCCGGACCCACCGGCTCATCATCACCCCTCTGACGCTCTTCCTGCTGCTCACCGGGGGCATCTTCTTCTTCAACCTGGTCATCGTCGACTACATCGACGGCTTCAAGGTCATGGTCAAGGGGAACGAGATCGGTCTGATCAAGAGCCGGGGAGACGTGACCGCCCGCCTGGCCGTCCTCAAGCGGCGCATCGAGTCTGAAAAGAACATCGAAATCGTTTTCGACAAGGATCTCGTTTCCTTCGAGCCGACCGAGGCCACGCTCGACCGGTTTACGAGCATGGCCCGCCTCGACGACGCCCTTCGCCGGAACGTGACCTACCAGTGCAAGGTCTGGGCCCTGAAAATTGAAAATGCCGATTACGTTTACCTGCGGACGAAGGCCGAGATCGACGAGCTCATCCGCCGGCTCAAAACCGCCTTTATCCCCCGGGCCCGGTCGGACGAGCGGATCGAAGACCTGCAGGTGCGGATCCGCGAGATTTATTCCGTCGAGCCCGGGCTCGCGTATTTCGATTCCATTCGCAGCGTGGACGACGCGTTCCGGTACGTTCTCTGGGGGGCGCAAAAGATCGAGCACTACACGATCAAGCCCGGCGACACGTTTTACCTGATCTCCCAGAAGTACCACCTCGCTTTTTCGGACCTCATGGCCGCCAATCCCGCCCTCGATCCCCAGCACCTCAAGGCCGGGGACGTCGTCAATCTCACCGTGCCCAAGCCGCTCTTCAACGTGGAAGTATCGTACCGCCACGTGTACGAACAGATCATCTTTCCCCCGGTCGTCGTGAGGATGGACGGCAGCATGCTTCGCACGCAGCTCAAGGTGGAGGCGCCGGGCGCGCAGGGGCGCAAACGGGTGTACGCCGACACGGTGCACATCAATGAACGCGAACAGAGCGTGAACATCGTGAAGGAGGAAATCCTCAAAAACCCGCTCGTCCGCATCCTGCGCATCGGCACGCAGCGGACCCCCGACGACATTCTCGTGGCGGGATCCTTCCTTCCGCCGGGCGTGGGCGTGATCAGCGACTATTTCTGGTCGCCTCGCCCGGCGGGACGCCACCACCTCGGCATCGACGTGGCGATCCCGGTGGGCACCCCCGTGCACGCCTACCGCGGCGGAACGGTCGTCTTCGCGGGCTGGAGCCTGGCCGGCTACGGCAACCTGGTCCAGATCAAGGACGAGGACGGGAATATCTACTATTACGGGCATAACAGCAAGATCAAAGTGACGGTCGGCCAGACCGTGGCGGCCGGGGAGATCATTTCGCTCTCGGGCAACACCGGCGTGAGCACGGGCCCGCACGTTCATTTCGAGGTGCATGTCGACAACAAGGTGACCGATCCGCTCACGTTCCTGAAGAAGGGGAAATAATTTCCGGGCGGCATTCTGTTTTTATCGGACCTTGGATTGTCGGGACGCACGGCCGTGCTTCCCGACAATTGTTTTTTTGGTGGAAATGCGTTAAGGTTAACGGCCAGTCGCCGCTTTTTACGGCGAGGGAGGTGGTGTATGAATCAAAGGAACATTTTTCCGGTCGGGCTCCGAATCTGTTTGTTCGGAATCGCTTTTCTCTTTCCGGTCGCCCGGGCCGATGCGCAACCGGCGCAGCCTGATGTTCCCAAAGGAAGGGTAACGAGACAAACCTACCATTCAAAGACGACCGGCGTTGATCGGCATTGCTACGTCTACACCCCTCCCGGGTACTCGGACGCGAAAAAATACAGCGTCCTCTACGTCCTGCACGGCATCGGCGGTACGGAGGCCGAGTGGATTAATAACGGCACGCCGAAGCAGATCATGGACAAACTGTACGCCGAGGGAAAGGCCGAGCCGATGATCCTGGTGTTCCCGAACGGACGGGCCATGAATCCCGACCGGGTGCCGAGAAACCCGTTCAGCGCCGAGGCCCAGGCCGCGTTCGCGAATTTTGAAAAGGATCTTCTCGACGACCTGATCCCGTTTATCCAAAAAAAATATTCGGTGTACACGGACCGGAAGCACCGCGGCATCTGCGGACTTTCCATGGGCGGCGGCCAGGCCCTCGATTTCGGCCTCGGCCATCCCGAATTGTTCTCCTGCGTCGGCGCCTTCTCCCCGGCGCCGAACACCGACACCGCGCTTTTCAATGTCGAAGCGGACCGCCCCGCCCAGTTGATCTGGATATTGTGCGGCCAATCGGACGGCCTGCTGTACGTCGCCCGAAACGCGGACAAGTTTTTGACCGCGCACGGCATCGCGCATACCTTCAAGACGATGCCCGGCGGCCACGACTGGGGAGTCTGGAAGGCGGGATTGCGGGAGTTCGTGCCGTTGATTTTCAAAGCGGGAGAATGATTTTAGCGCGTTGTTGAAAAAGTCGGGCTTTTTCAACAACGTGCTCATGAAATTGCCGGAGTCTGCTTTTTATATATGAAAATAACTCTCCTCTCCCGCGGGCGAAACGTCCGCGGTACCAATGGAGCCCCGTCTCACGTCGCGAT
>CAZKOS010000113.1:6962-10528 GCA_964554445.1 uncultured Spirochaetaceae bacterium | reverse complement strand
GGCTCACCCCCGCGGAGCTCGCCCTGATCAAAAAGAGCCTCGCCCTGCTCATCCAAACCCTCTAGGAGAAACGAATGTCGAACGAAGCTACCTTAAACGCCATCACCGAACGGTACGACAAGCTCGCCGGAAGCTCCTGCTGCCTTTCCTGCGGCGGCGCGGCGGACAAGGCCCGGGCGCGGCCCGGGGAGGTCTGCGTCGACCTGGGGAGCGGGCGCGGCACGGACACCCTGCGCCTGGCGGATGAAGTCGGGGAGAACGGCTTCGCCTGGGGCATCGACGCCTCCGCAGCCATGATCGAGCGGGCGCGCGGCGCGGCCGAGCGCCTCGGCGTCGGGAACGCGAAGTTCGTCCGGGCCGAGCTCACCGCCCTGCCGCTCCCGTCCGGGTCGGTCGACTGCGTCGTCTCCAATTGCGTTCTCAACCACGTCGCCGACAAGCGCGCGGTCTGGAACGAGATCGCCCGCGTGCTCAAGCCCGGCGGGCGGTTCGTGGTGAGCGACATTTATTCGACTGCGCCCGTGCCCGCGGAATTCAAGAACGACCCGGCCCGCGTGGCCGAGTGCTGGGCGGGCGCGGACACGCGCGAGGAATACCTGCGCACCGTGCTCCTGGCCGGGTTCGACGACGTGGCAATCATCGAGGAAAGCGCCCCCTATAAAAAGGGGGAGATCGAAGTGTCGAGTTTCACATTGACCGGAAACAAGCGCGCGACCGGTGCCTGCCGCTGCGGCGGCGGGTGCGGGTCGTGAGGAAGGAGAAAACGATGAAGACGCTCATCCGGCCGGAAAAAAAGCCGAAGAAGGCCGCGGCCCAGTGCTGCGCCAAGCAGTCCAAGATCGACGCCGGCTGTCACGATTGACGGCGGAGACCGGATGCGGCGCCCGGGCGGCGCCGGTCCGGCCGGCCGTTCCTTCTTTACGACAAGGAGCAGAACGAATGCAACCCTCCCGTTTCAACATCATTGCGCCCCTCAAAAACGGGGACGCCTTCTTCATCGTCAATCCCCTGTCGGGCAGCGCGGACGCGGCGACAAGCGGCGACGTGAAGGCGATCGAGGCGGGGGAGGAACGGCCGGACCTTTTGGACAAGGGCTACGTGGTCGAGCCCGCGGAGGAGGAGCGCCGCTTCCGGCGCGCGTACCTCGATTTTCTGGACGCGCGCGAGAACGACGAGCTTCAGCTTTTTTACGCGCCGTGGTACGACTGCAATTTCGGCTGCGCCTACTGCTACCAGGGCGGCTACGATCGGGCACCCCTGCCTGATCCTGAAAAAGTCATCGAATCGTTCTTCAATTACGCGGACGCCGAGTTCGGCGAACGCAGAAAGTACGTCACGATCTTCGGCGGGGAACCGCTGCTGCCCTCGGCCGCGGCCCGCCGGACGATCGGGCTCCTCCTCGAAGGGGCGGCCCGGCGGGGGCTGGACACGGCGATCGTCACCAACGGCTACACGCTGGAAAGCTACCTGCCGCTCTTCGCCGGGCGCGCGATCCGCGAGGTCCAGGTCACCCTGGACGGCCCCGCCGGGGTGCACGACGCCCGCCGTCCCCTGCGCGGCGGGGGCGGCACGTTCGCGCGCGTCGCGGCCGGGATCGACGCGGCCCTCGCGGCCGGCCTTCCCGTCAACCTGCGCTTCAACCTGGACGCGCTCAACATCGCCTCGCTCGCCGACCTGGCGCGGGAGGCGATCGGCCGCGGCTGGACGAAGAGCCCGCTTTTCAAGACGCAGGTCGGCCGCGTCTACGAGCTCCATTCCTGCCTGGCCGGCCGCGACGCGCTCTTCACCCGGCTCGGGCTGTACGAGGCGCTGGCGGCCGAGATCGCGAAGCACCCGGAAATCCTCGAGTTTCACCAGCCGGGCTTCTCGGTGGCGCGCTTTCTGTTCGAGAACGGCCGCCTGCCTTCGCCCCTCTTCGACGCCTGCCCCGGCACGAAGACCGAGTGGGCGTTCGACGGCGCGGGCCGGATATTCTCCTGCACCGCGACCGTGGGCAAGAGCGGCGAGGAGCTCGGCCGGTTTTTTCCGGAAACGTACAAAGACGAAAAGCTCATCGAGCGTTTGCGGACGCGGGACGTGACCGCCATCGACCGCTGCCGGGGCTGCAGCGTGAGCCTCGTCTGCGGGGGCGGCTGCGCGGCCGTCGCCAAAAACAAGGAGGGCGACTGGCTCGCGCCCGACTGCCGTCCCGTCCGGGAGCTGCTCTCCCTGGGCGCGGACGTTTACTTCGCTGGAAGCTTCGCAGCGAAAGACAAGCGGCAAATTTCAGCGGACAACGCGGAGGTACACAGTGTCGGAACTCATTAAGGAAATCAACGGCGAACAATTTCGGGAGGACGTGCTCACGCAACCCCGGGCGGTGGTGGATTTTTTCTCCACCGAGTGCCCGCCCTGCGACGCCTTCGCCCTCAAGTACGAGCGGGCGGCGCGCCTTTTCGGACGCGACGTCGCGTTCTACAAAATCTTCAGGCAGGGCAACCGCGCCCTGGCCGAGGAGCTCGGCGTGTCCTCATCGCCCACCGTGCTCTTCTTCGAGAACGGAAAACAGCTTCCGTTGAGCCTTTCGGGCGCGATCAAGCACGGGGAGCTCATCGGGGGGCTCAAGCTGCTCGCGCCGGGCGTGGACGCGGACGCCGCGGAAAAGATCGAGACGAAGACGGACGTGATCATCCTCGGGGCCGGGCCCGCCGGGCTCACCGCCGGGCTGTACCTGGCGCAGGCCAAGCTCGACACGATCATCGTCGATCCCGCCATTCCCGGCGGGTACGTGTCGGTCACGCACGAAGTCTCCAATTACCCGGGGTTCATTGAACCGCAGAAGGGTTTCATGCTCGCCCATTACATGTACGAGCAGGCGCGGCAGGCGGGCTGCGGCTTCCGGGCCGCGTCGGAGATTACCGGAATCGACCTGGAGAAAAAGACGGTCGAGCTCGACGGCGTGGAAACCGTCCGGGGCCGCTTCGTCCTCATCGCCTCCGGCTCCTCCCCCAAGAAGCTCGGGGTGCCGGGCGAGGAGGAGCTCCGCGGCAAGGGCATTTCCTACTGCGCCACCTGCGACGCCAAGTTCTACGAGGGGCGCGACGTGGTGGTGATCGGGGGCGGCAACTCGGCGGTGGAGGAGTCCATCTTCATCTCGCGTTTCGCCCGCCGGGTGACGGTGGTGCACCAGTTCGAGGAGCTCACCGCGCACAAGCTCGCGGTGGAGCGGGCCCGCGCCGTGCCGACCATCGAGTTCATGCTCGGGAGGGAGCCGCGGAGCTTCTCGCGCAACAACTCGCACCTGGACGTGGAAGTGGAGACGCTGTCCTCGGGCGAGCGCTCGACGCTGAAACCCAACGGCGTGTTCATCTTCGCGGGCTTCTCCCCCAACACGCACGGTCTGCCCGCCGCGCTCGCGCGCGACGCGTACGGCTACCTCGTGGCCGACGAGGACATGCGCACCAACCTGCCCGGCGTCTACGCGGCGGGCGACGTGCGCTCGAAGAAATTCCGGCAGATCACGACCGCCGCGGCCGACGGCACGATCGCCGCCATCGCGATCACCAAGGAGAGCGAACTCTAGCAGG
>CAZKOS010000113.1:3237-6862 GCA_964554445.1 uncultured Spirochaetaceae bacterium | reverse complement strand
CGAGACGGCCGGCGCCGGGGACGCGGAAGCCGCCGGCTTCAAACGGGACATGTCGATGCCGCGTCCGTACATGACCCCGCCTCCGAACCAGCCGAGCCCGACGACCGCCACGACCCCGACGCTGGCGAGGAGCGTCATGACAAAGCGCCGTAGTTTTACTTTATTTCCGATGATGATGCCGACCGCGAGCTCGACGAGGAGGATCGCGGCCAGGGTGATCTTGATCGCGAACGGCGGGAAGAGGATGGCGTGGTAGTAATGGATCCAGTCGAGCGTGCCGAGGAGGATGGTGGGAAAGGCGAAGATGAACGCCAGGATCGAGACGTGGCGCGCCGTGATCTCCAGGTTCTTCTTCTTCAAGATGACGGCGATGAGGACGAAGACGAAGGCGCCCACGGCCAGCCCGATGGGCATGTGGGTGATCGGCGGGTGGAGGGGATCGCCGAAGCCGATTTTGGACATGAAATCGTATAAGCCGTTCAACATGGTATTCCTCCTTTTTATACTCTCTTTATAGTACCCGGATTCAATCGCCGCAGTCAATTGGAATTGCGCTTCCGCGCGTTGAAAGGACTGGAAATATCCGCGACGGTTCTCTATTATAAGGCTATGGACGGGCAATTCGGCGGACGCGCGCGCCGGGTGGGCGTCGGCCGCGCCGCATAGGAAGCGAGCCTGAACGGAACGGGCGGGGAGCCGCGCCGTCCCGTCGGGTGATCGGGAGACGACCATGACGACCGGAGCGCAGAACCGCCTCGACGAAAAGTCTCGGGAACGCCCCACGATCGCGTTCCTCACCCGCAGCTTCCGCGGTTATCTGGCGAGCTTTTCCCTCTGGTTCGGGCTGGCCGACGAAGCCCGCGAAGCCGACGTCAACCTGGTGTACGTTCCCGGAAACCCGCCCCGCTCCACGCTCGGTCCCGAGTCCCAATCCAATGTCCTCTACGATCTCATCACCCGCGAGCGGATCGACGGCGTCATCATCTGGAGCGGCGTCATGACGGCCCACTCGCCGCCGGACGCCCTGGAGGCCTTCTACCGCCGGTTCGCGTCCTTCCCGCGGATCACCGTCGGCCCGCCGGTCGAGGGCACGACCAGCTTCATCATCGACAACTACCACGGGATGCGCGACGCCTGCACGCACCTCATTGAGCGGCACGGCTGCGGGCGGATCGCGTTCATCCGGGGTCCGGATCAGAGCGAAGAGGCGGCCGGGCGGTACCGGGGCTACCGGGACGCGCTCGAGCGCGCGGGACTTCACGCCGACCCCGCCCTCGAGCTTCCCGGGGATTTCCAACGGGAGGCGGGAGTGCGGGCCGTCCGCGCGCTTTTCGACGAGCGGGAGGTTCGCTTCGACGCCGTGGCGGCGGCCAACGATTGGATGGCGTTCGGCGCCGTCGAGGAGCTCATGCGGCGCAAGGTGCCCGTGCCGGAAGAGGTGAAAGTCGTCGGCTTCGACGACGTCGAGGAAAGCCGCTACGCGCCGATCCCGATCGCCACCGTCCGGCAGCCGTTCTACGAGATGGGAAGGCGGGCGGTCAGGCACATGATGATGCTTCTTTCCGGCGGGGCGGAGAACAGGGCGATCGAGATCCCCGCTGAGTTCGTGCCTCGTTCCTCCTGCGGCTGTGACGGCGGAGAGGTCTCCCCGGAAGGCGCTCGAACCGCGCCCTCCGTTTCACCGAAGGAGGGCGCACATCCGCGGCCGGCGCACACCCGGACGCGGGAAGCGGGAATCGGTCCGCCGGACAAGGACGTCCTGATTTCCTCCATGGCCGCGGCCGACGCCCGCTTCCGCGCCGTAGTCGGACCCCAGGCGGTCGGAAGCATCGTGGCCGGTTTCCTGGAGGAGTTCGAGGGCGGCCGGGAAAATGAAGGGCTCTTTGCGACCGCCCTTGTCCGCGAGCTCAAGGCCGTCGAAATGGACAACGGGGCGACCGCCTTCTCCGCCCTGCTCGCCGCGCTCCGCGACGCGGTTCACGACGCGCTGGGCGGGAACGCGGCCGCCCTGGCGCGGGCGGAAACCCTCCTCCAGCGGGGGCATATCGCCGCCGGGGATTTCGCCCAGCGGTTGACCGCGGCGCTCGGGTTCCGCCGGGACGTGCTGTACCGAACTCTCCAGGCGGTCAGTCAGCGGCTCATGAGCCGCTTCGAGATGAGGGAATTCCTGCAGGCCCTGGCCGACGGGCTCCCCTATTTGGGAATTCCGGCCTGCTGGTTTTCCCTGTTCGACGACCCGGGCGGCTCCTCCGCGACCGCCCGGCTGGCGCTCGCCTGCGCCGACGGGAGCGTCCTCGAGCTCAATCCGGAGGGCGTGCCGTTCCCGGCGGCGGAAATCGTTCCCGACCGCTTCTTCCCGCGCGCCCGGCGTTTCGTCCTCATTCTCGAAGCCGTGGCTTTCGAGGACGAGCTCATGGGATACCTCGCCTTCGAGCAGGGTCCGCGCGAGATTGGGGTCTACAACGCCCTGCAGGTGCAGGTGAGCGTGGGGCTGCGGGGGATCAGGCACGCCCGCGCGCTCGTGGCGGCCTCGGAGGAGCTGTCGCGGTCCAACCGGGAGCTGGAGCGGTTCGCCTATATCGCCTCCCATCATCTCAAGGAGCCGCTGCGCAAGATCTCGATCTTCTCCGAGCGGCTGGACACCCTGCTCTTCCCGGCGGCGGGGGAGCGCGGCAGCGATTATATCCGGCGGCTCAGGAAAAGCGCCCGGCGCATGAAGGCTCTCATCGACGATCTGCTGGTGTATTCGAAAACCTCCGCCGCCGCCCGTCCGCCGGCCCCCGTCGATCTGGGCGCGCTGCTCTTCGAGATCCGCGAAGACCTCGAGGTCCGCATCGAGCGGGAAAAGGCCCGCTTCGAAATGTCCTCCCTGCCGGTGGTCGTCGGGGAGCGCGGCCAGTTATACCAGCTTTTCACGAGCTTGATCCTCAACGCCCTCATCTACCGCCATCCGGACCGGACGCCGGTGATCCGCATCTCCGCCGCCGCCGCGACGCACCGGGACCGGCCGGCCGTCGCCGTCACGGTGGCGGACAATGGGATCGGCATCGAGGAAAAATACTTCGAGACGATTTTTCACGTGTTCCAGAAGCTGGACAACGGGACGGAGCACGAGGGGACGGGCATGGGCCTGACGCTCTGCCGCAAAATCGCGGCCGAGCACGGGGGGGACGTCCGGGTGGAGAGCGCACCGGGGGAGGGCTCCCGTTTCATCGTCACCCTGCCGCTCGAACGGCGGGCCTAGCAGGTTGCTGAAAGAGCTGAGCTTTTTCAACAACCTGCCTAGACGCGCTCATTTCATGGCGGTCGCGATCATTTCCTCGAATCTTTCCATCGCCAGCCTTGCCTCTTCGAACGGCCGCACCTCGATGGTCAGCCATTGATTTTCTTCGTCGTAAAACTCCCGGAATAAGCCATCGAAATCGAGTTTCCCCTGGCCGGGTTTGAGGTGCGAGCGGCCCCGTTCGTCAAGGTCATGCAAGTGGATTTCCCGGATGCGGCTCTTGTGCCTGCGGAAAAAAGCGCGTTGCTCCTCGTCCGGCACGGGCCCGGGCCCGTGCATCTTGGCGAAATCGAGGGCGAGGAAGACCTCCGCCCCGCCCGCGAACAACTCGTCGAGCGCCCG
>CAZKOS010000113.1:0-3137 GCA_964554445.1 uncultured Spirochaetaceae bacterium | reverse complement strand
GTGGAATCCGTGCTCGGCAGCGTTCCGGAGGGCGGTGGCGAAATCTGGTTCATACACCGCGTGGTAACCGAAAGCGGGCATGGCGGCCTCCTTTTTGAGATGTTGAAGGAAGAGTAGCCGATTCGGGCCGTGGGTTCAACCGGAGAAAGTCGTATCCGGTGCCCCCAAAATTGTTGCAGCGCGTTATCTATAAGTTATTTTCCAGCCGTTTCATTTTCACAGGAAACGAGAGCGGACGTGAGGGGAAGAAAGTATCAGCGCTTCGAATGAATGACCGGCAGGCGCCGGACGTATGTCCGGTCCTCGACCTGGTCCAGCATGAAGCGCGCGACGTCCGCGCGCGACACGGCGAGTCCCGTCCTCCCGGACACGCCCCCGGCAACGGCGGCGCCGGACGGGGGACGGCTGTTCGGAAAAATCTGGCGCACCACCGTCCAGTCCAGTCCGCTCGTCATCGTTTCCCGGCCCATGCCCGTGATCTCCCGGTAGGCGTCCGGGAGCAGGAGACGGACGAGCCGGACAATGAGCCGCACCCGCCATGAGCGCCCGTCCTCGTCCGAGCGCACGCTCGGCGTGGCGAGAACGATGAGGCGCCGGACGCCGAGCTCGCGCATTTTTTTCGCGATGAGCGCCGTGCCGTTCGTCAGGGGCGCCTCCCCGGGTTCGAGCCGGCCGAACGACGGCCCGAAGGCTGTGAGCGCGGCCGCCGATCCCCGCAGGGCGCGCGCGATCGCGTCTTCGTCCGAAAGCTCGGCCCGCACCGTCTCGAGGCCCGGCGCGGGCGGAATCCCCTCGGTGTCGCGCGCGAAGGCGGCCACCTCCCAGCCCCGTTCGAGGGCGAACTTGACGACGAGTCTCCCGATCGCCCCGCGCGCGCCGAACACGGTGATTTTCATTTTACCTCCCTCGCTTACCAATATTAATCGAATTTGACGGAAAAAACCGAAAAGTTGTTTTATATTTTGTACGGTGCGCCATTGTTCGGCAAGGTCGTTTCGGCAGGCGCGCCCGGGAGGAGTTTCGCCGCGCGTGGAAAGGCATCGCAAGGCAGGACATCGATTCAAATTCATTCTTTTCGACTGCATGGAGACGCTGGTCGACCTGGACCCGACACCCGGTCCGGCCGATTACGCGCGCTGGACCTACGAGGGCTCGGGTTTCGAGGAGGCGTGGTCCGGGATCGACGAGTTTACGGCGGCCTTCGAGGCGGCCGGTTCGGCCGTGGAAGGTTCGAGCCCGGACCACCGCGAGCACGATTTTTCTGACCGGCTGTACCTCGTCTGCCGCGACAATCCCCGCCTCCGTGAGCTCGGCGCCGCGCCGCGTTCCGCGGCCGAGCGGCTCACGCGGAATTTCATCAGGGCCTACCGCACGCGCACCTTCGTGCCCAGCGACGTGCACCGCGCCGTCCCCCGCCTCGCGGACCGCTTCAACCTGGGCATCGTCTCGAACTTCAAGGTCCGCCGCGGGATCGAGGAGATCCTCGAGGAGCACGCCCTCAAGGTCTTCTTCAAAATGATCCTCACCTCCATCGTCTTCGGCCTCCGCAAGCCTCATCCCGACGTCTACCGGGCCGCGATCCGCCGCTGCGCCTGCGCCCCCGGAAAAATCCTCTTCGTGGGGGACGATCCGAATTCGGACTACCGGGCGCCGCGCAAGGCGGGAATGCACGCCGTGCTCCTCGACCGCCGCGGAAGCCGGCCTCCGGGAATCGAGTGCGTCCGCGACTTCGACGAGTTGGTGCGCCGGTTGATTTAGTATTATAGACCTCATTGTTGGAACGCAGCTCAATTGTAGAGACGCACGGCCGTGCGTCTCTACAATCAAATCCCGATAATAAACGTGTCTGATTACCGAAGATCTTTATAATCCGAACTGTTTCGTTTCCACCCACTCGGCCTTCAGCATCGACCACCAGTCGACCGCCAGTCCCCGGAGGACGTACTCGTAGGGAAGCCAACCGTATCCCTTGTCGCCCCAGGCGGTGCCCCAGGAGTTGCGGATGAGGAAGGCGCCCGTGGTCGTGGCGCCGCCGGGGTTGGTGTTGGCGATCTCCCTGGCGTCGTCGTAGCCGGCCGCGACGATGGCGTGGCCCCCGGCGACGTTTTCCTTCTGCGTCGGATACGGGATCATCCCGGTTTGGGCGGCCTGGGAGATGGAGGAGTAGACGGTAAAGCCGAACATGGACGGCAGCTTGGCGTCCAGATTTTTCTTGATGGAGTCCAGGAGCGCCTGTTTTTCGGTTCCCGCCGGGTCGAGGCGGTAATAGAGGAGGGCCTGGTAATTCTGTCCGAAGGCGTAGATGAAGGCGGAGGGCTCGTCGTCGAAGCGGCCGACGTCGTACGGCCAGTATTTTTCCGGGGGCAGGCCGAAGAGTGCCATGGCGCCCATGGTGGTCCGCAAGAAAGCGCCCGCGTCGCCCGTCTCCCGCATGAGATTGCGCGTGGCCTTGTAGAGGAAGAGGCGTGAGACGTCCGTGTAGGTCCCGAACGAGCGGTTTTCAAAGTACTCGTAGAGGCCCGCGCCGGCGTTGGCCGTGCACGACCCCAGCTTCCCCTGGTCCTCCACCGGCGGGAAATATTCCCGCAGGTCGACCGGCGCGGCGGACGGGCCGGCTTTCGGGCGGGAGGTTGGGTGGACGTTGAGCGTCTTCAACATTGATTGAAGTTTCCCGTCCTCGTCGCCCTGTTCGCGGGAGTAATCCCTGAAATCGGGGAAATCCGGGCGCCAGCCCATCCTTCCGACGTGAATGGTTTCGATCGCGTCGCTCATCGATTTTCTCCTTTCCTTTTTTACTTTGACGGCTTCAAGCCGAATTCGCCCACGAGGCGGCTCCCCTTGCCGTAGAAATCACAGATCAGGGAAGTGAAACGGGACAGGTTCTTCACGCCGTGGTCGACATTGGAGTGATAGGCCGCGCCGAGCTGCTTGGTCCGGGCGACGCTCGCCTCGTACTCCGTGCGCGAGGTTTCCAGAGACTTGATGAGCTCGTTGAGGGCCTCCTCGGTGACGTCCCGCGGAAAACCGGAATCGTTTTTATGAACCTGCACGCCCCAGAGCATCTTTTTCAGGGATTGGACCAATTCATTGAAGGCTTTGACATTGATGTCGGACATACTTTTCCTCCTCGGTGTTTT
>CAZKOS010000112.1:0-10571 GCA_964554445.1 uncultured Spirochaetaceae bacterium | reverse complement strand
CTCCGAATTTTGAATAGCAGCCCGGGAAAGATAAGTCTTGACAAACACCATCCGCGGCCATATGGTTGAGGCAACCGATCGCCAGCGCCGGTTCACGTCGAATCGATGAGGGGGCTCCCCGTGTTGAAAACCTATCGCATCGAAAACAACCGGATTTGCGAGTCGCAGGAAGAGGATTGCCCGATCCTCGTATTTACGGCGCCGACCGATGCGGAACGCCAGCGCCTGATCGGCACCTACCTGGTGGACGACCATACCCTCGCCTCCGCTCTCGACCCGGACGAAATCAGCCGTCTCGAGTACGAACCGAATCACGTCGCCGTGATTCTCAAGCGCCCGAGGAACTACTCGAACCAGGACGACCTGCGCTTCAAGGTGGCCTCCATCGGCGTCTTCATTTTCTCCGACAAGCTCGTCATCGTCATGGCGGACGAGATCCCGATCCTCGAATTCGATCAGAAACGGCTCGTGAAAGTGGGAAACCTGAAGGACGTGTTCCTGAAAATCGTCTCCGGGACAATTTCCCATTTTCTCGCCCACTTGCGGGTCATCAATCAGATTTCGGAGTCCATCGAGCAGAAGATCAGCACCTCCATGGAGAACAAGTACCTTCTCAACATGTTCACCCTTCAGAAGAGCCTCGTCTATTATCTGAACGGGATCAGCTACAACGCGGCCCTGTTCGAGAAGCTCAAGAACGGCGTCGTCAAGGTGGGCTTCAACCAGGAACAGGTGGAGACGCTCGACGACATCATTATTGAAAACGGGCAGTGCCTGAAACAGGCGGACATCTACACCAACATCCTCTCCGGCCTGATGGACGCCCGGGCCTCGATCGTCAACAACAATTTGAGCCTCCTCATCAAGCGGCTCACCATCATCAATATCGTCTTCCTGCCCATCACCTTCATCGCCAGCGTCGGCGGCATGTCGGAATACACGGCCATGACCCGAAGCATTCCAATGTGGTTGTCGTACCTGCTCTTTTCCGTGGCCATGGCGGTCATCGCCTTCGGCACCTACATGGTCTTGAGAAAAATCAATTACGAGAAGACGAAACGGGAGCCGCTCGTGAAGCCCAGGCGCAAACCAACGTCCCCCTCCTGACGGGCTCCCGAATAAGCCGTGCCTTCCGCTCCCCGGAAAACCGGCGGTATTTTCTACGGCTCCCATCGATGTCTAGACCGCCCGGGTAGGGGACAAGCCGTGTGTGCCCGATCCCCAAGCATTTTCGATGACCGTTCCCAACATGGATACGTAAAAATTCAGGCAGACGCAGCGTGCACCCCGCGGCGGAGTTTTTCCCGAACGACTTTCGCAACGCAGTTTCAAGCGAACCGCGGGGCTCGGGGCGGGCTCCGTGTCCTCCAAAAATAGAATTCCCGGGTGACGTCGATTGACTCTGCCCGTCCGCTCGGATATAAAATGAAGAGGAGAACGGATATTCGTTTCCCGAACGCGCTTTTTCCCCGTCACTTCCCGGTGCGGGGGGGAAACGATTTCTGATCGGATCGGCCGGGCATCCTCCGATGTCCGGCCGCGCACCCGCGATGCTTCACAATCGGCATTCACCCGGACACCGTCCGTGCCGGGGCCCTCCCGATCGGTCGGGCAAGGCGGAAAAAGGAGCGTGTCATGACAGGGGAACGGCTTTTCGTCATTTACGGCGCCGGCAACGACGGGATCGGCCTGGTGGGAAAAATCACCACGCCCCTGGCCGAGGCCGGCGGCAATATCGTCGACTTGCGCCAGGACGTGCTCCACGGCCTGTTCACCATCTACCTGGTGGTCGATTTCGCCGCCGCCGGGGTCGACCTCGAGAAGTGCCGCGCCCTCACCGCCTCCATTGCCGAGAGCGCCTCCCTGACCCTCTCCGCCGACCGCTTCGCCCCCGTGCCGCGCTCGGCGGAGAAGACCAACCTGCTCTGCATCCTCGTCGGCGAGGACAGGCCCGGCATCGCCGCCAAAATCTCCGCCACCTTGAGCCGGTACCAGGTCAACATCGAATTCTCGAAAATGATCGCCCGGGAGGGCGTCTTCCTCATGGAGCTCCTCGTCGACTGCAGCCGCGCCGCCATCCCCCTCGAAAACCTCGAGCGGGAGATCGTCACGGCCATGGCGGAGATGAAGATCAAGGCCGTCGTCCAGAACGAGGACGTGTTCAACAAGAAAAAGCGCTGGCTCGTTTTCTCGCTCGCCAAGAGCTTCCTGGGACCGGAGACCGCGGCGGAGATCGCGCGCCAGACCGGCCTCGGGGCCGCCGCGCTCAAGCAGACCTACGGCGGCCAGGAGCCCGCCCCGCTCGCGGCCGCGGCCCTGCTCGATGGGTTGGGGAGCGAGGTGCTCGACAAGGTGGCGGCGGCCGCCAAGCCCACGCCGGACTCGCAGGAGCTCGTGCAGACCCTGAAGACCTTCGGCTACCGGGTGGCGCTCGTCTGCCCGGCCGTCGACGCCCTCGTCGACCGGACGGTCCGGCTCCTGGGCATCGATTCCGCCCGCGGCCTCGCCCTGGAGGCGGATTCGGACACCCGGCGCCTGTCCGCCGAGACCGCCGCCGAGGCCCTCGCGCGCTGCGGCGAGGAGGCCTTTCTCCGCGACCTCGCGCGGCAAGAGGGGCTCATCCCGGACGAGATCACGGTGATCCGCGACGCGGGGAGCGCCGGCGCGGTCCCGCCGGGCATCCGGCTCGAGTGGGACTTGAAGTCGATCCTCGAGCTCTACAATCAGCGCGTGCTTTCGCGCGACAATGTCCTCGGCCTGCTCGGCTGCTTCGGCATGCCGTAGGGCGGGGAGCGTAACGCCATGATGAAATCCGACCTTGAAATAGCCCAGGCCGTCACGCCTCGTCCCATCGACGAGATCGCGGCGCCCCTGGGCCTCGCGCCCGCGGATCTCTATCACTACGGACCGCATATCGCCAAGGTGGACCCGGCCGTCGCCGCCCGCTTTTCCGACAAGCCGGAGGCGAAGCTCGTCCTCGTCACCGCCATGACCCCCACGCCCAAGGGCGAGGGGAAAACGACCACCACCATCGGCCTGGGCCAGGCGCTCTGCGCCCTCGGGAAAAAGGCGATCATCGCCATCCGCGAGCCCTCGCTCGGCCCGTGCTTCGGCATCAAGGGCGGCGCGGCGGGCGGCGGCTATTCGCAGGTGGTGCCGATGGAGGACATCAACCTCCACTTCACCGGCGACTTCCACGCCGTGACCGCCGCGCACAACCTGCTCTCGGCCGCGCTCGACAACCACCTCCACCAGCACAACGCCCTCAACTTAAACCCGCGCGACGTGGTCTGGAAGCGCGTCATCGACATGAACGACCGCTCGCTGCGGAGCATTCTCATCGGCCTCGGCAACCGCGGCGTCAACGGCGTCCTGCGCGAGGACGGTTTCGAGATCACGGCCGCCTCCGAGGTGATGGCGGTCCTCTGCCTGGCGCGCGACCTGGCGGACCTCAAGGCGCGCCTGGGGCGGATCCTCGTCGGCTACGACCGGCTCGGCAAGCCCGTTTCCGCCGCCGACCTGGGCGCGCCCGGCGCCATGGCCGCCCTGCTCAAGAACGCCCTCCACCCCAACCTCGTGCAATCGCTCGAGGGGACGCCGGTCTTCGTGCACGGCGGGCCGTTCGCCAACATCGCCCACGGGTGCAACACCCTCATCGCCACCCGGCTCGCGCTCGCGCTGGGCGACTTCGTGGTCACCGAGGCCGGGTTCGGCTCGGACCTGGGCGCGGAAAAATTCTTCGACATCAAGTGCCGGTACGGGAACCTGAAACCTGCCTGCGCCGTGCTCGTGGTCACGCACCGCGCGTACGAAATGCACGGGATCGAGAACATCGCCAAGCACATCGAGAACATCCGGCTCTTCAACCTGGAGCCGATCGTTTCCATCAATAAATTCCTCGACGACCCGCCCGAGGCGCTCGAGGAATTCAGGAAGCGGATCGAGGGCCTGGGCGCGGCGGTGTTCGTCACCGATTACCGCGAGCGGGGTTCCCAGGGCGGGCTCGAGCTGGCGCGGGCCGTGGCCGACGCCTGCGGGACGGAATCGAAATTCGCCCCGCTCTACGAACTTCCGCTCTCCCTGGAGGAGAAGATCAACACGATCGCGGCCAGGGTCTACGGCGCCGACGGCGTCGTCTTCGAGCCCGCGGCCAAGCGCGAGCTCAAGCGCCTCACCGACCTCGGGTTCGCCGAGCTTCCCGTCTGCATGGCGAAGACCCCGGCCTCGCTCTCCGACAATGCCAGGAAGCGCGGCCGGCCGCGCGGTTTCACCCTGACCGTCACCGGCGCCAAGGTCTCGCGCGGCGCGGGCTTCGTGGTCGCGTATTCCGGGGACGTCATGACCATGCCCGGCCTGCCCAAGGAACCGGCCCTGCTCAAGATCGACGTGGACGAGCACGGCCGGATCAGCGGGCTCTTCTAGCCGCGGAATTTATTCGTCTCCCCTTCGGGGCTTCACTTCTTGGACCTTGTAAGGCACCACGAAGGGCACGAAGGACACGAAGAGAGGGAAGGAAAGATGGAAAAGAATAAAATCAACTTTCCCATTGTTTTATCTTCTTCTTTTCTTCTTCGTGAACTTCGTGTTCTTCGTGGTGCATAAAAAAGCCTTAAGAAAAGGAGGGTTAGCATTATGGCAACCACCAAAGACAACCTCGAAGCGGCATTCGCCGGCGAGTCGATGGCCAGGAACAAGTACACTTACTTCGCGGACGCGGCCCGCAAGGAAGGGTATCACTATATCGCCCGCATCTTCGAAGAGACGGCGCTCAATGAGATGCGGCACGCCAAGGACCACTTCAAGCTCCTGAAACACCTGGGCGACACCAAGGCCAACCTCAAGGCGGCCATGGAAGGCGAGAACTACGAGACCGCGTCCATGTACCCGGGGTTCGCCGAGCAGGCGGATAAGGAAGGCGAGAAGGAAGCGGCGGTGCTCTTCCGGCAGATCGCCAAAGTCGAGGCGCATCACCGCGACCGCTACCGGAAGCTCCTCGACATGGTGGAAAAGGGCACCGTCTGGAAGCGCGAAAAGCCGATCAAGTGGAAGTGCAGCGTGTGCGGCTACGTCCACGAAGGCACCGAGCCGCCGGAGAAATGCCCCTGCTGCAAGCACCCCAAGGAGTATTACGAGCCGGCGAACCTGGACATGTAGGCTCTACTTCGAAGTGTGAGCCACAGAGACGCAGAGGACACAGAGAAAGAAGAGAGAGGAAGTGAAAATGGGCATGAGTGATCAAGGCCTTCGCTTCCATCTTTTCATTTTTTCCCTCTTGCTCTTCTCCGTGTCCTCTGTGTCTCTGTGGCTTTTTTCGTGAAGGAGATTTTGTGAACCTGTACTATTATAAAAACTCCGATCCGGCGCTCGAGAAGATCCTGTCCCGGCGCGCGGAGTTCGATCCGCGCCTGCAGAAGAAGGTGGCCGCGATCGTGAGGGAGGTGCGCGACAAGGGCGACGCGGCCCTCGTCAAGTACGCCCGCAAGTTCGACAAGATCGCCATGACGCCCGACCAGATCCGGGTGCGCCCCGAGTACCTGCGGGAGTGTCTCGACAAGGCCGATCCGGCGCTCATGCGCGTCATCAAGGAAGCCCACGACAACATCAAGCGGTTCCACCAGTACGAGGTCGAGGAAACGTGGCTCAAGAAGTTTCCCGAAGGCGTCAAGCTCGGCCAGAAAATCACCCCCCTCGATCGCGTCGGCGTGTACGTGCCGGGCGGCGAGGGATTCTATCCCAGCTCGCTTCTCATGAACGTGGTCCCGGCCAAGCTCGCCGGGGTGCGGGAGATCTACGTGATCACGCCCCCCGGCCGGTTCAGGGAAACGCCCCTCCTCGGCGCGGTGTGCGCCTTTCTCGGGGTGAACGGCGTGTTCCTGGCGGGCGGGGCGCAGGCGATCGCCGCCCTCGCCTTCGGGACGGAAACGGTCCCCAAGGTCGACAAGGTGGTCGGGCCGGGCCGCATCCAGGTGGCGCTGGCGAAGCGCGAGGTGTACGGGTACGTCGACATCGACATGATCGCCGGGCCGTCGGAGATCCTCGTCCTGGCCGACGCCCGCGCCGAGCCCGAGTGGGTGGCGCTCGATCTCCTCTCCCAGGCCGAGCACGGCAGCGGTCTCGAGGCGATCGTCCTCGTCACCGACTCCCAGGCGTTCGCCGAAAAGGTGGCGGAGCTCGTCTACGCGAACCTCAAGTACGCCGCCAATCGGGAAAGGATCGAGCGGACGCTCGAAACCTATGGGGCGTTCATCGTCGTCGACGACCTCATCCAGGGCGCCGAGGTGGTGAACAGCATCGCCCCCGAGCACCTCGAGCTCATCGTGCGCGACCCCGAGGCCGTGCTGTCCAAGATCCGGCACGCCGGCGCGATCTTCATCGGCCCCTACTCGAGCGAGCCGGTGGGCGACTACTGGGCCGGCACCAACCACGTCCTTCCCACCGGCGGCAGCGCCCGGTTCTTCTCCCCCCTCGGCGTGTACGACTTCTACAAGCGGAGCTCGCTCATCTATTACTCGAAGGAGGCTCTCACCCGGAATGCGCGGAAGATCGCGGACTTCGCGAACGCGGAGAAGTTCCCGTTCCACGGCCGGGCGGTGCTCAAACGGGTGGAGGATCTGAAAAAGCGCGCCCGCGAAAAATGAGCCGCCAGAAAAGAGTTCAATAAGGAAACCAGGAAGCCGGGAAAAGGGAAGAGGGATAAAAAAGGAGAAGGTTGAATACATGTATCCCACAAATGTAAAAAAATGAAAGGAGAAAAGGTCATTGCGAGGGTCGGACAATGAGGCCATTTTTATGCTATGCGCGGCCCGAAGCAATCTCTCGACCCGGAGAGCCATTTCCATAATTGTCGGGAAGAGACGCTGTGTCACGAGATGGCTTCGGGCCGCCGTCACTTGCAGCTTGTAAATAAAGTTGTCCGGCCCTCGCAATGACAGCACTGGAACAACCCTGTTATTTTCCTCTCTCTTCCCTTTCCTGGATTCCTGGCTTCCTTAGCTTCCTATCCTCTCACGCACGTTCACGTCGCGCGATCGCTGATGCCCGAGTACTCCTTCACCCGCAGGTCGCCGGTGGCCACGTCGAAGGTCACCTTGCGGCCGGCCCGCCCGCCCACCTTCACTTCCACGAAGCGCAGGCCCATCTCGCGGAGGATCTCCCTCGTCCGTTCCAGGTTGCGGAGACCGACGTTGAGCGACGAGTCCGCCGGGAAATCGGCGAGCATGGCGCCGCCCACCACGTACCCGAACATGCGCCGCGGCTCCGCCCCGAGGGCGATCATCTCGTCGAAGAGCGTCGGAATGAGGAGATCGGCGTATTTGAGGGAGCGGTCGAGGAGGTTGTCCGTTCCCGCCGGCTCCACTTTCCGGCCGATGCTGGAGTCGGGGAGATAGACGTGCGCCAGGCCGCCGATTTTCTTCGCCTTGTCGTACAGGATGACGCCGACGCAGGAGCCGAGCACGGTGGCCAGCACGCCCTCGCCCGCGGCCAGGTCGTAGTCGCCGATGCCGATATTGAAGCTATCCATCGGAGGCCGCCAGGGTGTCGCGGAGCTCCTCCGGGGTGAAGGGCTTGCGCAGGTATCCGTTGACGCACAGCTCGCACAGCTCCCGCGCCACGTTCTCGCGCGCGAGCGCCGAGACGACGACGATGCGCACCGACGGCGAGAGGGCGCGGATGAGCCGGATCGATTCGAGGCCGTCGATCTCGTCGAGGGCGAGGTCCATGAGGACGAGATCGGGGACGAGCTCTCCGAAGAGGCGGACCGCCTCCCGGCCGCCGGCCGCCTCGCCCGCCACTTCGTGGCCGAGCGAGCGCAGCTCTTCGGCGATGATCGAACGGATCAGGGTGGAATCGTCGACGATGAGGGCGCGAGACATAGGCTGCCTCCTCCGGCCGGGTCGGAACCCCGGCCGCGCGGTGGACGCTCAACCGCCCAGGCGGAGATGGAAATCGAGCCTCCCGAAAGGCGTGACGACCCCGACCGCAGCGGTCTCCCCGTCCTCGGGCGCGATGCACAGGTCTTTCCCGAAAATACAGGAGGGCGTGGTGAGGCGCCGGTGCCGGCCGCCCGGTGAATGGGCCGCCAGCAGGCGCGACGAGAAGATGTTGAGCATCTCGCCGAGCGTGCCTTTCACCAGCTTCATTTCCTCCCCGCCGCCCGGGGGCGGCGCCGGCCGACCGAGCCGGGCGATGAAGGACGCGGCCGCGCCGCGCGAGGCGAGGAGCACGATTTCCCCTTCGTCCTCGCCCCAGTACTGGACCACCAGGCCGACCTCGGGGGCGGCGGGCGGATCGGTCGGACCGGCCAGGCGGACGTTGCCCCCGGGCAGGGGAGCTTTGAGAAGGAAACCCAGGGTTTCCTCGACCCAGTCCCTGACGCGTTCCGGCAGGTTGTGCGGCAATAATCGTTCGCTCATGTGTATCGTCTTTTCCGTTCCGCTCGCGGCGTCTTCTCCTACATTGTAAGCAATGCCGGGACGTTCCGCCACTTATTTCACCGCGCGGCGCCGCGGGAACGGCCCGCGAAATTTATTTCCGATTTATCTGGATACCGTTTCCCATCGATATTAAAATGGGGGGGAAAGGAATCGATATGAGACGGTATGTATCGCGCCGCCCGGCCGGACGCACGCCGGCGGCCTGCGGCGCGCTCCTGGCGCTGCTCCTCGTTCTGGCCGGCTGCCCGAGCGTGAACGGCATGTACGGCGAGGCCTACTCGCGGTACGTCAGCCGCGACGAAGCGGGGGCGCTCGCCCTGCTCGACAAGATCATCGAAAAGGACGGGCGTTACGTGCCGGCCTACGTGCTGAAGGCGGCCATCTACGAGACGCGCGGCGATTGGAACAAGTCCGAGGAGGTCCTCGCCGCCGCCCAGGAAACCGCGACGCCGTCGGCCGTGGTCTGTTTCAACCTGGGAAACATCCAATTCAAAAAGGGCGAATTCAAAAAGGCGGTGGACGAGTACACGCGCGCCCTGGCCCTCGATCCCTCGCTGGAGGCGGCCTACGTCAACCGCGCCAACGCCCTCATGGGCGCCGGGGAGCACGGGGCGGCCTTGAAGGATTACGAGACCTTTCTCGGATTGACGAAAAAAGATTACCCGAACGTGAAAGCGCTGGTGAAGCTTTTGCGGGCGGAGCTCGGCACGGAACCCTAAACGGCGCCCCGGTGGAGGGCGATTCGAAACACGGACGCTAGCACGTTGTTGAATAAGTTGAGCTTTTTCAACAACGTGCGCATGAAATTGCCGGAGTCTATTTTGCGGGTGAGGAATGAAGCAAAAAAAGTCTGTAAACCATGAAAAAACTCAAATAATGAGTTCCGGCAATTTCTGGTGTACATCTATTGAAGCTGTTGAAAATACCGCTGGATTTCCGCGGAGCGGAAAACAGGGTTTATTCAGCAGCCTGCTATAAGGAGGTGGGTTATTACGACGACGAGAGTGTTGCTCTGGTGCTTTCTGGCGCTGACGCTGGCGGGCGCGGTCCCGCTCGCGGCCCAAGAGGCGGCGCCGAACGCGAAAACTTTGAAGCAGGCCGACGACCTGGACTGGGTCGGGCAGTTCCGGCAGGAGAAGGAACTGCTGCTCGGCGATCTGTCCAAGGCGACGGCCCCCGCCGCTCAGGCCGAATTCCAATGGCGGCTCGCCCGGGCCACGCTCAACATCGGGGACACGGGCTTCAAGGACAAGGTATTCACCGCCGACCAGGCCCTGAAGATCTTCGAGGAGGGAGAGTCCTGGGCGGACAAGGCGATCAAATCCAATCCCGACCTGGCCCAGGGATACTTCTGGAAATCGGCCAACATGGGCGTGTGGGGCCAGACCAAGGGCGTGCTCGACTCCCTCTTCAAGGCCGGCCCGATGCGCGATAACCTGAAGATCGCCCTGAAATACGATCCGGAGTACATGGACGCCTTCTACGTCCTCGGCGAGCTCTACGAAAAAGTCCCCGGTTGGCCGCTGTCGTTCGGCAACGTCGAGTACTCGGTGTCGCTCGGCCGCAAGGCGGTCGACCTCATGGATCCGCAGATCGCCTCCGGCAAGCTGCGGGGCCGCAACTACAGCGCCTACATCGCCCTCGCCAACCACCTCTGGGCCAGGAACTGGGACACGGCCCGCCGCGCCTCCGCCAAGGCCGAACAACTCAAGCAGTACAACCAGCGCACGGACTACCTGGAGAAGATGTGTTTCTACGAGGGTACGCTCACCCTCAAACCCGTCTCCGACCGCGACGAGGCGAGGCAGATCGTGGCTTCGGTCATCCACGAATTGGAAGGCATCGCGAAACCGTCGGCGAGCAATTTAAGCGACCTGAAGGCCGCTCGGGAAACCGCGGCGAAGTTCAAATAAAAAAACAGGCTGTCCCGCCGGGACAGCCTGTTTTTTTATTGGGGGGGGGGGGGGGAGTGGTCTGGACTGTTCTTTGACATTGCATAGAGAAGGGACGGGCTGGTAAAAAACTCAAGTGGAAAGAAAGAGATGGGTGGGAAGAGAAAGGCGTAGGTTAGGAAGAGGGGATGAATTACGCCCTCGCCCGATGGCAGGACCCCGAGACGGGAAGGTTCACGAGTGA
>CAZKOS010000111.1:8334-10644 GCA_964554445.1 uncultured Spirochaetaceae bacterium | reverse complement strand
ATCCGCACCGCGTCGCCGTCCGCGCCGGAGACGGTGACGGTGATCCCGCCCGCTTCGGTGAATTTGACCGCGTTGGCGAGCAGGTTGATGAGCACCTGCTCCACCCGCCGCGGATCGCCGCGGACGGTCGTGACGGCCGGATCGACGTCGGCCGCGACGGAGAGCGATTTCTTCTCCGCCAGCGGCCGGACGTACCGGATCGCCTTTTCGATCGAGCGGCGGAGCGGATAGGTCTCCGGCCGGAGCTCGAGCTGTCCCGCCTCGATTTTGGAGATGTCGAGCACGTCGTTGATCAGCGCCAGGAGATGGCGCGCGCTCTCGCTCACCATGGCGAGCTGTTTGCGCTGCTCCGCATTGATGTCGCCGACGAGGCCCTGCAGGATGATCCCGGTGAACCCGATGATGGAGTTGAGCGGGGTGCGCAGCTCGTGCGACATGTTGGCGAGGAAGGCCGATTTGAGCCGGTCCGCCGATTCGGCCGCGTCCCGGGCGATCACCAGCTCCCGCGTGCGCCGGTCGACCCGTTCCTCGAGCTCCCCCCGCGCCCGTTCCAGCTCGCGGTTCGTCCGGCGCAGATCGGCTTCCGTCGTCCGGCGGAGCGTGATCTCGTCCGCCCGGCTCCGGGTGACGCGCAGGATCTGGAAGAACAGGATGGCGAGGAAGGCGGAGAGGAGGAGGCCGGCTTCGAACCAGACCGAGCCGAAGGGGCGGAAGGGGGGCCAGCCGCCGCGGGGCACGGCGGCCATGCGCCAGCTTCCCGACGGCAGGGGGATGTCGAGCACGACCGGAGCGGAGTCGAACACCGACTCCTCACCCCAGAAGACCGCGCCTTCGGCGCCGGTGCCGTCCCGGCCGCGCAGCGCGACGGCGAGATCGGCCTCGGCGGCGCCTATGCCCGTGGCGCGGACGAGGATCTTGAAATCGATGACCGTGGAGGCGATCCCCCAGTAGTCCCCGCTCGAGTCCGCGCCGGCGGAGGGGATGAAAATGGGCGTCCGCCCGATGATGCCGACGCCTCCCTGCGCGAGGTCCACCGGGCCCGCCACCACCGTTTCCTTCCCGGCGATCGCCCGCCGCACCGCGCCCAGTTGTTCGGGGGTTTTTCCGTAATCGAGGCCGAGCGCCTTTTCGTTTCCCGCCAGGGGATAAATATAGCGGATGACATTGCCGGGCGCCAACGCGACCTCCCGAATCAAGCCGCTGTGGCTCGTGAGCTCGCGCGCCATGTCCTCGAACTGGCTTCGGTTGATGCCGCCCTGGATCCGGACGAGATCCACCAGCCCGCTCGTCAGGTTGATGTTGGCGTAGAGCTCGCGGCTGAGATTGTTGCGGATGGCGTCCATCTGGAGCGTGACTCGGTCGCGCCGCCGCCCGGCGTCGGTCTCGTGCTGCAGCAAAGCCAATCGGTAGCTCAGCGCCGCCCCGGCGCCGAACACGAGAAGCGCGATCGCCGCGAAATGGATCGTCGAGAGCGATTGCACGAGGAAGAAACGGCGGCGGTTTCCGCGCGGCGCCTTCCGGCCGGCGCCGGGGGGAGCGGCCGCGGAGGATGTGCTTCCCATGACTTTCGATACTCCGTGTTCGCGCGGCGCCCGTTCCCTTTTCTGGCGGGGGGAGGGAGGGATGGGCACCGCATTCTATTGAATATAGTATCATATCGACATTGGAAATTGCAACAAAATGCCTCTTGGAATAATCCGTCATTTCCAATAGATTATACGGGCTCAACGAATGACGGTTGGGCTTCGCGCGTGACGCCGGGTCGGCCGCGGCCGACGGCGGTTCGTGAAATCTTAGCATCCGGAACGGCGGTAGAAATTGAGAGAATCTTCCATATCCAGACGCAGATCCAAAATCCACGGAAGCGGCGTGTTCGCGACCAGAAACATCGGCGCGGGAGTCAGGATCGTCGAATACAAGGGCGAACGGGTCCCGTCGCGCCGCTACCATGACGACGGGGACGACTATGTCAACCTTTTCGAGGTGGGCCGGGGCTACGTCATCGACCCCTCGCGGAAAGGGAACATCGCCCGGTTCATCAACCATTCCTGTTCGCCCAATTGCGAATCGATCGCCGACGGCGGCAGGATTTACATCGAATCGATCCGGAGGATCAGGAAGGGCGAGGAGATCACCTACGATTACCACCTGGACCTGGGCGCCTCGCCCACGCCCCGGGACCGGCGGCGCTACGCCTGCCGCTGCGGCAGCGAAAACTGCCGGGGAACCCTCTTCGACGCGAAAAAGCCCCGGAAGAAGAAAAGCGCGGGGAACGGACAGGGGAAGGTGACAACGAAGGCGAAGACGAAG
>CAZKOS010000111.1:0-8234 GCA_964554445.1 uncultured Spirochaetaceae bacterium | reverse complement strand
AAAAAAGAAAAAAAGGGGATATTTCGAAATCGAAATCCTTGACATAAACGGCCGGGTGGCTTTACATTCAAGCTACATTCGGCTGCCTGTTTTCATGAACGGCGGCGGTGGGGCAGGCGAATGAATAACGCCCGGGCGGGCCGTCCCGGAGCGAGAGCGGAGGAGACAGTGATTCGTCGGATTCTTTTCCGGCTCGGCATGTTGATGCTTCCTCTCCTGCTGACCGGGTGCGGCGAAGTCGTGATCTTCAACCCCAAGGGCTCGATCGGGATCGCCGAGAAAAACGTCATCCTCACCACCGGCGGCTTGATGCTCATTGTCGTCATTCCGGTCATCGTTCTTACCATTGTATTCGCGATTCGGTACCGGGCCTCGCGCTGGAAAGAGGAATACGCGCACAAGCAGCTTCGCACCGGCATCGTGGACGCGGCCATGTGGCTGGTGCCCGCCGCCATCGTCGTCGTCCTGGGCTCCATCGCCTGGGTCATGTCACACCGGCTCGATCCGTTCCGTCCGATCGAGGGCAGGGGCGAGCCCGTCACCGTCCAGGTGATCTCGATGGATTGGAAATGGCTCTTCATCTACCCCGACCGCGGCGTCGCCTCGATCAATGAAGTCGCCTTTCCGGTAAACGTCCCGGTCCACTTCTCCATCACCTCAGATACCGTCATGAACTCGTTCTTCATTCCCCAGCTGGGAAGCCAGATCTACGCCATGGTCGGGATGCGTACGGAGCTGTACCTGACCGCGGACACGCCGGGCACGTACGCGGGCATCTCGGCCAACATCAGCGGCGTGGGCTTTTCGGGGATGGGCTTCCAGGCCCGCGCCCTTTCGCGGGACGATTACGACGCCTGGCTGCGCGCCGCGCGGACTTCGCCCCGCCGGCTGGACGCCGCGGAATTTGCGAGGTTGGAGAAACCGAGCGAGAACAATCCGGTCGCGTATTACTCGGGCGTGGAACCGGGGTTGTTCTCGGGACTGATGGGAAAATACATGTACTCCCGCTGAGCGCGCGGCTGAAATCAATCCGGCCGCGCGAGCGGCCGCCAAGGAGCGTTCATGTTCGGCAGGCTGAACATTTCCGATTTACCCCTCAACGACCCGCTCACGTTCGGTTCGTTCATCTTCATCGTCGTGCTCATGATCGCCGCGGCCGTCTTCATCACGATCCGCCGGAGGTGGAAGTGGCTGTACGGCGAATGGCTCACCACGGTCAACCACCGGAAGATCGGGATCATGTACATCCTCGTCGCGGCGGTGATGGGGTTCCGCGCCTTTCTCGACGGGCTCATGATGCGCTCCCAGCAGGCGACGGCGTTCGGCCCCGGCCAGGGCCTCTTCAGCCCCGAGCTCTACAACCAGGTGTTCAGCGCCCACGGGACGATCATGATCGTCTTCATGGCCATGCCCCTTCTGATCGGGCTCATCAACATCGCGGTGCCGCTGCAGATCGGCGCGCGCGACGTGGCGTTTCCCTTCCTGAACTCGGTGAGCCTGTGGCTGTTCGTCGTCGGCGCGCTCCTGGCGAACATCTCGCTGGGCATCGGGGATTTCTCCAAGGCCGGCTGGTCGGGGTACGCGCCGCTCTCGGAGATCGCCTTTTCGCCCGACGAGGGGGTGGACTACTACATCTGGAGCCTCGAGATCGCCGGCATCGGGACGCTTCTCACGGGAATCAATTTCCTCGTCACCATCCTGAGAAAACGCGCCCCCGGCATGACCCTGATGAAGATGCCGATCTTCACCTGGACCTCGTTCTGCACCATGATCCTCATCATCGGGGCCTTCCCGGTTCTCACCGTGGTGCTCGGCCTGCTGGCTTTGGACCGTTTCGTCGGCATGCACTTTTTTACCAATGCCTTTGGCGGGAACGCGATGATGTACGTCAACCTCTTCTGGGCCTGGGGACACCCGGAGGTCTATATCTTGATATTGCCGGCCTTCGGCATCTTCGCCGAGGCGGCCGCCACCTTCAGCGGCAACAGGCTCTTCGGGTACCGGTCCGTGGTCCTCGCCTCGGTGGCCATCACCGTGCTCTCCTACTCGGTCTGGGTGCACCACTTCTTCACCATGGGGGCCGGCGGGGACGTAAACGCCGTCTTCGGCATCTCCACCATGCTCATCGCCATCCCCACCGGGGTGAAGATTTTCAACTGGCTCTTCACCATGTTCCGGGGGAAGCTGCGCCTGGACACGCCCGTCCTGTGGACCCTCGGCTTCATGGTCACCTTCACCATCGGCGGGATGACGGGGATCATGCTCTCCATGCCGCCGGCCGATTTCGTCCTGCACGGCAGCATGTTTCTCGTCGCGCACTTCCACAACGTCATCGTGGGGGGGACGGTCTTCGGCGCCGTCGCCGGCCTCACCTACTGGTTTCCCAAGGCTTTCGGCTTCAAGCTCGACGAGCGGCTGGGCAAGGTCGCCTTTACCCTCTTCATCTCCGCCTTTTATCTCACCTTCGTTCCCATGTACATCCTCGGCTTCATGGGAATGACGCGCCGACTGAACTACACCACCAACCCCGCCTGGCGGCCCTTCCTCTGGGTGTCGGCCGCGGGGGTGGGCCTTTTCGCCCTGAGCCTGCTCGCCTTCGTCCTGCAGATGTGGGTGAGCGTCCGGCGGCGGAAGGCGAAGGCCGACCTGACCGGCGACCCGTGGGACGGCCGCACGCTCGAGTGGGCCGTGCCTTCTCCGCCCCCCGCCTACAATTTCGCCCGCCTCCCCGTCGTCACGGCGCGCGACGCCTTCTGGGAGTCGAAGCGCAATGGCGGGACCGGCGCGCAGCCGCCGCCCTACCGCGACATCCTCGAGCCCCTGAACACGCCCGCCGGCTTCCTCATCGGCGTCTGCGCCCTGGTTTTCGGCTTCTCCATGATCTGGAGCATCTGGTGGCTGGCGATCCTCGGGTTCGTCGGGGTGATCGTCACGATCGTCGCCCGGACCTTCAACGACCGGATCTACCGGGTCGTGACCGCCGGGGAGCTCGAGCGCGACGACCGGGAGGCCGCCGCGCGTGCATCCTCCGCGCGGGCCGCCGCCGCCGCCAAGGAGGAGACATGAGCGATTCCGCCGCCCGCCGGCCGATTCACGAGGGAGCGGAGGAATCCTCCGACAGGCTCCTCGGTTTCTGGGCCTACATCATGAGCGACTGCGTGCTCTTCGGCACGCTCTTCGTCGTCTACGCGGTGCTGTCGCGCAATTACGCCGGCGGCCCGACCGGCAAGGATATCTTCACGCTGCCGAGGGTGATGATCGAGACCTTCTGCCTGCTCACCAGCAGTTTCGTCTACGGGCTCGCCTCGTGGGCCGCGTCCCGGGGACGGCGCGGACCGGCCCTCGGTCTCCTGGCCGTCACCTTCGCTCTCGGCGCCGCCTTCTTGGGCCTGGAGCTGAATGAGTTCTCGGGCCTCGTTGCGGCCGGGTACGGCCCGAACCGCAGCGCCTTCCTGTCCGCCTTCTTCACTCTGGTGGGGACGCACGGCCTGCACGTCACCGCGGGCCTGGCCTGGATGGCGGTGCTGGTTGTTCAGGTCGCGGTGAAGGGTCTCACGCCCACGACCGGCACGCGCGTCCTGGCATTGGGCATGTTCTGGCATTTCCTGGACGTCGTCTGGATCTGCCTGTTCACTTTCGTCTATCTCCTGGGGGTCATGTAACATGAGCGACCGGTCCGCTTCCGTCGAGGAGCGGGGAAGCCCGCGGAGCTCCCTGCTCGCCTATCTGCTCTCCCTGGCGCTGACCGCGGTGCCGTTCGTTTTGGTGATGACGGGCGCGGCCGGACCGTGGGCCGTCGTCGTCATCGTCGCCGTCACGGCCTTCGCCCTGGCCCAGATCGTGGTTCACCTCGTCCTGTTTCTCCATCTCGGCCGGGGGAAGCGCGAGACGTTCAAGCTCGCTATCTTCCTCTACACCCTGATCATTCTCGCGATCCTGGTGGGAGCGTCGGTCTGGATCATGTTCCACCTCGACGCCTACCACATGGTTCCGTAAGCCTTTCACCCGCTTGAAATCGCGCCGGACCGGGCGCACGGTCGCGAACGGAGGATATGAGCATGTCCCGACTGAAACTATACGCGTTCCTCACCACGGCGGCGGCCGCCGTCTGCACCGTGCTCGTCATGCTGGGCGGAGCGGTCTGCTTCCTGGGCGCGGCCAAGGCGATTCCCGACTGGCCGGCCGTGAACGGCAGCCTGGTCCCGCCCTCCGAGGCGGGCGCGCTCGTGGAATACTTCCACCGCGCGGCGGCCGCCCTGGTCGGCCTGCTCGTCGTCGCCTCCGCCGTCACCGCGCTCGTCGCGCTCCGCTCCCGGCCCTGGCTCGTCGCGCTGCCGTTCCTCTCGATCGGCCTCCTGGCCGTGGTCTCGACCGTCGGCGCGCTCGTCGTGCTCGGCTCGGTCTCGCCCGCGGTGGCCGCCGTCGACGTGTCGAGCGCCCTGCTCGTGCTCGCCCTGACGGTCGCGGCGGCGACGGCCTCGCGCCGCCTCCTGCGCGACCCGGACAAGACCGTCCGCCTCGCCTTCCGCGGGCCGATCCCGCGGTTCGCGCTCGCCTCGGGGATCGCGGTGTTGGCGGCGCTGGGAACGGGCCTGTCGGTGGGCAACCCCGCGCCCGACAATTGCTTCGGCCTTCCCCTCTGGACCGGCTCGTCCCTTCTCTCGGGCGGGGGGAATGGGATCGGGATCGCGCACCTTGTGCTCTCCTCCGCGGCCGGGGCGTTCGTCCTCGGCCTCGCGCTCGCGGCCTGGATCGGGCGGCGCGCCGACGAGACCCGGTTCGGACTGGCGATCGTCACGACCGTGTTTTACGCGGCGGCGTTCGTCTCCGGGGAGGCGGCGGCGGGCGCGGGCTTCCCCTGGCACCTGATGGCGATCCGGACGGCGTCCACCGCCCTCATGTGGGCGGGCCTTTCGCTCCTGATCGCGCGCGAGGGCTTCAAGACCGAGGGTTCCGTCAATGTGAAGGCGACTGCGGCCGCGGAGAACGCGGAAGCGGGGGAGTGACGGAGCGGATCGGCTTGACTCGATATTCGCGCATACCGTACTATCGTGATCAATGGGGAAAATCAAAACGGAATGAGCGACGGTTCATTCCACGCAGCCTCGGGCGGGACGAGCGTCCAGCGAGCCTCGCGATCCGGCAGACCGACAATCGGTTTTCTCGTGCAAGCCTCCACCGGTCCCAGCGGTTTTCAGGACCTGGTGTGGAAGGGCTTCGTCGACTCCGCGCGTGAAATGGACGTGAACGCGATCGTCCTTTCGGGCGGCTGGCTCGGCGACGTGCCCGACGATCCGTTCAACCGCAGCCGGAACATCGTCTACGACCTCGTCTCCGGCGGGCGCTTCGACGGTCTGGCGGTCGACTGGTCGATCGGCTCGTACGTCTCCCCCGCCGAGTTTTCGGCCTTCTGCGGAAATTTCGCGCCCACCCCCGTCGTCACCGTCTTCGGAACAATAGAAGGGTACCCCCGGATCCGCGCGGACAACAACCGGGGCATGCGCGACGTCATCCTGCACCTCGCCCGGGATCACCGCTGCGAACGGATCGCGTTCATCAAGGGTTGGGAGGGGCACACGGACGCGGAAGACCGGTACGCGGTGTACGTGGAGGCGATGAGGGAATGCGGGCTCGCCCTCGATCCGGACCTGGTCTACCACGGCGATTTCATGGAGCCCTCGGGCCGGCGCGCGGTGAAAACGCTCCTGCTCGAGCGCGGGAAGGACGTCCAGGCGATCGTCGCGTCCAATGACGCGATGGCGCTCGGCGCCGTCGCCGCGCTGCGCGAGCTCGGCAAAAACGTCCCCGAGGACGTCGCGGTGACGGGCTTCGACGATTCCGAGCGGGCGGGCACCTGTTTCCCCCCGCTCACCACGGTGCGGCAGCGGTTCGACGACATCGGCAAGGCCGCGATCGGCGCCCTCCTCGACGTCATTGAGGGCCGGCGCGCCCCCGATACCGTCGAGGTTCCCGTGCACCTGGTCGTCCGGGAATCGTGCGGCTGTTCCTCGTCCCGCGTCGCGCAGGCGGGCCTGCCGGGAATAACGCGCTTCCCCGGGGGAGGCGGCACCGCGGCCGCGCTGGCGCGGGCGATCGCACACGACGCGGCCGAAGACGCTCCGGCGCCGGCGATCGACGGCGACCCGGACGCGCTGGAGAAAATGGCGCGCGCCTTGATCGAGGACGCGGAAAACACCCGCCCCGGCGCCCTGCTCAAGGAAATCAGAAAAACCATTTACGACCTGGCCCAGGACGGGCGGGACGTGTTTTCCCTGGTGCGGATCGTCTCGCACCTGAAGAGGCGCGTGCCGGTCCTCTGGTCGGACGGCGAAACGGCCGCGCTCGCGGAACGCAGAATCGCCCAGGCCTACGTCATGATCGGAGAATCGGCGCAGCGCGTCCAGGAGATCGTCAGGATCGAGAAGGAGAGCAGGGCGAAGGACCTGCGCGAGGTCGGGCAGGCGCTCATCACCACCTTCGACTTCAAGGAGCTGGAGGGCGTGATCAGGACCCGTCTCGAGCGGCTGGGGATTTCCTCGGCGTTCATCTCCCTGTTCCGGACCGTCGACCGGCGCGAGGACGGGTCGACCGTTTTCCTCGCCTACGCCCCGGACTCCGGCGCGGCGGACCTCGCAAAAGGACACACCGACCACGCGCTGCCCGCGGCGGCGTTCTACCCGGCCGGCCGGCGATACACGTTCAGCGTTCATCCCCTGTGCTTTAAAAACCTCCGCTTCGGCTACATCATGTTCGAAACGGGACCGGGGGAGGGCCTCGTCTACGACACCCTGCAGGTGCAGATCGCGAGCGCGCTCATGGGCTCGGAGTCGCTGCGGAAACAGCTGCGCGTCGAGGCCGCCCTCGAGAAGAAGACGGACACGATCCAGGAGCTCGTGCGCCCGATGCTCGATTCCATCGACGGAATCATGAAGACGCTCAATGAGAAACTGGGCGCCCTCTCGAACCTGGCGAACCTGACCAAGGAAAACAGCGACAAGCTGAAATCCACGAACAGCTCCATCGAGCTCATCGGGAAAAAGATCTACAACATGTCCGGCATCATGAACATCATCGAGAACGTCTCGTCCTCGGTCCACATCCTGGCGATCAACACCTCCATCGAGGCCACGCACGCGGGAGCGTTCGGGGCCGGGTTCTCCGTCATCGCCGCCGAGCTCCGGAAGCTGGCGGACTCCATCCGCTCGAACACCGAGGCCGTCTCCGGGCTCATCCTCGGCATCCGGCCGGACATGGAGAGCACCACCAGGGCCGGGAACGCCAGCCTTGAGGCGTTTCAGGAGCTGGAGAAGGACGTCCTGGAGTTGGCCGACACCCTGAACATCGTGATCCGTTCCATGGAAGAGTTGTCGGCCGGCGGCTCGAAGATACTTGCGGTCATGAACGAGTGATCCGAAAAGACCGATTGTCGGGACGCACGGCGTGCGTCCCGACAATTAAAGCCGCTCATTCAATTCCGGCTCCGTCCCCTTGAGCCGGGTGGCGGGATCGAACGGGAATCCGCCGTCAGTCTTCATGACGTTCGGGTCGCCCGTGCCGGCGGACAACCGATACCGGGCAGCTTGCCGAATAACGCGGTCGGCAAGCGGCCGGGGATTCCTCATCGCCTCTTCTTTTTTTCCCTCGTCGTACAGGAACACGTCCTCACCCCGGCGCGGGAGAGTCGCGCGATCTTGAAGGCGTTATGTTGCTTTTCTGTTGAGGAGGTATCGCACCTCGCCCTCCTTGGTGAGGGGGATGACCGTGTCGCGGTAGAAGCGGACCACCGCCGCGGGATCGACGAGGGAGCGCACCCGGCGATTGGCGGTCGCCTGGGCCGCCGCCACCTTCTCCTTCACCCGGGCGATGATGCGTTCCTCGACCTCTTTCCGGGTCAGCTTGGCGACGATCGCCTCGCGCCCGTTCGCCTTCGCGAGCGCGCCGTAGCCGGCCGGGTCCTCCCGGTACTTGCTCTCGGCCACGAAGAGCGATCCGTAGTGGACGCGCCGCGCGATGGCCTGGAGGGCGAAGACGTCGTGCTCGATGGCCGAGCCGTACTGGCCGTCGTCGCCCGGCGGCGTGAAGGCGGGGAGAAACTCGATGTAGCGGCGCTTGATCTCGGCCGTCAGGTTGACGGCGTCGAAGTCGGGAAGAGCGAGCGGGTAGACCGGGAGGTTCACCGGGCGCCGCGGCGCGGGCAGGCCCGCGTTGAACGGCCGTTCCTCGGGCACGCAGAA
>CAZKOS010000110.1:5294-10689 GCA_964554445.1 uncultured Spirochaetaceae bacterium | reverse complement strand
CCCGCGGTCTGTCCCTCGTAGCGGACGAGCCGGTGCGGCGGGGCCTTCTCGAACCAGAAGCGCGTCTTGGGCATGAAGGCTCCGAAGAAGCCGTCCACCCCGAGCTCGAGCTCGTAACAGCGGATCACGCCCGCCGCGGTCTTGACGTCCGTCTCGCGTGTCAGGGTGAGGGTGAGCGCGAAAGCGCTCTCCTGCCCCGTTTTCAGCTTGAGCGAGCGCACCACGCCGAAGGGAAAGCCGCGCAGGACTGCGGTCAGCCCGTTGAAATCGACCAGGGTGACCTCGCCCGGGTTGTCGCGAATCTCGTTCTTCACGATCTTCGTCTCCGTTTCCGTCACCAGGTCCGGCCGGATCCGGCGCGCCCAGGAGTACAGCACGGCCATCGTCCCGGCGTCGAGCGTGACCTTGGAATCCTCGCGGGGAGACTCGATCGTCACGTCGTAGAGGACGCGGCCGGCCTCCGTCCTCCGCCGGGTCCGCTGGGTCAGCGTGTAGGTCTCCGTGCCCCGGGCGGCGGTGTAGACGAGCGTCTCATTATCCGGGATGACCGGGTCGACGAACGCCGACTGGCAGAAGCCGGCCGCGGGAAGCAGCAAGGAAAAGCAGGCGATGGCGATGCGGTGTTTCATACGCGAATAATCTCCCGTCTGTTCACTTGGATGGTATAAACATACCGGCCGCCGGGGCTTTTTTCAAGAAAGGGGGAACCACTGATAACACTGATGAAGAATAGATAACACTGATAAAGGAAAGGCGAAAATCGGTTTTATTTCTTCATCACCTCAGTTTATCTGTTTTTCCGAGCTTCCCAAACTTCCCTTTTCCCTTCCTCATCAGTGTTATCAGTTCCTATCAGTGTTATCAGTGGTTCCCCCTCCTCGCCCGGCGGTCAATAAATGATATCGATCTTGCGGCGCAGGCCGACGCCGAAGGAGATCTCGCCCGGGGCGGGACGGTCGGAGAGGATGTTGCGCATCCGCGGATCGTTGCCGTTGCCCACGTAGATCAGGAACTGGTGGCCGGCGGTCTTGATGAGAATGCCCGCGGTCCAGGCCCAGGAGAATTCGCCCAGGGGCGAGATCATCCCCTCCGCCACGACGCTCAAGGCGTCGGGAATCACGGAGAGACTCAGGCCCAGGCCGCCGTTCAAGCGCTGGAAGTAGAAATCGTACTGGACGTTGAACGCGACGTTGAGCAGGTTGTGGACGATCCAGCCCGTGCCGTACAGCGTCACGGCCGCCGACCAATAGCGGGTGAGCGGAGCGGCCGGGTCGTCGGCCCAGATCCCCTCGGCCGCGCCGCCGAACCGGAAATCGCCGACGGTGAACCACCCGGAGACCTCGGCGGAAAGCTCCTTCCAGATGGTGCAATAGGCGAGGCCGACGCGCATGGTGTTGAAGAGAATCACCCCGTCGGCGATGCGAAAGCCGGCCCGGTCGGGCGGGATCACCTGGAACAGGCGCGTGGTGATCTCCGGCTCGATGGCGAGCTTGGCGTCCGACTTCACCGGGAGGATGAGGCTGTAATATCCCTCGTCCCAGGCGTGGAGTTTGGCGACCGGAATGAGACAGAACAGGACGACCGGTACAAACGCTTTCAGCAGCGTACTTCGTTTCATGATCGATTCCTCCTTTTTTCCGTATCACGGAATGCGGCGATCGACGGCTCTCCCTCCCCGAAACCGGCCCGATCGACCCATAAACGAATATACCATGAACTCGTTGCGGGAGGGTAGCTGAAAATAAGCGGCGGAAATCGATTTACCCGATCTTCGCAAATTCTTTTTTCACGGCGTCGTAGGCGTACACCTCTCCCGAATCGATCTCATAATGCCAACCGAACACCTTGAGCGATCCCGCGCGGCAGCGCTCTTTGACGCCGGGATAGGTGAGCAGGTGCCGCAGCTGTTCGAGGACGTTGTACCGTTCCGTGAGCAAAGCCCGCTCGCCCGCGGGCAACGGCCGGCCGCCGGCGTGCGCCAGGACGCGTTCCCGCGCCCGGGCCGCGAGCTCGAGCCAGCGGCGGGTATGCGGCGCCTCGCGCAGCGTTTCCTCGTCCCACAACGCCCCGCAGCCGCCGCAGTTCGAGTGGCCGCAGACGACGATGTTCTCGATCTTCAGGACCCGGAGGGCGTATTCGACGGCGCTGGTGGTGGAGACGTATTCGCCGGTGAGGCGGTAGGGCGGGACGATGTTCGCGATGTTCCTCACCGTAAACAGCTCCCCCGGCAGGGTGCTCGTGATGAGATTGGGGACGATCCGCGAATCGGCGCAGCCGATGAAGAGCGTGTGCGGGTTCTGCCGCCGCCCCAGGTCGCGGTAGCGGGCCGCATGCCTTTCATACTCGCGGCGCCTGAACCTGAGCACGCCGTCGAACAGCCGGTGCATCGCCTTTCCCCGTCTTCCGCGGCGCCCTCCGTCAGGAGGAGAGCCGCTCCCGCAGCGCCTCGAACTGCCGCCGGACCCGTTCGGGGAGGCGGTCGCCGAAGCGCGCCAGGTGCGTTTCGATATTGGGCAGGTCGTTTCGCCAGGCCGTCTTGTCCACCCGGAGAAGCTCCTCCATGGTGCGGGCGTCCACGTCGAGTCCGGAGAGGTCGAGCGCGCCGTCCGGGGGCATGAGCCCCAGGGGAGTTTTTTCCGCCGCCGCGGTTCCCGCCACCCGTTCGCACATCCAGACGAGCACGCGGCTGTTCTCGCCGTAGCCGGGCCAGAGGAAGCGGCCGGCCGCGTCCTTGCGGAACCAGTTCACGTAGAAAATGCGCGGCGCGTTCTTCCCGAGCTTGTCGCCCATGGAGAGCCAATAGGCGAAGTAGTCGCCCATGTGGTAGCCGCAGAAGGGGAGCATGGCGAACGGGTCGAAGCGGAGGTTGCCGACGCTCCCGATGTTGGCGGCCGTCGTCTCCGAGCAGGCGGTGGCGCCCAGGAACACGCCGTGGTCCCAATCGAAGGCCTCGGTCACGAGCGGGGCGGTGGTGCTGCGCCGCCCGCCGAAAATGAAGAAATCGATGGGCACGCCGCGGGGGTCCTCCCAGTCCGGGGAGATGACCGGGCACTGGGCGGCCGGCGCGGTGAAGCGGGCGTTGGGGTGGGCGCCCTTCTCGGCGCTCTTTCCGTTCCAGGGGCGGCCCTTCCAGTCATGGGCGCGCTCCGGCGCGGGCACGTCCATCCCCTCCCACCAGACGTCGCCGTCGTCGGTGAGGACGGTGTTGGTGAAGATGCAATTGCCGGTGAGGGTGTCCATGGCCATGGGATTGGAGCTGCGGCTCGTGCCGGGGGCCACGCCGAAGAAGCCCGCCTCCGGGTTGATGGCGTAGAGCCGCCCGTCCCCGCCCGGC
This sequence comes from uncultured Spirochaetaceae bacterium, assembly GCA_964554445.1. GTDB lineage: Bacteria > Spirochaetota > Spirochaetia > SZUA-6 > RPPD01 > JAFGSW01. The sequence goes on along the minus strand of CAZKOS010000110.1, from coordinate 7,355 downwards.
GTGATCCAGGCGATGTCGTCGCCGATGCATTCGGCCTTCCAGCCCGGCAGGGTCGGCCGGACCATGGCCAGGTTGGTCTTGCCGCAGGCCGAGGGGAAGGCCGCCGCGGCGTGGAACTTCCGCCCGTCGGGGGCGATGAGCCGCAGGATGAGCATGTGCTCGGCCATCCACCCCTCCCGCCGCGCCATGTTCGAGGCGATGCGGAGCGCGAAGCACTTCTTGCCCAGGAGCGCGTTCCCGCCGTAGCCCGAGCCGTAAGACCAGATGAGGTTCTCTTCGGGGAAGTGGCAGATGTGTTTTTTCTCGATCGGCGCGCAGGGCCAGCAGGAGTCCTTCTCCCCCGGCTCGAGCGGCGCGCCCACCGAGTGCAGGCAGGGCACGAATCCGCCGTCGTTTCCGAGCGCTTCGAGCACCTTCGTTCCCACGCGGGTCATGATGTGCATGTTGCAGACGACGTAGGGCGAGTCGGTGATCTCCACCCCGATTCGGGACAGGGGCGAACCGACCGGCCCCATGGAGAAGGGGATGACGTACATCGTCCGTCCCTTCATGCAGCCGTCATAGAGCCCGGTCAAGGTGCGCTTGAGCTCGTCCGGCGCGACCCAGTTGTTGGTGGGACCGGCGTCGTCCTTGAGCGTCGTGCTGATGAAGGTGCGGTTTTCCACGCGCGCCACGTCGCTCGGGTCGCTCCGAAAGTAAAGGCTGTGCGGCCTCTTTCCTTCGTCCAGCCACTTCGCCATGCCCGACTCCACCATCTGCTTCGCCAGGCGGTCGTACTCCTCCGCGGTGCCGTCGCACCAATACACGGCTTCCGGCCGGCACAGCCGTTCGACTTCATCGACCCACGTTTTCAGTTTCTGGTTCATGTTCGTTTCCTTTCACTCGCGCTTTCCGCTTCGTCCGGAGCTCGTTCCGTTCGCATGAAAAAATAAAATGCCGCAATCGTTGTTTATTGATTTATACCCGCAAAGCTGCGCTTTGTCGGGTATTTCCGATTATAATTCTTTGTCATACCGAGATTTATCCAAATCTGAGCGTGACAAATCAAAAGCGATTGAGTATACCGGCGTTCGTCGGCGTCGTCGTAAAAAAAATAAGCCAATATCACACTTCGCCTGTCCGTGGGGCAAAATCCGATACTGGCTTACCGGCCGACTACCCGGCCTGCCCCGGGTCCTCCGCCGCGTCTTCCAAAAGCGGTTATACAATAGATTTTTTCGGCGGATTAGTCAATCAGATTTTCTTGTCATGACGGCCTTAAAAAAGGACACGAAAAGCACGAAGAGAGGAGGAGAACAAGGAGAAAAGAAAAAAATAGGCGGAGTTTGAAGAAAATATCGTGCATCTCTCATCTTCTTTCTTCTCCACCCTCTATCTCTCCTCCGTGCTCTCCGTATCCTCCGTGCCCTCCGTGTCCTCTTCAAGTGGGGCCCTAAAGACAATGAAGCTCTCACGCCTTGCCGGTGTTATCGAACGACCCCTCGAGGTCCCCGTCGAGGATGAACACGACCACCCGCTCGCCGGTCTTGGTGCTGATATCCGAATGGAGGCTGACGAGCCGGCGGCCGGTGACGGCGAGGATGATCTCCTCCAGCACCGCGCGCGAGCCCGAGATGAGCTGCTCGCGGATCTTCTTGATGAGCGCCGCGCCCTCCCCGCTTTCGGCGAGGCGTTCCTCCGCCGGGGTCAGCACGCCCTTCATCCGCGCGATGATCATGTCCCGGATGATATGGGTCTGGGTCTCGCGCGGGCCGCGCCCCATGTGTTCCTTTTCGAACTTGATCAGGGCCTCGCCGATCTCGGCCTCGATCCGTCCCTTGCTTTTTTCAGCCACGGCTCAACCTAAATAAATTCATCGCCTTTGTCGAGAGGCGGGTCGTCCGGCGGCCGGTCGATATTTAATTTGCAATTAAAAAGAATACGCATATGATTATAAATCGGAGCTTGGCCGCGCCGTCCCGGCCGGAGCCGAAGCCCGGAAAAAACGGATGAAAAACGTCGCCGCGACGAAACCGATAAAAAAAATCAGTCTCCCCTCCCTGGTCCTGTTCGGGGCCGTCT
>CAZKOS010000110.1:2490-5194 GCA_964554445.1 uncultured Spirochaetaceae bacterium | reverse complement strand
TACGATTACGACGACGTGGCGCTGACCGGAACCGACGGCGCAATCAGGTTTTCCATCAAACCCGATACCGAACCGTTGAGCGCGTTCCTCGCCGCGGAGATCCGCCGGGCCACCGGGCGGAACGAACTCGTGTTCACCGACCTCTACCGCAACCCGGTGAACGGCAAAATCCGCCTCGATTTCATCGCCCCGTTATTCGCGGGCGGCCGCGTTTTCGGCGCGCTGGTTTTCAGCGTCGCTCCCCAGCGCTACCTCTACCCGCTCATCCAATCCTGGCCCACGCCCAGCGCGTCCGCGGAAACGCTCCTCGTGGAGCGGAAAGGGAATGACGTCGTCTTCCTGAACGAGCTTCGGCACCGGAAGGGCACCGCGCTCAACCTGCGGATCGGAATAACGAGGACGGACGTCCCCGCGGTGCAGGCCGTGCTCGGCCGGGAGGGCGTTTTCCAGGGCCTGGATTACCGGGACGTCGACGTGTTGTCCGTCGTGCTCCCCGTGCCCAATACGCCCTGGTATATGGTAGCCAAGGTCGACGCGGCTGAGATCTTCGCCGACCTGCAGTACCGGACCGCGCTCATCGTCGTCATCGCCGTCGTCCTCGCCGGGCTCGCGGGGAGCGGTGTGCTGCTCCTCTCCTTCTCCCGGCGGCAGCGGCTCTACCGGGAGCTCTACCTGGCGGAAAGGAACCTCACCCTCAAGGACGAGCTCCTCCGCAATACCGGCGCCGCGGCCAAGGTGGGCGGCTGGGAGTTCGACGCGGCCACGGGTGAGGGGACCTGGACGGACGAGGTTGCCCGCATCCACGGGCTGGATCCGGCCCGGGAGACGAACGTCGCGCTGGGAGTGAGCTTCTACGCCCCGGAGTCGCGCGAGCGGATCGAGCGGGCCATCGAACGCGCCGTGGGAAGCGCCGAGCCGTACGACCTGGAGCTGGAATTGACCGCCGCGGACGGGACGCACAAATGGGTGAGAACGGTGGGCCGGCCCGTGATCGAGGACGGCCGTGTCGTCAAGGTGCGCGGGATCTTCCAGGACATCACCGAGCTCAAGAAGGGGCAGCGCGAGCGCGAAACGACGATCGAAATCCTCCGCCTCGTGAACGAAAGCAAGGACGTCGGCGAGCTCATCAAGGCGGTCACGGGGTTTTTTCAACGGACTTCGCATTGCGAAGCCGTCGGCATCCGGCTCAAGGACGGCGACGATTACCCGTATTACGAGACGCGCGGGTTCGGAAAGGAATTCGTCCGGGCGGAGAACAGCCTCTGCGCCCGGGACCCGGACGGGGGCGTCGTCCGCGACGAAGCGGGGTACCCGATTCACGAGTGCATGTGCGGCAACGTGATCGAGGGGCGGTTCGATCCCTCCCAGCCGTTCTTCACGGAGCACGGATCGTTCTGGACCGGCTCCACCACCCGCCTGCTCGCCACGAGCACCGAGGAACAGCGCCTGGCCCGGACCCGCAACCGCTGCAACGGGGAGGGGTATGAATCCGTCGCCCTCATTCCGCTCCGCCTCGCCGGGGAGCGCTTCGGCCTCGTCCAGCTCAACGACCGCCGCGGTGACATGTTCTCCGCGGACCGCATCGCCCTGTGGGAACGCTGGGCCGATTATGTCGCCATCGCCCTTTCCAAATTCGAGGCCGAAACGCACCTCAGGGAGAGCGAACGCCGCTACCGCTCCCTGTTCGAGAACATGCACAATGGGTACGCCTACTGCAGGATGCTCTATGAGGATGGGCGGCCCGCGGATTTCATCTACCTTGACGTCAATCGGGCGTTCGAAAAACAGACGGGGCTGTCCGGCGTCGTCGGGAAGAAAGTGAGCGAGGTGATTCCGGGGATACGGGAAAACGATCCCCAGCTGTTCGAAATCTACGACCGGGTGGCGCGGACGGGATCTCCCGAAACCTTCGAAACCTACGTCGCCTCGCTGTCCACCTGGTTCGACCTGTCCGTATACAGTCCGGAGAGAGAATATTTCGTGGCCGTCTTCGAAGTCGTCACCGCGCGCAAAAAAGCCGAGGAAGAGCTGCGCCGGAGCGAGGCCAATTACCGCAAGCTGGTGGAAAACGCCAACAGCGTCGTCTTGAAATTCGACACGGCCGGGAGGATCACCTTCTGCAACGAATTCGGCCGGCGGTTCTTCGGGTATCGGGGAGACGAGATCCTGGGCCGCGACGTCATGGCGATCGTCCCGAAAACCGAAAGCGGGGGGCGGAGCCTCGAGACGCTCGCCTCGGACATTCTGGCGCGGCCCGAAGATCACGGGGAGGTCGTCAACCAGAACGTGAAGCAGAACGGCGAGCTCGTCTGGGTGTCGTGGCGCAACACGGCGATCCGGGACGAGAGCGGCGGGGTCGCCGGCATCCTGGCCGTCGGGCAGGACGTCACGGGGCGCGTCAGGGCCGAGGAGGAAATCCTCAGGCTCAACGCCGACCTCGAGCGGCGGGTGTCGCTGCGCACCGCGGAGCTGGAGTCGGCCAACCGGGAGCTGGAGGCGTTCGCCTACTCGGTGTCGCACGACCTCCGCGCCCCCCTGCGCGCCGTGGACGGCTTCACGGAAATTCTTCTCGAGGATTACGCGGCCAAGCTGGACGAGGAAGGCAGGCGCGTGAGCGGGATCATCCGCAGGAACGCCCAGCGCATGGGACGCCTCATCGACGACCTGCTCGCCTTCTCACGGCTGGGACGCGCCGCCCTGCGCG
>CAZKOS010000110.1:0-2390 GCA_964554445.1 uncultured Spirochaetaceae bacterium | reverse complement strand
CATGGATGACGTGAACGCGGTCGAAATTCTCATCGTCGACGACAACCCCGAAGATACGGAGCTCATCGTGCGGGCGCTGCGCAAACGGCGCCTGGCCAACCGGCTGGTGACCGTCGAGGACGGGCAGCAAGCCCTCGACTTCGTCTTCGGACGCGGTGCGTACGAAGGGAGGGACCCGGCCCGCGTGCCCCGCGTGATTTTCCTGGACTTGAAGCTTCCCAAGGTCAACGGCCTCGAGGTCCTGAAAATCCTCAAATCGGATGAAAATACCAAGTGCATTCCCATCGTGATCGTTTCCTCATCCAAGGAGGATCCGGACATCAAGGCGGCGTTCACCCTCGGCGCGAACAGCTACGTCGTCAAACCCGTGAACTTCGAATCCTTTCTCGAAGCGATGGACCACACGGGATATTACTGGCTCCTCGTCAACCAGGAGCAGAAATAGCGGCACCAAGTGCGTCCGACCGGCACGGGCCGGAACCGGGCCGGGAGGCGGCGCGCTCAAAACGAGGCGGGTATATGGCGAAAAAAACACTTAAAGTCGTCGTCATCGAGGATGCCGAAGAGGACGTCTTTCTCATGCAGCGGGCTTTGGAAAAGGGCAATCTCAAGGTCGATATCCGGACCGTGTGCACGTCGAAAGATCTCTCAGAGGCGCTGGAGAAGGACGATTGCGACGTGATCCTGTCCGATTTCAACCTCCCCCGGATGAACGGATTCGATGCCCTGAGAATCAGGCAGGAGAAGACCCCGCACACGCCGTTCATCGTGGTGACCGGCAGCATCGGCGAGGAGGCCGCCATCGAGCTCATGAAAGCCGGGGCGGACGACTACATCATCAAGAACAACGTCAAACGCCTGGCGACGGCCGTCCGCCAGGCCGTCAGGACGTCCGCCATGCGGAAGGCGAAATGGCGCGTGCAGGCGCGCTTGAAAACGGCCAACGTCATGCTGACGGCCATCGCCGATGGCATCCAGGAGAGCCTGCTGTTGCTCTCTCCGAGCCGGAAGGTCCTCTGGGCGAACAAGTCGCAACTCGAGCTGCTCGGTCTCAAGCTCGGCGACATCCGGGGGCGGGCGTGCCACGAGGTCCTGTTCGGCAACCCCGCTTTCTGCACCCCGCCCGACCGGGATTGTCCCCTGGCCAGGGCGGGCCGCGGGACTTCAGTCATCCAGACGACCGGCGGCCGGACCGAGGAGATTCAAGCCCACCCTGTCAAATTCAGGGAACACGGCCGGCCCTGCTTCATTCACGTCGGGCGGGACATCACCAAGCTCCAGGAATCCCGGGCGGAGAGCCTTCGACACCTGAACCGCCTGCAAAAGCTCCTGCGGGACACGATCGAAGCGCTCTCCGGGACGATCGAGCTGCGCGATCCCTACACCGCCGGGCACCAGAAGCGGGTCAGTCACCTGGCGACGTCCATCGCGCGCGAGATCGGCATGACGCAGAACGAGATCGACGGCATTTACCTGGCCGCCATCGTGCACGATTTGGGAAAGGTCGCCATCCCGACGGAAATTCTCACCAAGCCGTCCCGGTTGGACGAGACCGAGTTCTCGCTGATAAAAACGCATCCCCAAACGGGATTCGACATCCTCAAAAAAATCGAATTCCCCTGGCCCGTGGCGCGAGCAGTCCTCGAGCACCACGAGCGGTTGAACGGCGTCGGTTATCCCGCCGGCCTCAAGGGCGACCGGATCTGTCAAGAGGCGAAAATCCTCGCCGTCGCCGACGTCGTCGAGGCGATCGCTTCCCACCGCCCCTACCGGCCAGCACTCGGCCTCGACGCCGCGATCAAGGAAATCGAAAAAAACGCGGGGATCCTCTACGATAAGCGCTCGGTCGAGATCTGCCTCGATTTGTTACGAAGTAGAAAATTCAGATTGGACGACGCCTGAAGCCGGCGCTCCGCCGGGGTCGCCCTCCAGTCGCGGGCTTCCTGCCCGCTCCTTCCGGGCCGGCTCGTTCGCTGACGCGCGCATCCCTGCGGAGCGGTGAAAGATGATGCACGCTCTACCCTCGTTAAAATAGTAATCTTAAAATCGATTCAACCGCTCCGCCAGCGGAGCAACTAGATTCAAGTGGAACTGGGATTGCGATATTACATAATCTCATCATGATCGCATCATCATGCTCCGCCGCGCGCTTTTCCTCGCTACCGCTCGGCGCTCTGCGGAGGACGTAAATTGTCATTACTTCCATAATCGTGTGTACTGGAATCTACACTATTGCTGAATTGTTTCCTCCGCTTAGCGGAGACATTGTTTTTTCGGTAGACTAAAATTCGTATTTATCACTATTTCATCAAGTACAATAGCAGGTCTCCGCAGCTCGCTTCGACCCCGCCCGGCTTATTTCCGTGAGGAAAATGTATAAATATCATTTG
>CAZKOS010000109.1:0-10694 GCA_964554445.1 uncultured Spirochaetaceae bacterium | reverse complement strand
CGCCGTCGCAATCTTGGGGGCACTCAAAATATATCAAAAAACCACCTTCTCGGACGCGTCAGGTCCATCACCGACGGCGTACGGCGCAAGGCCGGTTTGAAGTCAAAACCCGGCGATCGCTGGAAGATCCCCGGGCTTACGCGCCTTCATCGGCGGCTTTTCCCACAGGAGGTGCTGCGATGAAAAAGAAGGAAAACGCACGGCCCTCGAACACCAGGGCGGGCGATCAGCGGACGAGCATGCCTCACGGGCAAAGCCGGAAGCGGGTCTCCGCCCGGAGCGGCGAAGCCGGGGGCGCGGGTCCCTCCCGGTCGAAAACGAACGACGCCGTCTACCGGCGCCTGGTGGAGACCATGGGGGAGGGCGCGGCGACCGTCGGCGCGGGCGGGCTCGTCCTCTACTGCAACCCGCGGCTGGGCGCGATGCTCGGCCTGCCGGTCGCGAAGATCGTCGGGACGCCGCTCCTCGACCGCATTGAGCCTGAGAAAAAAAGGGCGGTGGCCGCCCTGATCCGCGCCTGCCGTCGTAAATCGGGCCGGGTGGAGGCGCGGCTCGTCACGGCGGACGGCTCGTTCCTTCCGGCGCAGATTTCCTGCGGCCCGCTCGATCGGGCGGCGGGCCTCGCCTGCGTGTTGTTCACCGACCTGACCGAGGTGACGCTTTTTCAGGGGGAATTGGAGCAGGCGAACGCGAATCTGGAAAAACAAGTCGCCGCCCGTACGGAACAACTCGAAAAAAGCAACCGGGAGAATCGGGAGAATTACCTGAAGTTTCTCGGCCTGTTCGAGAATATCCGCGAACCGGTCGCCGTCTTCGAGGCGGTGCGGAACGCGCGCGGCGAAATCGAGGACGCGGTGCTGCGGGAGGGCAACCCCGGCCTGGCGCGCGAGGCGGGAGTGAGGCGCGCCTCGTCGCTCAAGGGCAAGTCGGCCGCCGAGATTTACGGCGCACAACGGGCGGCCGAAAAGCTGGCCGCTCTCCGCGAGGCCCTGGCGCGCGGCGGTTCGTTGACGGTCGAGGCCCGCGACGAGAGGCGGGGGCGGGATTATCTGCGGACGTTCGTGCCGCTCGACGCCGACCGCTTTCTCGTCACCGGAGCGGACGTCACCGCCCTCAAGGAGGCGGAACGCCGGGCCGTGCGGAGCGAGGAGCGCCTGGCCGGGATTTTCCAGGCCAGCCCCGCGGGGCTTTTCGTTTCCCGCCGCGCGGACGGTTTTCTGTTCGAGGTCAACCGCGCCTTCCTGGACATCCTCGGGTTCGGGGAGACGGACGTCATCGGGCGCACGTCGCGGCAGCTTGACCTGTGGCTCGCTTCCGAAGACCGGCCGCGGCTCCTGCGGGCGGTGGATGAAAGCGGCTGGCTGGAAGGGTACGAACTGCGGCTGCGCCGCAAGGACGGCCGCGTCATCGAGGCGCGCGTTTCGCTCGTCCCGATCGAGTTCGGGGGGGAATCCTGCTTTCTCGGCGTTGTCACGGACGTCACGGAGGGGAAACGCGCGGAGGCGGCTCTCCTGGCGGCGCAATCCGAATTGGAGAGGCGCGTGACCGAGCGCACGGAGGAGTTGAACGGGGCCGTGGACCTTCTCACGCGTGAGCGCAAGCGCCTCCATGACGTGCTCGACCTCCTGCCCGTCTACGTCATCCTGCTCGCTCCCGACTACCGGGTGCCGTTCGCGAACAGGTATTTCGTCGAGCGCTTCGGCGAATCGGGCGGAAAGCGCTGCTACGAGTATTTGTTCAACCGCGACGCTCCCTGCGAGACCTGCGAAACCTATGAAGTGCTCGAGACCGGAAAGCCCAAGACCTGGGATTGGGTCGGACCCGACGGCCGCAATTATTCGATCTTCGACTACCCCTATTCGGACACGGACGGGACGCCGCTCATCCTCGAAATGGGGATCGACGTCAGCGACCGCCTGCGGGCCGAGGCCGAGCTCGCCCGGCACCGGGACAGGCTGGAAGAGCTCGTGGCGGAGCGCACCGGACAGCTCGAGCGGGCCAATACCCGGCTCCTGAAAGAGATTGAGGAGCGGCGGCGGGCCGACGACCGGCTCCGCTTCCAGGCGGGCATTCTGGAGGCGGTGAGCGACGCCGTGATCGGAACCGACACCGCGCTCAACATCGTCTACTGGAACAAGGGCGCGGAAAGATTATACGGCTGGAAAGCGGAAGAAGTCATGGGCCTGAAGAGCGCGGACGTCCTTCGTTCGCGGATTTCAAATGAGGAGCGGATCGTCTACCGGGAAGCCCTGGCGCTCGGAGAGACGATCGACAATGTATTCGAACAGGCGACCAAGGACGGGCAGTGGCTGGTCGTCGAGGGCTATACCATGCCCGTGCGGAACGCCGACGGCGTCGTCACCGGGTACGCGGTCGTCAACCATGACATTACCGGCAAGCGGCGGGCGGAAAAGGAAATCAAGGACCTGTCCCGGTTCCCCGGCGAAAACCCGAATCCCGTTCTGCGCCTGACCCCCGACGGCCTCGTGCTCTACTGCAACGAGGCCGGGGAGGAGATCGCCAGGACGTGGGGGGCGGGCCCGGACCGCTCCCTTCCCGAGCCGTGGCGCGGCGTCGCCGCCGACGCCTTCGCCCGGAGCGTCAACGCCTCCGCCGAGATCACCTGCGGCGAGCGCGTGTTTTCATTCATCATCGTGCCGGTCGCCGATCGGGGCTACATCAACATGTACGGAAAAGAGGAAAGCGAGCGGAAACGGGCCGAGGCGGACGTCAAACGCTACATTGCCGAATTGCGCACCGCGAACGAGGAGCTCAGCCGCTTCAACCGGGCCATGGTCGGCCGGGAGCTGCGCATGATCGAGCTTAAAAAGGAAGTGAATCTGCTGAGCATGCTCGCGGGTGAATCCCCGCGCTACTCGGTTCTTGCCGACGGGGAGAAATCGAAAGACCGCTCGTCGCCGCCCCCCGGACCCCGCCCGCGGTCCACCCCGGACGCCCCGGCGCAGCCTCCGCGCGGCGCTGCTGGGAACGCGGAGAGCACGGAGGAGCCGGTGTGAGAGAAGAAAACCCCGTTCCCCGCCGCCCGCTCGTCGGCGCCTTCGTCCTCGCGACGGGACTGGCCGCGATTTTCGTCATCCTCCTCGTTTCCCGGAACAATCTGCCCGACATGGCGGTGATCAGGTTTTTCAGTCCCATGGTCGCGCTTTTCACGTTCTTCGTATCGGGCTCCGTGGCCTTCCTCGCGTTCGGGCGCTACCGGGTGAAGCCCGAGCCGGTGTTTTTCTGGACCGGCCTCGCCTGCGTGGCCTACGGCCTCCTGCTCGCGTTCTACATCGGGTTCGTGCCCGGCCTTTTCGAGGAAGGGGATATGCCCGTCGGGCATTGGCCGGACGCCTCCACCTGGTTCTGGATGCTGGCGCAATTCGTTTTCACGGGGCTCTCGTTCACGGCCGTCGTCGCCGGGCGGCCCAAACGGGTGCAGCGAATCCTCTTCTGGGTCGCCTTCCTGGCGGCCGCCGTCGGCTTGGGCGGCGCGCTCCTGGCGGTCTTCGAGGACCGCTTGCCGGACCTGATCGGTCCGGAGATGGATTTCACGTCGCTCGAAATGTGGGGCGAGGGGATCCTGCTCCCGTTCCTGCTGGCCGGGGCGGTTCTCGCCGGCCGGCGTTACCGGCGGTCGGGCGAGCGGCTGTTCGTCTACCTGAGCTACCTCTTGATCCTTTTCGCCTTCGGCACCGCGGTGAACATCCTCTCCCGGATGCGCTTCGATTTCGACTGGTACATCGCCCGCGTTTTCCCGCTCGTCGGGTTCGTCATTCTGCTCCTGGAGTTTTTCTGGGAATACGTGCACATGTACTGGGGCGAACAGGAGAAAAGCCGCCTGCTCGAGGAAAACATCGCGGTACGGCGGCGGGCCGAGGAGTCATTGCGCGTCCTCAACGCCGAGCTCGAGGAGCGGGTGGCGCAACAGACGGCGGTGATCCAGCGGGCCAACCGGGAGCTCGAGGAGCGGATCGCGGAGCGCACGGCGGAGCTCGTGCGGGCCAACGAGGACCTGCGCGCCTCCCGGCTGGCCGCCCTCAACCTCATGGAGGACGCGCGCCTCGCCCGGGACCGCGAGGCGAGCTACAACCGGGAACTGCGGCTGGCCACCGATCTGCTCGAGGCCGTGACCGAGGGCACGAACGTCCTCATCGCCACGGTGGACCGGGACTGGCGTTACACCTACTTCAACCGGACGCACCGGGAGGAGATGCGCCGGCTCACGGGCCAGGACACGGAGATCGGGATGCTTCTGCCCGACGTCCTCGCGGGGATGCCGGGGGAGGAGCGGGACAAGGCGGCGGAAATCTGGGGCCGCGCCCTGGCGGGCGAACGGGTGGACCGGGTGATAGAGCTCGGCGACCCCGGCGGCTACCGGCGGTTTTATCACGTCCAGCATACCCCCATCCGCGACGGCGAGGGCAACGTCGTCGGCGCGGGCGAAGTGACCCTGGACGTCACCGCCCAGATGCGGGCGGAGGAACAACTGCGCGCCAGCCAGGCGCGCTTCAAGTCCCTCGCCGAGAACGCGCCGGACGTCATTGTCCGTCTCGACCGCGGCCGGCGGTTTTTATACGCCAACCCCCGGGCGGGCCGCGTCTTCCGGCTTCCGCCCGAGGCGATGTCCGGGAAGACGATCGGCGAGCTGGGGTTGGGTCCCGACGCGGGCCGGGAGTGGGATCTCATGCTCGACCGCGCCCTGGAGAAGCAGGGCCTCGACGCGACGGAATACGACATGCCCACCGCGGCCGGGACGCGGACGTACAGCGTCCGGGCCGTGCCCGAATTCGCATCGGGCGAGCTCGCGTCCTACCTGTGCATCGCCCGCGACGTCACCGAGGAGAGGAAGAACCGGCGCGAGCTCCTCGACACCAGGAATTACCTCAACAGCCTCCTCGATTACGCCAGCGCCCCGATCATCGTCTGGAACCCCGACTTTTACATCACGCTCTTCAACCACGCCGCGGAACGCATGACCGGCTATTCCGCCGCCGAGGTCGTCGGCGAGGGACTGAGCGTTCTTTTTCCGCCGGAAAACAGGAGGGATTCCCTCGACAAGATCAAGGGGACGCTCCGCGGGGAACGGTGGAAGGGCGTTGAAATTCCTCTGCTGCGCCGCGACGGGGAGGTCCGTTTCGTCCTCTGGAATTCGGCCAACATCTACGCCGAGGACGGGGAAACGCTCCGGGCCACCATCGCCCAGGGCCAGGACGTCACCGAGCGCCTGCGGGCGGAACGCTCCCTCAAGGAAAGCGAGGAGCGCTACCGCACCCTGTTCAACGGCATGACCGAGGGCTTCGGCCTGCACGAGATCGTCTGCGACGACGAGGGCCGGCCCCGCGACTACCGGTTCCTCGACGTCAACCCCGCCTTCGAGCGGCTGACCGGCCTGACATGCGAGGAGGTGGCGGGAAAGCTCGGGAGCGAGGTGCCCCGCCTTCGCGAGGAAGACCCGAAATTGGTCGAGTTGTACGGGAAGGTGGCCCTCACCGGCGAACCGGTCCACTTCGAGACCTACTCCGCCGCCCTGGACGAACATTTCGAGACGTTCGCCTTCCGGCCGGCTCCCTTCCGCTTCGCGGTCGTCATGCTCAACGTCACCGACCGGAAACGGAAGGAAGAGGACCTCCGCCGCCTCAACCGCATCCTGCAGGCGATGAGCGACTCCAACCACGCCGTCCTGCGCGCGGCCGACGAGAGCTCGTACCTGGCGGAGGTCTGCCGGATCGTGGTCGAGGATTGCGGTTACGCCATGGTCTGGATCGGGATGGCGGAGGGGGACGAGGCCCGGACCGTCCGGCCCGTGGCCTCGGCCGGGTTCGAGGAAGGGTACATCGAGTCGCTGAACGTCACCTGGGCGGACACGGAGCGCGGGCGCGGGCCCACCGGCACGGCCGTGCGCACCGGCGCGCCGCGCGCCTGCCGCGACATGCTCACGGACCCGGCCTTCGCTCCCTGGCGGGAGGAGGCGGTGAAGCGGGGGTACGCCTCGTCGCTCGCCCTGCCGCTGCGCGGCGACGGCCGGGTCTTCGGGGCGATCACGATTTATTCCCGGGAGCCCGGTTCCTTCGCCGGGGACGAAACCGAGCTCTTGAGCGGGCTGGCGGACGACCTTTCGTTCGGGATCATGGCCCTCCGCTCGCGCCTGGCCCGGGAGCGGGCGGAGGAAGCGGCGGCGGAAAGCGACCGGCGGTTTCAGACGATCGTCAAGCACTCGCCGGCGGTCTTTTTCCTGCAGGACGAGGAGCTTCGCTACCGCTGGCTCTACCGGCCGAAGCAAGCGGCCGCCGACGAGTCGGTCACCGGCAAGACGGACTTCGACCTGTACGCCGAGGCGGACGCGCGCCTTCTCACCGAGCACAAGCGCCGGGTGCTCTCCACCGGGGCGGGCGACCGCCTCGATTTCCGGCTCGCGAACGACGGCGGCGAGATCGTGCAGGACGTCGCCCTCGAGCCGTACCGGGACGCGGCCGGAGCGGTGCGCGGCGTGTACGGCCTCTCCTTCGACGTCACGGAGTTGAAGCGCGCCGAGGAGGTGCTCCTCCGCGACCGGGAGACCTTCGAGCGGCTGGTGGAGGAGCGGACGAGCGAGCTGGTGGACACGCGCCGCAAGCTCGAACAGACCAAACGGCTCTCCGACATCGGCACGCTGGCCGCCACCGTGGCGCACGAGCTCAGGAACCCCCTCGCCGCCATCAACATCGCCTCGTACAACATCGCGCGCAAGGCGGCCAACCCGGTCATCGAATCGCACCTCGCCACCATCCGCAAAAAAGTGACCGAAAGCGATCAGATCATCAACAACCTGCTATTTTACTCGCGGATCAAGTTTCCCCGCTACGAGAAAACGGAGGTGGAGGGCCTGCTCAGCGAGTGCCTCTCCCTCCTCGCCGGCCGTTTCGGAGACGAGGTCGGGATCAAGCCGTCGCTGGACGGCCTGCGCGGCGTGACCGTCAGCGCCGATCCCCTGCAGCTCAAGGAAGTCTTCTCGAACATCCTCAACAACGCCTACGACGCGATCATTGAGAAACAGTCGGCGGGGACGATCGAGGTCGGCGGCGCCCGGGAAGGCGACCGGGTCAGGATTTCGGTGAGCGACGACGGCGGGGGCATATCGAAGGAGCACCTGGAAAAGCTCTTCGAGCCGTTCTTCACCACCAAGGCCAAGGGCACCGGTCTCGGCCTGGCGGTCTGCCGGCAGATCGTGAGCCTCCACGGCGGGACAATCACCGTCCAAAGCGAGGAGGGCGCGGGGACGACGGTGGAAGTCCACCTGCCGTGCCTGTCCTGATCGGATGACTCTCTTCATCGTGAAGCCGATATGCCGGAAAGAAACTGGAGAAGATTTATAAGGAACCCAGGAAACTTGGGAAAAAATGATCATTCTCGAGATAGATCAATTCAATCTTTGATCTTTTCCTGGTTTCCTTTTTCAAGGCTTCCTGATTGATCTTTTTCCTCATCCCGTGATTTTAATCGCGTCGAAGGGGCAGCGGGCGGTTGCTTTCCGGCACGCGGCCTCGGCCCCGCCGGGAACGGGGTCGGCCGGCGTGACGGCGAGGTAGTCCTGCATCCCGAACACCTCGGGACACAATTCGGAACACAATCCGCAACCCGTGCACAATCCACCGTCGACGATCGCCAGCATGTACCATCCCCCGCCAATTCCATTATATCGTCCCGGCGCCGTAATTTCCCCCGCCGCATTCCATCATTGTTTGACGATTTTCCGCATGGCGGCCGGGACATTCGAACGGGGGGGAACGGCGGCCCGGTATCGGTATCATTGGAGGGAAGCGGTCGCCGTGGCCGTTTACCGCCGCAGCGAGGCCCCGATTTTCCCGCTGAATCGGAGGAGGGCCAGGATGAGGAAGAAGACGTGGAGGGAGGCGATGACGACGATCCCGAGCGCCTCGCCCAGGACGTCGTAGAGGAACACCACGCCCATTCGATAGAGGAAAAGCGCCACTTCCATCACCGCGAGCATGACGAGGGGAATCACCAGCACCCACAGGTAGGCGCCCTTGGATACCGTGGACGCGTACCGGGCGCGCTGGGTGAGACCGATGCCGAGGCAGAGGAGCGTCAGGATGATGAGGAAAAACGGCTGGACGAAATGGAGCACGATCTCGCGTACGATCAGGTCGTCCATCCGCGCGTAACCGGCGAAGAAGGGCGGGTTTTTGAGCGGCGGGACGAACGAGAGGAGCTCGCCCAGGCCGCGGTTTTCGATTTCGGCCCGGGACAGGGTGAAGAGGTGGAGATCGTCCGGGTTCACGTTGAGCTTGACGCCCTTGTCCGGGTCCCAGGCGGCCCGGCCCGACAGGATCCGGACGCGCGTTCTCTTGGCCGGATCGGTCTTGTCGATACCCGAGAGGTTGATGTACCCGCCGATCCGTTTCCCGAGGGGGGCGAGATAATGGTAGAGGAGGCGGCTTCCGCCCGCTTCAGGCGAGAACCCCGCCACTTCGATGTTTCTATAATACGTCCGGTTTCCGGCGGCCACCATCTCTCCGATAGCCACCAGCTCACGCCCGCCGCCGGGGAGGGGGTTCCAGAAAACGACGTTCTCGTCCGCCAGGCTCCGGAAGGAGAGGGCGAGTTCGGCGTCGGCGGTGAAGAACGACACGGTGGGGAGGAGATCCCCGGCCTCGCGCAGGTAGGCGGCGATATTGTCGTCGAAAGGAAAGCTCCGCCGCAGGTCGGTCAGGAGGTAATAGGCGCGGATGAGCTCGCGCCCCGACCCGGCCTTGCCCGCCTCGAGCGCGGCGACGGCCGCCTTCTTGCGGGCGTAGAGAACGCGCGCTTCCTCCCGCGCCCGGGCCGCGTTCGTCGCGGCGACCTTTTCGCCGGCGATGCCGGCGATGCGGAGGGCCTCCGCGTTGGACCGGTCCGCCTCGAGCACCTCATCGGCCCAGGACAGGGCCGTGGACAGGTCCCGTTTTTCCAGGGCGGCGCGGGCGCGCGCCAGGGCGGCCGACACATCGAAGTCCTCGCGCGGGTCCGAGCCCGTGGTCCGGGCCAGGTATTCGTCGTACTGGGCGTCCGTGAGCCGTGAAAGGAGGGCCGATTTGAGGGTGAGCTTGTCCTGGTTGCGGCCGTCCGAGAGGAGCGAAATACGGACGTACTCGAGGGCGGTCACCGGGTCGCCGGCCCGGGCCTTCTCCTGCGCGGCCCGGTAGAGCGCGTCCGAGAACAGGCCGAGCGAGCGCGTCTCCGTCATGTTCCGCTTGACGCCCGGCAGAAACCCCTCGCGGCAGGCGACGTAGGCGGCGGAGAGGACGACCAGGGAGACGACGATCGACGAGAGGTAGCGGAACAACGCCTTGCGCTCGAAAAAGGCCGGCACGCCGAGAAAGAGGGAATAGGCGAGGAGCGCCCCCGCGCACTGGAGGGCGAAGAAGGAGTTCGTGAAGAGGAGGAAGGCGCGCTCCCAAATGTAGGTCCAGCGGCCCTGCTCGAGCACGTACATCGTCTTGGCGGTGGTGACGTAGGAGAAGGCGACGAAGACGAAGAAGCCGAGGATGAGCGTCATGAGGATGATCGAGACCGGGGTGGCGACCGGATTACGCACTCGGCCGCTCCCGGAGCCTTTGCGGCAGGAATACGAAATCGAAGAGGAAAAACACCAGGGAGACGAAGGCGAGGACGCCGTTCGGGACGACGGTGAGCCAGAAGGACTCGCCGAGGACGGAGGCCAGGGGACTACCCTTGGGGACGATGGAGGTCCAGAACGACTCGCCGAAGATTTTTTTCGCCTCCGCCAGGAACTCGGAGACGAGGAAATTATAGAAGGCGAGGATGAGGGCGAGGACGAGGAGCGTCAGGAAAATGTTGGCCAGGGGCCAGCGGGTGGCGCGCAGGAAAAGCGACGCGGAAAGCACGAGGAGCGTGAAGACGACGCACACGAACACCGCGGCGCCGGTTTGCCCGCCCGCGAGGGCGAGGTAGCGGTCGTTGAGCGCCTGGAAGAACCCGAACACCGATTGCGAGGTGGGGTCGGGCGCGAACGCGGCGCCCTCGGCGGCCGGCGGTTCGAGGACCCGGCTCCCGCCCGGCAGCGCGAGCGTCACCGTCCGGACTTCCCCCTCGTCGGCGGGCGCCGTCGAGACCGCCGCCCGGTCGAAAAACTCGATGCGCGGCGCGGGCCGCTTCTCGTCGACGATGAATCCATTGACGAGCGCCGAGCCCTCCCGGCGGTCGTAATACAGGAAGGCGCCCTTGAGCGGGATGAGGCGCCGGGGAAAGTCGAGGTCCCGCGGGCGCACGACGCCCTCGCTCCGGACCTCGGCGACGACGGCCTCGAGCGGCGCGGAAACGAGCCGCGGTCCCAGGAACAGCACCGCGAAGGCCAGCCCCCCGAGGAGGAGGTAGGAGAGGAAGACCAGGCCTGGGTTCCGCCGCGCGCGCACCAGGGCGAAGAAGAGCGAGAGGAGGACCGAGGGGAGGAACACCTGCCGCAGCGCGACGGGGAGGACCGTGACCAGCATGCCCGGGGTGACGGTGGGGAACATGAAGAGCCGCGACCCGACAAGGTACACGGCGAAGGCGAGCGTCGAAAACGCCGCCACGGCGACGAGGACCAGGCAGAAGATGAGCACCGGAAGAAGCGTATCTTTCACGTCGAGGCACAGTTTAGCACGAGCGGCGGGGCGTGTCCAATAAATCTTCTTGCCGGGAGAGGGAACCGC
>CAZKOS010000108.1:7722-10721 GCA_964554445.1 uncultured Spirochaetaceae bacterium | reverse complement strand
ATGGTACTGCTTTGTAATGGGGCGGAAGAGTAGGACGTTGCCAAGCTATTTTTTTAAAAAAGTAAATTGGTGAGCAAGTTCAGTCTTTCGAATTGTTGAAGATAGAGAATTCATACCTGCGTTACGAAAATAATACCTGATTTTTTGTAACAATTTCTCCAACAATGTGTTATATTTATAGAAAGCGGATAACAGCTTGGAAGTAAGTTTTCCTCCTTTCCTTACTTCTGAGTATATAAGAACTAGAGGGGACAGAGTATTCTGTCCCCTTTTTTTATGATTTACAGGTTTTATTGATCAAAAATTCGTGAAATATTCCCTCCTGTAACCCGTTTTGACACCAAAATAAAATTCATATTGATGTTTATACCGCGAGTGATTAGAATCTATTGAAGAGAAAGGGAACGTCTGTGCCCGAAGAGCGAGAAGGCGAGTGAGAGGGAACTTCCTCAAAAATGAACGCGCGGAAATGATGGTGAAATCGCAGATATCGTCCAGAGGAGTGACGGACCCGGGCGTGCTTGAAGTCATGCGCGCCGTACCAAGGCACCTGTTCGTTTCCGGAAAAAATCGGGACGTCGCTTATGGAGACTATCCCATCGCCATCGGTCACGAACAGACGATTTCCCAGCCGTATATAGTCGCTTATATGACGCAGGCGCTGGCGCTGCGCGGCACGGAAAAGGTGCTTGAAATCGGGACGGGCAGCGGGTACCAGACCGCCGTTCTGGCGGAATTGGCGCGGCAGGTTTATACCGTGGAAATCGTCGAGCCGCTTTCCGTATACGCGCGCCGGTTGCTCGAAGCCCTCGGCTACGACAATATCGCCTTCCGTTGCGGAGACGGATCCGAGGGATGGGCCGAATTCGCCCCCTATGACTGCATCATGGTGACGGCGGCCGCACCGTCGATTCCGGACGAACTCAAGCGTCAATTGGGAGATAACGGAATCATGGTTATTCCCGTCGGCGATTACAGGCAGTATCAGGAATTGACCGTGGTGCGGCGCCTCGGGAAAAAATTTCAGATTGAGGAAAAAATCGGATGCCGATTCGTTCCGCTGGTGCGCGCGGATAAAACCGAAGGAAGGTGAACGATGGAAAAACAGAGTCAATTCCAGGTAGTGACGTTTCAGCTCGGGCAGGAAACGTACGGCGTCGATATCATGGACGTAAAACGGATCGTCGGGCTCCGTGAAGTGCGCGAGATTCCCAACGCCCCGCCGTACGTGGAGGGGATTCTCAACCTGCGCGGGGTGGTAACCCCGATCATCAACCTGCACAAGCGGTTCATGTTCAAAAACATCGAATTGAGCGACGACGATTCCCTTTTGAGCGGTTTCATCATCCTTGAAATCAACAAAATGATTCTCGGAATCATGATTGACAAAATATTACGGGTCGTTACAATTGACCCGGTGCATATTCAGCCGCCGCCGAAGATGATTTCCGGCATCGGCGTGGAGTACATCCAGGGTGTAGTCAATGAAGAAGGGAATTACGTCATCATCCTCGATATTCAAAAACTCTTCAACCCGAAAGAACTTCAGCAATTGAGCACCATAAAATCATAGGGCCCGGTAAACGACATGATTATTCCTCTTTTCAAACCGACGCTGAAAAGGAAAGACATGGACAGCGTCCTTACCTGCATGGTTTCGGACCGGCTGGCGCCCGGCCTGTACGCGCAGGAGTTCGTCCGCGAGATGGCGGCCCGCCTCCGGGCGGCCGGCGGGGCGGCGCTGGCCGGCTATTATGCGGCCGTCGGTCTGGCGCTCGATCTCCTTGAGTTGCAGCGCGGCGACGCCGTCGTGTTGACGCCGCTCGCCCCGTCGCTCTACGGAACGGCGCTCGCCGAGCGCGGTCTCGTTCCCGTGTTCGTCGACGTGGATGCGCGTTCCGGACTCATGGCCCCGGCAGAATTCGAAAAGGCGCTCGCCCAATCGCCCAAGGCCGTCGTGCTTCACCATTCGTTGGGCCTGGTGGGCAACCTGGCTTACTATGCCGGCTGCGGACTCAAGATCATCGAGGACGTATCACAGGCGCTCGGCGCGACGTGGGGGGAAGAACCGGCGGGCTCGGTCGGAACGGTCGTGGTCGCCTCGCTCGGGGAGGAAACCCTGGTGACGGCGGGCGGCGGCGGGCTCATTCTGGCGCGGAAGAAGGGCGAAGCCCAGAACCTCAAGCGGTTGCTTGAGAAGAATCCGGGATATACGCTTCTGCCCGATCTCAACGCCGCGGTCGCCCTTTCCCAGATCAAGGAATTGCCCTCGTTTCTGAAAATCCGGAGAGAAATCTTCTCCATCTATCATGACGCGCTCGGCCGCTCCCGCCACTCGACCCTGCTCCAGGACGAAGGCGGAACCGCGGTGCCGTTCTCCTTTCCCGTGGTGGTGGAGACGAGCATGAAAGGCGTGCGGCAGTTCGCCCGGAAAAAAGGCATCGACACCCGCGCCGCCTTCAGTGAAACCGTCATCACCATGGACGATGCGGTGTACAATCAGTTCCCCAATGCCAAGGCGCTCCTGCTGCGCTGCGTCCTCTTCCCGCTCTATCCGATGCTGGGACGGGCCAACGTGGAGAGCATTGCCAAGGTGCTCGCCGTGCTGCCCTGACCGCGCGGCGGCCGGCCCGGAAAGACGGAGGAAATGTCATGCCGGTGACGTATATTTACAGGATCGCCTTGTTCGACGCCTACACGTACGGTTTGGTGGGGGAAGGCCGGCCGCGGCCGGATGACCCGGACGCGGAGGGGACCCTCTACCAGATCATCACGACGGACGACCGAGGACGCCTGGTGAAGCTCGAACGTTTTTTCGAGGGCGAGCCGTCCACCGAGCGGACTTTTTTCTACGAGGGAGACAAACCGGCCCGCGAAGAGGAGTTCTACACCGACACGGGCACCCGCAGCGAGATCCGTTACCGGTATCGGCCGGGAGGCCTGACCAAGGAGTTCCTCACGGACGGGGAGCTCGATCACACGGAGGAATACTCCCTGAA
>CAZKOS010000108.1:0-7622 GCA_964554445.1 uncultured Spirochaetaceae bacterium | reverse complement strand
TTCGATCATCGTTATGACGACGACGGGCTCTTGGTCGAAACCTCGTCGCGGGCCGGGGAACGGACGACCCGGGAGACGTACCGGTACCGGGACAACGTCCTCGTCAAGCACGAGGTGTTCTCCCGGGGGCTGCCGGCCGCCGCCGACGGTGAAAATGACGAATTCGAATCGCCGGAGCCTGAAACCGGTGAAACCCTTGTCAGCGAGGAGAGCGTCGAGGTCGATCCCGACGGGAAGTGGGAAGTCCGGCGGCGCAGGCAGCTGGTGTCACGGATCGGGATGCACGACGCCGGACAGAACAAATACTGGCCGAGCAGGATCGAAATCCTCT
The DNA here is from genome assembly GCA_964554445.1 of uncultured Spirochaetaceae bacterium. GTDB lineage: Bacteria > Spirochaetota > Spirochaetia > SZUA-6 > RPPD01 > JAFGSW01. The sequence continues at coordinate 7,291 of CAZKOS010000108.1, read as the reverse complement.
TCGACGATCAACGGCGGATCACCGACGTTCTCGCCTGCGATTACGAGTTCCTGGTGCCGGCCCTCGGCGTCAATTGCGAAGCGAACGCCTATTATTTTTTCGAATACGAGGATTGATTCCGAAAGAGGACACGAAGAGCGCCCCTCGACTCCGCTCGGGGCAAGCTCCGGTAACGTCGTATCCGCAGGAGGGGAAAAAGAAAGAATTTTCGATTCTTTCTGATTATTCTCCGTGTCTTTTCTGAAATTCGGTTCCTTTGTTGAGCATGCCTCGTACCAGCGCCTCTTCCGCTTGACACAATCGTCATGAAAAACCAATACTGGGTGGGCGGGTATGACGGGTATCGCAACTGTATTCCAATATATCATCAGCGGGTTGGCGCAAGGCAGCATTTACGCCGTGGTCGCCATCGGTTTCAACATCATTTACAACTCCACCGGCATCATCAATTTCGCCCAGGGCGAGTTCGTGGTGCTCGGGGCCATGGTGTCGATCACCTTTTCCGCGATCTTCCCGCTGTGGGCCGCCATCGCGGCCGGGATCGCCGTCGCCTCTTTGTACGGCGCGTTGGTGGAGATCGTGTTCGTCAAATATTCGCGTAAGTTTTCTCCTCTGCGCGCCGTCTGCATCGCCTGCATCGTCTTTATTCTCGTCGCCGCCTCGGGTCTGTTCTCCTCCCTGCCCGCCGCCTTGTCCGTCGTCCTCGGGGTGGCGGTCGCCCTCCCGTTCGGCGCGGGCGGGGAATTCCTTCTTTCGCGCTTCCAGAAGGAACAAAGCGTCCTTCAGCTGATCATCATCACCATCGGCGTCTCCATCCTCACCCGTGAAACCATGTGGCACGTCTGGGGCAAGGACGTCTTCGCGCTGCGGTATTTCACCGGCACCGGGATCACGAATATTTCCGTGGGCGGGGTCTATTTTTCGCCGCAGCTCTTGTGGGTGCTGGGCACGGTCGCGCTCGTCGTGGCCGGGTTGTATCTCTTTTACAAATATACGCTCGTGGGCAAGGCGATGCGGGCCGTCAGCCTCGACCGGAAGGCCGCCCAGCTCTGCGGTGTCAACGCGCGTCTCCTCGTCACGCTCTCCTTCGTTTTGAGCGCCGCCATCGGGGCCCTGGCCGGCGCCGTCACCTCGCCGCAGACGTCGACCCAGTACAACATGGGGTCCTCGTTCGCCATCAACGGGTTCACGGTGGCCATTCTCGGGGGGCTGGGAAACAGCTTCGCCGCCGCCCTGGCCGGACTCCTCCTCGGCGTCCTCGAAGCGTTCACCACCGCCGTCATTCCCAGCAGCTTCAAGGAGATCGTCGTCATCGTCGTCATGCTCCTCATCCTGTTTTTCAAGCCGAGCGGGTTGTTCGGGAAGCGCGAGGAACGCGCGCTCAAGGAATTCTGATGGCGGCGCGGCGGTACCTTCCCCTGGCGATTTTCGTCGTTCTTCTCGCGCTCGTGCAGATTGTGATCTCCCTCGCCGGGGCGAACTATTACCTGACCCAACTCACCATGTCTCTCTATTACGCCCTGATCGCCGTCGGGTTGTGCCTGTTCATGGGATACGCCGGACAGGTGTCCATGGGACACGCCGGGTTCTTCGGGATCGGGGCCTACGCCCAGGCGGTCCTCACGACTTTCAACATGGCGCCCTTCCGGGACGCGGGCGCGGTGCGCTTCCTGGATTCGATCGGCTTCCTGATCCACGGGAAAAGCACCTTGGGCCAGCCGGTTCTGTACATTTCGCCCTGGATCGCCCTTCTCCTCGCCCTTCTCATCACCGCCGGCATCGCCTTTTTGATCGGCGTTCCCGTTCTCAAATTGAAAGGCCATTACCTGGCCATGGCCACGCTCGGCTTTAACGTCATCGTCCTGACGGTCGTCCTGGGCGTCAAGCCTTTCGGCGGGGCCGACGGCTTGAGCGGCATACCGCCTTTCACGCTCGTGCCGGGCGTCGCCGTCTCGGGGAGCATGGACGCTCGGGTGGGAAACTTCTACATCGCCGCGGTCCTCCTCGTGTCGGGCATCGTCGTCGCCTTGAACCTGGTGCACTCGCGCGTGGGCCGGGCCCTGCGCGCCATCCACGGCAACGAGCCGGCGGCCGGATCGCTCGGCATCAACGCCTCCCGCTACAAGCTGTACACCTTCGTCCTTTCGGCGCTGTTCGCGGCGCTGGGGGGCTGTTTCCTCGCGCACTATAACGCCGCCATCGGGCCCACCGATATCGACATCATGAAATCGGTGCGCTTCGTGGCGATCGTGGCGGTGGGCGGAATGGACAGCATTTGGGGGGTTGTCTACTCGGCCATCATCCTGACTTTCATCTCCCTGCGCCAGGTGTTCCAGTCGTATGACGAGATTTTCTTCGCCTTGATTCTCATCGTCGTCATGCTTTTTTCGCCGCGCGGTTTGTTCCGGTATGAATACGTGAAAAACGCGATCGGCAGGCTCCGCGTTCGTCTGCGGAAGGAGCGGGTCTGATGAAGCGCGCGGCGTCCGACGCGCTTCTCTCCGTGCGCGGGGTGAGCCGGCGCTTCGGCGGGGTGCAGGCGCTCGAGGAGGTGAGTTTCGAGGTGCGCCCGGGCGTCATCAAGGGCATTATCGGCCCCAATGGAGCGGGCAAGTCGACGCTCTTCAACCTGATCGCCGGCGACTTCCCCCCGCACGCGGGGGAGGTCGAGTTCGGCGGCCGCGCCATCACCGGGCTCGCGCCCCACGCGGTGGCCGCCCTCGGCATCGCGCGCACCTACCAGACCACCCGCCTCTTCGAGCACATGACGGTCCTCGAGAACGTCATGGTGGGCCGCCACGTCCGTTCCCGGACCGGGTTTGTGGGGAGCATCCTCAAGACGCCCGGCGCGCGCGCCGAGGAGCGGGCCGTCGCGGCGCGGGCCGGGGAGATCCTCGACCTGTTCGGCCTCGGCCGCTACGCGGCGGACTCCGCCGGCGGTCTCGCCTTCGGCATCAAGCGCAAGGTCGAGTTCGCCCGCGCGGTCGCCTCCGAGCCCGCCCTGCTTCTCCTCGACGAGCCGGCCGCGGGACTCAACATCGCCGAAACGAGGGAGCTCTCGTCGCTCATCGCGACGGTGAAGAACCTCGGCATCACCGTGTTGCTCGTCGAGCACGACATGTCCCTCGTCATGGACATCTCCGACGAAATTCTCGTCCTGAACGAGGGGAGGAAACTGATCGAGGGCGCGCCGCGCGATATCCAGCGCCATCCCGACGTGATCCGCGTCTACCTGGGAGAAGACGAATGCTCGTCGTCCGAAACCTGATTTCCGGCTACGGCTCGATCGCCGTCCTCAAGGCGGTTTCCCTGCACGTGGGACGGGGGGAGATCGTCACCATCATCGGGCCGAACGGCGCCGGGAAATCCACCCTGCTCATGTCCGTCACCGGCCTGGTCGCGCCGTTCGAGGGCGCGGTCGAGTTCGAGGGGCGCGACATCACCGGCGTGCCCGCGGAAAAGCGCGTCGGCTTGGGCTGCGTGCTCGTGCCGGAAGGGCGGCGCGTGTTCGCGACCCTTTCGGTCAGGGAAAACCTGGAGATGGGCGCGTATCCTCACCGGAAATTGCGAGGGAACGGATTGGGGCCCGCCGGTTATTTTTCCGCCCTGTCGCGCCGCCGTCATGAAACCCAGCGGGACCTGGAACGGGTCTTCGCCCTTTTCCCGAAACTGAAAAAGCGCGAACGGCAGCTGGGCGGCACGCTTTCCGGCGGTGAACAGCAGATGCTCGCCATCGGCCGGGCCCTCATGTCGCGGCCGGCCCTCCTCATGATGGACGAGCCCTCCATGGGGCTGGCCCCGGTCGTGACGGCCGGCATCTTCAAGACGGTGCTCACGCTGCGCGAACAGGGGCTGTCCATCCTTCTCGTGGAGCAGAACGCGCGGCGGGCCCTCTCCGTTGCCGACCGCGGCTACGTCATCGAAACCGGCCAGATGGTCCTCGAGGGGACGCGGGAGGAATTGCTCAACAACAACGACGTGCAGCGGGCGTATCTCGGGAAGGACTATTCCGCCATCAACGAATAAGGGGGAGCGGATGATCTTCAATAAAAGCAGGGAAACGATGAGCCGGGACGAGATCACCCAGGTGCAGCTGGAGCGCCTGCAGATGACGCTCAACCGCGTGTACCGCAACGTCGCGTTCTATAAAGCCGCCTTCGACGCGCGGGGGGTCGGCGCCCAATCGATCCGGACCCTGGACGACCTCGGGCGGCTGCCCTTCACCACCCGCGAGGATCTCCTTTCCGCCTATCCCTACGACATGTTCGCCGTCCCGCTGCGCGACATCGTCCGCCTGCACTCGACCTCCGGCACCGCCGGCAAGCCGGTGGTGGTGGGCTACACGAAAAACGATCTTTCCCACTGGTCGGAATGCACGGCGCGCCTGCTCTCCGCGGCGGGGATCACCGATCAGGACGTGGTGCAGATCGCCTTTCATTACGACCTGTTCACGGGGGGATTCGGTTTCCACCAGGGGGCGGAACGCATCGGCGCCTCGGTCATACCCGCCTCCGCCACCTCCCCGGACAAGCAGGTCATGGTCATGAGGGATTACAAGACAACGGCCCTCCTCTCGACGCCCAGCTTCGCGGCCCGACTGGCCCAGGAGCTCGAAACGCAGCATATTCATCCCGAAAAGTTGTTCCTGAAAAAGGGCCTCTTCGGGGCGGAGCCCTGGAGCGAAAACCTGCGCCGGGAAATCGAGGAACGGCTCCACATCACCGCCCTCGACAATTACGGGCTCACCGAGATCATGGGCCCGGGCGTGGCCGGAGAGTGCGAGGAAAAGCACGGCCTGCACGTCAACGAGGATCACTTCATCGTGGAAATCGTCGACCCGGCCACGGGCGCGGCCGTGCCCGCCGGCGAAACCGGGGAGCTCGTCTTCACGACCATCACCAAGGAGGGGTTTCCGCTTATTCGCTACAGAAGCGGAGACATGGCGGCGTTCCTGTGCGATCCGTGCCCCTGCGGGAGGACCTTCTGCCGGATCTCGCGCGTGAGCGGCCGTACCGACGACCTCATTTTCTTCGGCGGGACCAAATTGTTTCCGGCGGACGTGGAGAAGATCCTGCTCGCCGTCGAGGGGACGGCCCCGCACTTTTCCATCGAGCTCTGGAGCGAGGCGGACGGGAGCGAGGTCATGGAAGTAAAGGTGGAAATTTCGGAGAAGGTGTTCGCCATCGACAAGCTCCGGGACCTGGAGAGCGCGAGGGATCTCATCGGGCGGCGGATCGAGCGGGAGCTGGGCGTCTCCGCCAAGGTGCTGCTCGTGGAACCGAAGTCGCTGACGGCCGCCGCCGACGGGGCGAAATACCGGCGCGTCAGCGACAGACGCAAAAAATAAACGAAGACCGCCTTCCACGATGCGACGGTTCTCCGTCCGGAAAATCGTTTGCCGAAGGGAAGCGGGAATCGTTATATTGGTAGCAACGTGCATAAGGAGGACGACATGAAAGGGAATGACAAAGTGCTCGCGAAACTCAATGATTTATTGGCCGACGAGCTCACCGCCATCAACCAGTACATGGTGCATTCGGAGATGTGCGACAACTGGGGATACGGAAAGCTGCATGAGCTCGCGGAGAAGCGCGCCATCCAGGAGATGAAGCACGCGGAAAAATTGATCGGACGCATTCTCTTCCTGGAGGGCATCCCGATCGTCAGCGACTTGAAGAAAATCCACATCGGCGCGGACGTGCCCAAGCAGCATGAAAACGACCGCCAGTCGGAAGAAGGTGCGATCAAGTCCTACAACGACGGGATCAAGCTGTGCTCCGACCTGGGGGACAACGGCACGCGCGACTTCCTCCAGAACATTCTCAATGACGAGGAAGCCCACATCGACGAGCTCGAGGAGCAGCTTGACCAAATCTCCCAGCTCGGCGTGCAAAACTATCTTGTCGAACAAATCGGCTGAAATCGATACTTCATTCATTTTTTAGGGCAGGTATGCTGCTTTGTCTCGCGCCCGGGCCGCCGCGGAGGAGGACGTGTCTTTCCGCGGGGCCGGCGCGTTGACGTTTCAAGCGGGGGAAGTTGATTCATGGGCGGTCCGGGCAGGGCAAAAGGCGAGTCGAAGGATAAAATAGAAAAAAAGAGGCTGGCGATTCTTTCGATCCTCAGGGAGGCGAAGGAGCCGCTGGGCAGCCAGAAAATCACCGAGCTCATGAACCACATGCGCTACGACATCAGCGAGCGCACGGTGAGGTTCCACCTGAACGCCATGGACGGGGCGGGCCTGACCGAGTGCATCGGCCGCCAGGGACGACTCATCACGAGCCGCGGGCGCATGGAGCTCGCCCAGGCCAGGGCGTTCGAAAAAGTGGGTTTTCTGGCGGCGCGAATCGACGAACTTTCCTACCGGATGGATTTCAACCTGAGGACCCGGGCGGGCACGATCGTCGTTAACATGAGCATCGTGCCCCAGCCGGATTTTCTTCTCGCCTACGGGCATATGCTCGAGGTATTTAAGAAAGGTTTTTCAATGGGAAGGCTCCTCGCGCTCTTCGAACCCGGGGAGCAGGTGGGCGACGTCGTGGTGCCCGAGGGCATGGTGGGCATTGGGACCGTGTGCTCCATCACCTTGAACGGAGTGCTCGTCAGGCACGGGATTCCGGTGTTTTCGCGCTTCGGGGGGCTTCTCGAGTACCGCTCCTGGAAACCCACCCGCTTCACCGCGATCATCAACTACGACGGCACAACCCTCGATCCCCTGGAAATTTTCATCAAAAGCGGCATGACCGACTACCGGGGGGCGACCCAATCGGGGGACGGCACCATCGGCGCCGGGTTTCGCGAATTGCCCGCCTCCAGCCGGGAGGAAGTGGTGAAATTGGCCGGGGAGCTTGAGAAAGTCGGTCTCGGCGGAATACTGGAAGTGGGATACGCGGGAAGGGACCTTTTGGAAATACCGATCGATGAAGGTCGCATAGGGGCGATCGTGATCGGCGGCTTGAATCCCATGGCCATTATCGAGGAATACGGCATCAAGGTGAACTCGCGGGCGCTTTCCGCTCTGATCGATTACAGGCGTTTATTTCCTTATACGGAATTTGAGGAAAAATTCCGGGAAATAATAAAACGTTATTAAAACGCCGACCGTTGTAACCTCATTCACCTCCAATTGCCGTTTGATCGGTTTGGGTGGCAGCCCAAAAAGCCTCATTCTTTGTTCGTTTTATGAGTTTTTTTGAGACTCCATAAGTCTTTCTTAGTGCCCCCAAGATTGCGACGGCACGTGAATGGCTCAGGCGGCGCGGGGAAGCGGCCGGGACCGCCTGGGACGGCA
>CAZKOS010000107.1:9312-10741 GCA_964554445.1 uncultured Spirochaetaceae bacterium | reverse complement strand
CCGGGTGTGGCGCCCGCTTCGATAATCCGGTATGCTCTTTCCAGCATGACCATCGAGCCCTTTACGGAAACCGATATCCCCGTCCTCGACGAATTGCGCCCCGATAACTGGCCGGATCTCGCGCCCCCGCACCGGTTTTACCTGTCGCATCCTTTCTGCCGCACGGTGAAAGCCGTAGTCGACGGCGCGCTCGTCGCCGGCATCGGAACGACGATCAACTTCGGGAAGTCCGGCTGGCTGGCGCACGTCATCGTCCGGCCGGAGCACCGCGGCCGGGGGATCGGCGGCCGCCTCGTCTCGTCGCTCCTCGAGCGCGCCGCGGGGGAGGGGTGCGCGACGGTTTCGCTCATCGCGAGCGACATGGGATATCCCCTTTACAAAAAGTTCGGCTTCAGCGACCAGGTCGAGTACGCGTTTTTCACCCGGGAGGAGGGCGAGCGGCCCGGACCGGCCGCCGCGGAAATCGTTCCGTTGAGCCGGGATTATGCAGGGGCCGTTTTCGATACGGACCTCGAGATCTCCGGCGAGAAGCGGGGGGCGGTGATCGGGGAGCACTTCGACGGCGGCTCTGCGTACATTGCGGGCGGAAAAGTCCGGGGATATTTCCTTCCCGGATTGCGCGAAGGGCTCATCGGCGCGCGGGAAGAGGAGGCGGGGCTCGCCCTGCTCGCGCTGAAAGCGGCCCGTTCGGCCCGCGTCGTTCTCCCCGCAACGAACGTGGCGGGGGTGCGGTTCCTGCTCGCGAACGGGTACCGGGAAACAATGAGGTGCCGGCGCATGGTGCGCGGGCCCGCGTTCCCCTGGAAACCGGAATGCGTCTACGCCCGCATCGGCGGGAACCTGGGATGAAGGCTTGAATTGTAGAGACGCACGGCCGTGCGTCTCTACAATTGAATCTCTCTAAAATGAGTCAGAGGTTGACGATGCTCGGAGCGATCATCGGCGATATTGCCGGTTCTCCATACGAAGGCAAAACCGAAAAACCGGCTCGCGTCGCGTTTTTTGAGCGAGGCTCCGTTGCCACCGACGATACGGTCTGCACTCTCGCGGTCGCCAACGCGATCCTGGAATGGACGGCGCGGGGCGATCAAGCGCGTAGCCGGAAGTACTACGCGGCCAACCTGCGCGCCTTCGGCCGGCGTTATCCCGACGCGGGATACGGCCAGAGTTTCCGGGAATGGATTTTTTCGGACAGCGCCGGACCGTACCGCAGCTACGGCAACGGCGCGGCCATGCGGGTCAGCCCGATCGGCCTGTCCTGCGGCGATCTGGCGGAAACGCTCCGCGAGGCCGCGAAATGCGCAGGTGTGACGCATAACCACCCGGACGGAGTCAGGGGGGCGAAGGCGGCGGCCGGCGCTGTGTTTCTCGCGCACCGGGGGTTTTCCAAAGCGGAGATCAAACGCTTCGTCGAAAAAAAGATCGGGTA
>CAZKOS010000107.1:1994-9212 GCA_964554445.1 uncultured Spirochaetaceae bacterium | reverse complement strand
TGCGTCGTCATTCCCAACAAGATCACCCGGCGGCTCGCCTTCGACCGGCCGGATCTGGTGCTGGGCCCGTTCCGGCGTCGCAGTCTGGACGATATCGTCGCGAGCCTGGAAGCTGGGCGAGGCGGTCGGATGGCGCAGCCTCAATTGTAGAGACGCACGGCCGTGCGTCTCTACAATTGGATCAAGAGGAACGGTTTTGGCCGGCGCAATTATTTTAAGGGAACGAATATGGTTGACGTGCTTTCTGATTTGAAAATGCCGACCGAACGGCATGAACGCTTTCTGCGGCGTGTTGCGGCTTACTGCCGTAAAAAGCGGATCGGCCTGGGTCTGCGCGGGTCGACGGCCTGCGGCGCGGCGGGACGCTTCTCGGACCTCGACCTCGCTCTCTCCGCGGGCGCGGGGGCGGACGACCTGCGTTTCATCGCGGAAGGAATCGAAACGCCGGTGATGGGATTTTTTACCGTCAACCCGAAGGGCATCCTCACGGTCTCCTACCCGCGCGGTTTTTGCGTGGAGATCGGGATCCGCAAGACGTTCGCGCTTGAAGAGGGACCGCGCCTCAGGCTGCTCCTCTCCGACGGCTTCACGACGGGTCCGACCGCCCTGCTTGTGGACGTCGCATCGCTCTATCGGCCGGAATTCATTATTCCCGGCGACGGACCGCGCCTGCTCTACAAGGCCGCACTCAAATTCCTGTGCGGGAAGTGCGACGCGGCCGCCGCGCTGCTCCGGGAGCTCTCTCTCGGCCGGATCGCCGCCAAGGCGGCTTTCGCCGCGGAATGGAAGACGATGTGCGATGCAGTTTTAGGAGAGAGTTCGATCCCGCCGGAGGCGGTCAAAGAGTTCGATTGGATGTACCGGTACATACGCGGGAACTGGTTGTGAGAAGTTGATTGATACCCGGAAACGCCGCAGCAATCGGCTTTATTATAAATTTTCCGGAACGTACGTCAGGGCGTCCCGGAAAATTTATTTCGGCAGCCGGAAGGTGAACTTCGTGCCGCGGCCGGGTTCGCTTTCGGCGCAGATCGTACCGCCGTGGGCTTCGACGATGGCGCGGGCCAGACTCAGGCCGAGGCCGAAGCCGCGCGTGCCCGCGGAATTACGGCCGCGGTAGAAGCGTTCCCAGATGCGCCCCAGGTCCTCGGATTCAATGCCCTCACCCGAGTCCGCCACGCTCACTGCCGCCGCCGCGCCCTCGTCGCGCGCCGAGAGCGCGATGGACGAACCTGCGGGCGAGTGGCGGAGGGCGTTCTCGATGAGGTTGGAGATGACCTGGCGCAGGCGGTTGGAGTCGGCCGGAACGACGAGCGGGCCGTCGACCGCGGCGGCGATCTCGATCCGCTTGTCGCCGGCCGGGTAGGAGTACAGGTCGGCCATATCGCGCAGGAGCGTCTCCAGGTCGACCGGTTTCCGGTCGAGCGCCATGATTCCCGATTGGGCGCGGGAAATTTCAAGCAGCGCGGTGAGAAGATTCAAAACCTGCCCGGCCTCGGACAGGGAGACGGAGAGCGCGTCCCGGAGCGCCGCCTCGTCGCCGGCGGCCAGCGCGTTTTCGGCCGCGGCCGTGAGGCGGGTGAGGGGCGTGCGCACGTCGTGGGCCACGCTGTCGAGCGTGTCGCGCATGTTGCCGACCAGGGTCTCGATCTGGTCGAGGAGGCCGTTGAAAAGCCGCACGAGCTCGCCGAGCTCGTCGCCCTTGCCGCCGTCCCCGCCGGCCGGTCCCGGCAGGGGCACCCTCGTGCGGATGTCGCCCGTCGCCATGATTTTCCGGATGCCCGTCACCATCTTTTTCACCGGCGCCAGAAAGCGCGAGGAGAAAAAGAGACCGCCCAGCACGCTGACGACTCCGAGGGGAATGAGGATGAGGAGGAAAACGTCCCGGAACCGCGCCAGGGTCTTCAGTTTTTGGGTGTCGCTGACTCCCACCACGAGCATGTTGTTGTCCGGGAGGAGCAGGGCGGCCACCGAAAACTCGAGGCCGGTGGCGGGATTCCGCAGGGTGGTGGTTTCGCCGTCCTGAAGCGGCCGGAGGTTTTCCAGCGAAGGGAAGGGGTAGTTTTTCTGCCCCGGCGGGGGATAGATGAAGATCGTGCGGTTGAAGGGATCGGTCACGCGCAGGCTGAACGCCCGCTCGTCGGAGTACACGCGCTGCAGGCTGAGCTCGGCGCTCACCAGGTCGACGCTGCCGGTCTGGTACATGGCCCAGAATTCGAGGAGACGCGAGCGGAGGATGGCTTTCTCCTCGTTCTCCGCCGACTGGCTCGTGATGAGATACGCGGTGAAGAAAAGGGCGATCGAACAGGCGAGGAAAATAAGGGTGAAGGCGATGGTGATCCTCGATTTGAAGGAGCCGAGACGGGCCCGGAACGGCCGTTGAAAAAGCGAATGCGCATTATCCGCGGCTTCCTTGGAACTGAACAGGAAATCGCCGGAATTGTCAGGCCGCTTGTTTTCAATTGTATCGTTGAGCTTCTTGTTTGTCATACGCAATTCCCTGGTTCCGGAGATTTCAGCGTCGGGATGGGAAAAACGGTCAACTTTTTTCCCATCCCGACAAAACGTAACCCGTCCCCCGCACGGTGTGGATGAGCTTCGGCTCGAACCCGTCGTCCACCTTGGAGCGCAAGCGGTGAACGAGAACGTCCACGATGTTCGTCTCGGGATCGAAGTAGTAGGACCAGATGTGCTCCATGATCATGGTCTTGGAAACGACGTTGCCCGCGTGGCGCATGAGGTATTCGAGGAGCGCGAACTCACGCGGCCGGAGCTCGATCGCCTTGCCGTTCCGGGCGGCGCGCCGCGCCATGAGGTCGAGGGTGAGCGGTCCCGCGGCGAGCGACGTCTCCCCGGCCGCCGGCGCGGCGCGGCGCGCCAGGGCTTTCACCCTGGCCAGCAGCTCGGCGAATGAAAAGGGCTTGGTCAGGTAATCGTCGCTTCCGGCCTGAAATCCCTTGAGCTTGTCGTCCACCCCGCTTTTGGCCGAAAGGATGAGGACCGGAGTGGTCCCGCCTTTCGCGCGCAGGGCGGCGATGAGCTCGTATCCCGTTTTCTTCGGAAGCATGAGATCGACGACCAGAACGTCGAAGCGCCGGGCTTGGGCGAGGGCGAGACCTTCCTCGCCGTCGGCCGCGCGTTCCACGGTGAAGCCCGCCTCTTTGAGGCCTTTGGCGATGAACGAGGATATCTTTGGATCGTCTTCGACGATGAGGATTTTCATGGCATCCCTTCCGGCCGGGGGCCGTTTATCTGAAAGATAGGATTTTGGAGAGGGAACGTCAATGAAAGATGCCCGTCCCGGGCGGGGGAGACGGGAACTGAAATATTTACAACTTGCGCAGCGGGAAAGGGATTTATTTTAGTTGTCGGGAAGATTTTTCCTTCGGTGTGGACGGGTCGACTCCACCAGCTGGTGGAACCCGGGGAGGGGGGTTGTGCCAACCCCCTCCCCGGCGCCGGCTTTAGCCGGCGAACCCTCACCCCAAGCCGCGCACCTCGGCATCCTGCCGCGGAACACTCCAGGGAACGGCGCCGTTTTTGTCGCTGAAGGGACGGAGCAACAACAAAACAATCAAGCGGTACGTACTACTCATTCACTGCGGGACCATCCGGTCGAAGGGGCTTATTGAAAAATAAAATAGGTCCCTTTGCCCTTCCTGTTCCATACCCACTGCCATGACATTTATTCATGGTAGAATTTGTCGTAGGAGATTTTCCGCAGAGCCGCCCGGCCGTGCGCCTTGATGTAATCGAGCACCGCCCGCTTCACTTGGCGCTGATGCTCGGGGTACGCTCGGGAAAATGACAGCTTCCCGGTGGTCCAGTCGAAGACGAAAAAAAGAAGGTGGGTGGAAGGCGGGGCGACGGCGGCCCTGAGCGCGCCCGGCGTGAAGAAGCAGATCGGCGTGGGGGGGAGGCCTTTCCGGCGGTAGAGGTTGTACGGGGAGTCGATCCGGAGATCGCCGAGGGTGAGGAAAGGGCGATGGTAGCCCAGCGCGTACTCGACCGCGGGGCAGGAAGAGAGAGTGATCCCTTGACGCAGCCGGTTGTGGAAGACGGATGATATTTTCCCGTAATCCACGCCCGCAACCGCCTCCTTTTGCACGATGCTCGCCAGGATGAGATTATCGTAGGGGGGCAGGGAGCCGCCCTCCGCCGTCCGGTCGTAGGCGGCCGCTTCCCGGAGGAGGCGATCGACAATGGCGGCCGCGTTTTTTTCGGCCTGCCGGGCCGGTTCGGGCGAAAATCGCGGCGGCGGGAGGGAGTCCGCGGGAAAGTCGAACCGGCCGACCGGGAAGAGCCCCTCGAACCGCGACAGGGAGGGACGGGGAGGGGGAACGAGAGGGTAGGCGGCGAACCGATCGGAGGCGGCGACCGCGAGCAGGGCGGCGCGCGTCGTCAGGCCCCTGCTTTCCAGGCGGCGCGCCAGGTCGGACATCCGCTCGCCGCGTTTCACTTCGACGACCGTGGCCCGGCCGCCGGCGCCGAAGACCGGCGGAGCGAACGCTCCTCCCAGAACGAGAAAAGCAAAAAGCAGCCGGACCGAAATCGCGAGCGGCGGGAGACCGCCGGAAAAATGAACGGGGGGGAAAGAAAAAAATCGCCGGGGCGAAGCGGCGGGTTTCGTTCGTTTTTTACACCTGATCTTCAATTTCATAATAACACATTTTATAAAACGGTCTCTTCCCTCAATCGGGAGACGCATTGAAGTTACCTCCTTTGCCGCCGAAAGGCAAAGGGTTCGCATCGAATCGCCCAAGCTCAAAATTCTCCGAGGCGATAGCGATGGACGACCCCGCAGGCGGGCGGCGCGTGCACCCCGATCGCTCATCAATCGCCGCGGCATTCCGATAATCGAATAAAGGGAGGCGTGATATGAAGAGTGCGGCCGATCAAAGGGCGGCGAAGAGGGACGACCGGCGGGCTTTCAGGTTTTCCGCCGGGCTCGCCGCCGCCTACCGGATGTACGACAACTGGTATGACTGCGAGATGCTCGACGTGTCGAGCGGGGGGGCGGCCATTGAGACCAAACAGGCGCTGTTGAGAAACGACGCCGTGAGGCTGAAAGTGACGTTCGACGGACGGACCGCTTTTCTCGACGCGCGGGTGGCGTATTCCGTGGGGACGCGGACGGGCCTGGTCTTCGAACAGCGCGATCGCGACGGGATCGAGGGCTTCCTGACGATTGTGGACGATATCCTGGAGAAAAAGGCCAGGATCGAGGTCAGGGAGCATATCAAACGACACGGGGTGCTCAAGTTCCCGGTGCGCGTTTCGTCGTAAGGACGGTCGATCCGCTCCATCGTCGATCAGTCCTCTTCGCTCCGTGATATTCCAGATAAATTGAATTCGCCGTTCTCACGGGTTATAGTTTCACATAAAGCCTCGGAGCCGAAAGGGGGAACCGGTGGGAGAACTCGGAGCGTCGCTCAGGTGCGTCGCCATCGGTCTTTTTACTTTGTTGCTTGCGCTGTCGATTTCCTGTCCGGACCCGGTCCCGACCGGTCCCGGTTATGAGACGGTCGTTCTGCCGGCCGCCGGCGGCGTCGTCACGTGCCGGTCCGGCATCGTCATCGACGTTCCCGCGGGCGCCGTTCCCGCCGACACCACAATCCGCATCCGCAGGCTTTCGGCCGGGGAGGCGCTGACCGTCCTCGCCCCCCTGGGGATTCCTGAAGCGGACGTTCTCTTCGCCTGGGAGGCTCTGCCGAACGGACTTGCTTTCAACCTGCCGGTGTCCTTCGGACTTGCCGGTCTGGACCTGGGCGGGGTTCTTCCCCTCGCTCATGAGCTTGACCTGGGCGCGAAAACCTATTCGGTCAGCGGCGCGGCGCAGACAAGCGATCCGGCCTCGGGCACGCTCGCGATCGAGGTCGGGCATTTTTCAGCCTATGCCCAGACCGCCGGCCGCCGGGTGGCGGACGGCGAATGCGCGGCGACGCCCTGCCGCTGCGGACGCATCCGCGTCGAATCAGCGGATGAAGATTATATCTGCGACAATGGCGACTGCCAGATCATCCAAAGCACCGTCAGCGTGCATTTTCTCGACTGTCCCGGCGAGCCGGTGGAGGAGTCGACGCTGACCGAAATCGGGGCCGCCTGCGAGCTCACGCTCGAGCTCGTACCGGCGCAAAGCGAGATCGCGCCCAACGAGTCGACCGCCGTCAGCGCCGCGGCCTCGATCGGCTGCGCCCCGCTCGCCGACCAGGCCGTCGGATTTTCGGCCACGCTGGGAGTCATGAGCCCGGACGCCGTTCCCACCGACGCGAACGGGACCTGCTCCTCGACGTTCACCGCCGGCGGCCAGACCGGCACGGCTGTGATCACCGGCACGGCGACGGGCGTCTGGCACGGCTATACGGTCACCACCGGCGGCCAGACCTATTACGGCCCGGCCATCGTCAAGCAGAAAACCGCGACCGCCTCCGTGCGGATAAAAAACGCCGACGAGCGGTACCGGGTCACGATTGCGATTTCGGGGACGGATCTCCGGTACTACAATCCATATATGAACGGTTCGTGGTATTATGACTATTCTATTTCCTCCTACCAGGCCGAGTGCACCTTCGATATTTTCCTCGACGGCGATGAAACGACCGGCACGTTCTCCCTGGACGGCGAATCGGTCGCCTACACGCAGGCCCTTGGTTCGATCACCGTCACGCCCAACGGCACTTCTCCCGCGACGGGCGTTTATTGCGATACGGCGTACCTGGGAAGCGTGAGCGCCCCCTCCTCCTCGACGCTCAAATTCGCCTGCGGCTCCTTCGTGGATCGGGAGACCAAAACGGCCCACCTCTATTTCCTGGAGCCGACGATCGATTGCGAGGTGGGCGGAATGGGCTGGTTCGCCAAGTGGGTTGTGCATTACAATTTGATCATCGAGGGTTCCGAATCATGGACCGACATGACGTATGACTTCGCCTGTGTCGCCAACATGGTGAACGAAGAAAACATTTGGTTCGATTTTCCCCTGCAGGACGGCTATGAATGCTCGGGCGACGCCTGGCTCGGCGAGTGGTTCGCGGCATGGCCGACGTATCACCTGACGGTGAGTAAAATAGAATAGGCATCGAATTTCGAACCGACGCGCGGGGCGAAGGTTTTTTCGGATTCCTGCAGCCTTCAATCCGTCTCTCCGCATGCCCCCGCGACGGGTTTCGTCGACACGCAAGACATTCGATTCTAAAAAAACGAATTATTCCCGCAGATGCG
>CAZKOS010000107.1:0-1894 GCA_964554445.1 uncultured Spirochaetaceae bacterium | reverse complement strand
CTTGAGGAGAGAAGACTATGAGGAGCAAAATTCCGGGGTCGCGAAGGATGATCGGACGAAGGATCCTCGTTATGGAAATTGTCGCGTTTTTGCTTATAATCGCCATCGCCTGGATTACGACAATTTTCGATCCACCCTATTTTTTCACGAATCAATCGGGCGCCTACAGCGTTTCGATCAAACCGGTCGATATATACGAGACCGCCTTTGAGACGATCGTGATAGTGCTCATCGCCTCGTTCATCGTACCCATGACCGTCAAACTGATCGGCCGGATCAAATACCTCGAGGGATTCATGACCATATGCGCCTCCTGCAAAAAGATCAAAATAGACGGTCATTGGGTGCAGATTGAAAAAGTGATCTCCGATCAATCCAATTTGAGATTCTCCCACGGTATTTGCCCCGGATGCGCCGAGGAACTTTATAAAGAGGTTTACCAGAAGACTTGAGGACGGCGGGAGCCTGCGTCGGTACGGGTGTATTCGTGTGGAGACGTCGGGTTTTACCGATTAATATGATTCTACATGGCAAAAAAAGTCCATCGAGTGTGCCGCCATTCGTCTTCTCATATGATTGTTTTTTTTCCGCGTCCATTCGTATTTTTCCCTTTATGACTTCTTCCGGATGAGATATCCGGGCTTTACCGGCTTGTCCGTCTTCAGGTACGCGATCTTCCCATGGTTGACGTGGGGGGCGGGCTCTTTGTTTTCGTCAAGCAGTGAGAAGTCCGTGTCGGGAATGAAGAGGACGTCAAACCCGACGTATTCGACCGGCTCCCCGCTTGCGAGCCTGTTTTTGAGATCGAGGCGGAAGAGGCCGTCGTCGGTTTTCTCCCGCACCGTGCCCATGAACAGGTAGTCGCGGGCGTAGGAAACAAGGGTCGGTTTCTCGATCTCCTCCCCGCCGAACGCGAAACCGGTTGAGAACTCACGGTGACTCACCTTGTATAATTCTTCCTTGTACGGGGCGGGATCTACCGTAGTCCGGCCTTCGCTGCGGTCGACGGCCAGCCGGTAGGCGCGCGCGGTCACGGCCGTGTAATAAACCGACTTCATCCGTCCCTCGATCTTGATCGCGTCCACGCCGGCGTCGCGGAGCTCGCGCAGGTGGTCGAAGAGGCAGAGATCCTTGGAGGAGAGAATCGACGCGAAGCCGTCGCCCTCGAAGGCCGGGAAATACTCGCCCGGCCGCTTGCCTTCCTCGAGAACCCGGTATTCCCAGCGGCAGGGGTGGGCGCAATCGCCGCGGTTGGCGCTCCGGCCGGTCAGGTAGGCGGAGAGGTGGCAGCGGCCGGAGTAGGCGAGGCACATGGCGCCGTGCGCGAACACTTCGATTTCGAGGCCGCTCCGTTTCTTCATCGCCTCGATCTCCTTGAGGCCGAGCTCGCGCGCCGGAATGATGCGGCTGAAGCCCAGGTCCCGGTAGACGAGCGCGGCGGCCGAGTTCGTGCAGTTGGCCTGCGTGGAGAGGTGAAGGGGCGTCCGGGGAAAGTATGCGCGGAACAGGCCGGCCGCGCCCGGGTCAGAGAGAATGAAGGCGTCGAAGAGCCCGGCCGGCAGCCGCTCCAGCGTCTTCTCCAGGGACGCCAGATCCGCGTCGGTGAAACAGATGTTGAAGGCGCCGTAGAGCTTCCTGCCCGACTTGGCCGCCGCGACCTCCTGAAGGCGCGCCGGATCCAGGTTGTCCGCCCGTTCGCGCAGGGAGAACCCGGGCAGTCCGGCGTAGCAGGCGTCGGCGCCGTAGAGGTATGCGATTGTGAGTTTTTCCAAATTGCCGGCGGGTGAGACCAGCTCCATGAGACGCTCCAGGCCGTCAACTATAGCCGGAGCGACGGATCGTTGCAATCGGAAAAGCGAATCGCCCTTCGACTACGCTCAGGGCAGGCCCTTCG
>CAZKOS010000106.1:5529-10852 GCA_964554445.1 uncultured Spirochaetaceae bacterium | reverse complement strand
TACCGTGAATTCGAAGCGGCCGGGGATTTCCTGCGCGCCACCGGTGTTTTCCTGAAATCAGATCCGGTTCATGATTTCAGGGTTGGTGCACGGCGAACACCCCGCCTTCACCGGTCGGAAACGGTGGCGATACGTCAAGGCCGGCGCCGGCCCGGGCCGCGGCGCGGGAAGAGACGGGCTTGACAATCCCGGCGCCGTTTTCGTACGTTGGAGGAAGGAGAGAAAAAGTGAACAACAGCGAAATTCTGCACATCGCCAAGCCGGGCAGCATCATTTTTTTCAAAAAAATGAAATTCGTGGACGAGATCATTCGGGTGTTCCAGTCGCTCAAGAGCGGCCGTCCCAGCGTCTGGTCGCATTGCGCAATCAAGACCTTCGAGGAGACGCTCATCGAAAGCGATTTCTATTCGAAAGGCTTCAAGGTCATGAACGGCGCGATGGAGAGCCGCCTCGGGAAATACTTCAACAACCGGAAAATCGCCAACATCGCCGTCATCGAGTGCCGGGTGGACGAGGAGACGGCGCGCCGGGTGATCGAGCGCGGCCGGGAGCTTATCCGCAAAAAGGTCAAATACGCGGTGGCGGGCCTTTTCGGGACCATGTTCAACATTTTCAAGCTCAAATTGTCTTACGGGAACGTCCGCCGGAGGAGCATCGAGCACGAGCGGAACATTTTCTACCAGCGGGACACCATGTACTGCTCCCACTTCGTGCTCACCTGCTTCAAACAGGCCGGCGTCGATCTCCTTCCCGAGACGGACCCTTCCGTGGCCACGGTGGAAGACCTCTACCGCACCGCCTCACGCCAGAGCTTTATCGTCAAACAATGGGTCGGGTACTGAAGGGATTGCGCAACCACTTGGCAGAGCCGCAGGGCTTTGTTATGATAAAGGGCAAAGGAGGAGCGTATGAAAAAGAAAATATTCCTGGTGTTTGCGCTCTGTTGTGCGTTACCGTTAACACTACAGGCTCAGGCGAATGGAGAAAAGCCGATGAAAACGCCGTTCACGACGCCGTTCCGGTGGAAATCGAGCGGACCGCTCGTCAGCGCGATTTCGGATGAAAATCACAAGCTGGTATCGATCAAAGACCCGACCGTGGTCTACTACAACAAGGCGTGGCACGTGTACGCGACGGTCGCCGACACGCGCGGCAACTGGAACATGGTCTACCTGACCTTCACCGACTGGGCGAAGGCCGGCGAGGCCAGGCAATATTATATGGACTCCAACAAGTACCTGCGGGGATACCACTGCGCGCCGCAGGTGTTCTATTTCACGCCGCAGAAAAAGTGGTACCTCATTTACCAGTCGCAACCGCCGACGTACTCGACGGCGGACGAGATCGGCCCGCCCGAGAACTGGAGCCGGCCGCAATATTTCTACCGGCCCCTCCCCAAGGGAATCCCTTCCCTCTGGATCGATTATTGGGTGATCTGCGACGACAAGAACGCGTACATGTTTTCTTCCGGCGACGACGGAAAATTCTACCGCTGCCAGACCAGAATCGAGGATTTTCCCGAGGGATTCGGCCAGGTAACGGTGGTCATGCAAAAGCCGCGCTTCGATCTTTTTGAGGGGTCGTGCGTGTACAAGATCAAGGGCGCGGACAAGTACCTGGCGCTCATCGAGTGCATCGGCAAGACCGGCCTGCGCTATTACAAGGCCTTCCTGGCGGACAAGCTCGACGGCGAGTGGACGCCGCTGGCCGACACCGAGTCCAAACCGTTCGCCGGACGCGCGAACGTGACGTTCGGGAAGGACAAGCCCTGGACGAGGGACATCAGCCACGGCGAGCTTCTCCGCGACGGCTACGACCAGACCCTGACCATCGACCCGAAAAACCTGCGTTTCCTCTACCAGGGGCTGGGCATCAGCCAGGAGCAAGCCTCCAAGCTGGACTACTCGCAGCTTCCCTGGCAGCTCGGGCTCCTCACCCAGATCGCTCCCCTGAAGAAATAGCCGTGTCTCATCGGACGAGTGCCGCCGCGATTCAGTCGCGGCGGCTTTTTTTTGAGGGAACCATCGGGATGATACGACACTGATGGGGAAGAGGAGGGATAACGTGAAGGGAAAAACCGAATGATCCCCGCGAGTCCGTCGAAGGGTTTCCCGGCGGTTTATGCGGAGTATGAAAATTATGAACGACAATACCGGTCTTAACGGGCGATTCGGAAAAAGCGACTGGCTGACTACTTTATTAAATCGTATTGCCTAAGATTTAGTATCGATTGTCGTTGTAACTGCGGCGGGGTCTGTCCGAGGGCGGACGGGCCTTGTCAACCTTGATGTTCCGACCGTCGACCTCGGTACCGTTGAGGGCCTGCTTGGCGGCGTCGGCCTCTTCCACGGTCGACATCTCCACGAAACCGAACCCCTTGCCTTCCAGGATGTTCACCTTCACGACTGTGCCGTGGGCGGCAAACACGCCTTGAAGCCGTTCGTTGCTCGTGGAATAATTCAGGTTGCCGACATAGAGTTTGCTGTCTTGCACAATAACCTCCGAAATTTTTGTCTAATAATTATTTCTTCTAAGGGAGGCTCAAGATAACCACTCTCGCTCACTTAAAAAAACATTACCAAACAAACTGTGGCGCCGTAACCCGGTGCCGTGATGCGTTCCCGTTCTTCAGCCAGTCCTTTAATAGAACGAAAATCATCGCCTTGGTTATCAAATATATCGGAAATTGAAAAGAATGGCAATCGGTTGCCGTCATTTTCTTCGGCCTCCCGAGCGGCCCGGCTTGTCTCCGACCGGCGCCCCGTGGTACGGTGCAGGGGACGGAGGTGGCACGATGGGCAGGAAAAAGAGCGATCTGGAGCGGTTCAGCGTCACCATTGAGCGGGAGCTCCTCGAGGCGTTCGACCGGTCGATCGCGGAAAAAGGATACGCCACCCGCTCCGCGGCGGTGAGCGACCTGGTGCGGGAAGCGCTCATCCGGCGCGAGGTGGCGAATCCGGAGGCCCCGGCCGCGGGCGCCGTCGTGATGGTCTACGACCACCGGCAGCGCCGGCTTTCCGGCGAGCTCACCGGGCGCCAGCACCGCACCCGCCACGACGTGATCGCCTCCCTGCACGTTCACCTCGACGAGGAGACGTGCCTGGAGATCATCGCCCTCCGCGGCAAGGCCGGGCGGATCCGCCGCGTGGCCGACGAGCTTTTAAGCCTCAAGGGCGTCAAGCACGGCCGCTTCATTGAAACGGCCGTCGGCAAGTACGTGTGATTACCTTGTCATTCATGCCGCCATTTTTTGGACGTTATTCCCCAAAATATCAGGCAGGAAGCCAGGAAAAGAGCAGGAAGCCAGGAAAAGAGAAGGAAAGAAAGAAGAAAGAGGAGGGGCGGGAGGAAAGGTCATTGCGAGGGCCGCGACAATGTGATGCCTATTCATGAGTAAAGGTGGCCCGCGGCAATCTCTTGACCGCCAGAGCCATTTCCGTACTTGTCGGTAACAGACACCTTGTCACGAGATTGCTTCGGGACAATGTTTTTTTAGCGGGTAATGATTACTCTCGTCCCTCGCAACGACTATATTTAGATTTTTCTTTTTATTCCAGGCTTTTCTTCTTCCTGGCTTCCTGTTATTCCCCTCTTCATCCGCGTCTTATCCGTAGTTTTTCTTCTCTTTCTTTTCTTTCTTCTCCCCGACCAGCCGGTAGAGCCCCGGTTCCTCGCGCGCGTCCAGGACGGTGAAGCCCGCGGCGAGCGCCCAGGCCTTCAGCTCCCCGACGGGAGGCAGACGATGGGCGTTGACGGGGGCGGGCAGGGTGGCGTGAAAGGCGTTGAGGTCGGAGGATGAATCGAAATGCAGGACGATGAATCTCCCTCCGGGAACGAGAAGCCGGCGGAAGCCCTCGAGCACGCGCCTTTTGTCCGGGAAATGAGGGATCGCCTGGAAACAGGCGATCGCCCCCAGGCTCGCCGGGGGCTCGGTTTCCAGGAAGCGCGCGACGTCCCCGACTGCGAGACGCAGGTTGCGGGCCGGAAACTTGCGCCGCGCCTCGTCGATCATGGCCGCCGAAACGTCGACCCCGACTACCTTCCCGCCGGGCCCGACCAGGGGCAGGAGGAAGGGGAAGAGCACGCCCGTGCCGCACCCGGCGTCGAGCACCGTGTCCCCGGGGCGCACGCCGAGAGACGCGAGTCCGGCCTCGATCCCGGCTCGGGATTTGTCGTCGAGCGGCATGAGCCCGTCCCAGCGGACGGCCAGGTCGTCGAAGTAGCGGGCGGAAGCTGAGGAAGAGTCATCGGTCATTGCTGTGCCTCGAACACGACGGCGGGGCGGGGGCTGGGCCGCTTGGGCCCGGCGCTTCCCGTCCGGCGGCGCCGGGGAAATCTTCGCGGCGGGGAACGGTCGGCACAAACCACGGCCGTCCGCTTCCGCGCCGGCGGGTATGACAGCGTACCCGATGGGCTCGGAATTGACAAGCGCTTGCGCTGCGTATCGTGCGAGCGGAAAATCTTTTGCAGTTGAGCCGGCGCTTTTCGCACGGGCGGGCTCAGCGCGCCGCTGAAATCGACGGCGGCGGGCTGAATGCCCACGATGACGACGTCGCCGACGCCGCGCTCCTTGAGATAACCCGTGAAAAACCCAAGGTCAGGTGGCCGGCCGGCGGACGAAATATCCATCAACGATCTGCCAACGCCTCCATGAGCCGGTCGGTATTATAGCGCAGCACGTCTTCCAGGGTCCGGGTATCGTCTTTGCCCGGGAAATTGATGAGCTCGACGAACCGGGCGTTCGGGAGCGTCTCCTTGAGCGGCCCGCTCGCCGGGTTGTGCCAGTTGTCGACGACGAGGCCGGCGCCGGTTTTCGTGAGGTCGGCGATCTGTTTGGCCTCGAGCGGGGCCGGACCGAAAGCACCAGCCACGCGCGCGCCGAGAAGCTCGACCAGGTCGCGCTGGAAAACGTGCGCGAGCGTGACTTGGGACCCGATGCCCGCGGCGCGCAGCTTCCGCGAGCAGTCGGCGAGCGTCTCTTTCAGCGAAGCGACGTTTTTCTCGGCCCGGGCTTTCGTTCCGGTCGCGGCGGCGACGGCCAGGATCGATTTTTCAAGATGCGCCGGAACGAAATCGGTATCGATCTTCACCATGACGGTCTTGTCCGAGGCCAGGGCGGCGCCGAGGCTTTTCATCATTGTCTCGTAGCCGGCGTACACGAATACTTTCGCCGCGGAAACGGCCGCGACGTCGCCGGGTTTGAGCTCGTATTCCGCCGGGTGCTGCATTTCATACGGCGCGAGCACGCGGCAATCATCCACGCCCGCGGCCCTGACGTAGGCGGCCGTCCAGGCGGTGCTGGCCACGACCGCGGGCGTCCCGG
>CAZKOS010000106.1:2089-5429 GCA_964554445.1 uncultured Spirochaetaceae bacterium | reverse complement strand
CCCACGGCCCCGGCGATCGTCACGCCCGTCGAGGCGGGGACGTCGACGGCCGTGGCGCCCGCAAACCCGATCAGGGCGAATGTCAGACCGAAGACCGAGGCGAGCGCAAACAATCCCCTGGCGCTGCGCGCGACGAGGAGCGCCGCGAGCGCCGGTAAAATGAGGACGGCGTCCAGCAGCAGGGCGCCGATGAGCTTCATCGCGAGCGTGACGGTGAAGCCGGAGGCGATCGCGATGAGGTTCGAATAGAGCCGCTCGTTGATTCCGGCGGAAAAGGCGATTTCCCGGTCGAAGAGCACGGCCCCGATCGGCTTGAAGAAAAAAAGAACGAAAGCCGCGGCGGCAAGCGCGAAACCGACCGTCACGGCCAGGTCGATTGAAGACAGCGCGAAAATATTGCCCCAGAGCAGGGCGAAAACGTCCTTGGCCGGCACGGACGCCTTGTAAATGACGATGAACGCGACGGCCACGGTGAGGGTCATGAAAAACCCGGCCACGTACCCTTCGTTGAGCCGGGTGGCGCGCGCCAGGGGCGCGAGCGTCAGCACGATGACCGCGTTGAGCAGAAATCCGGCGAGCAGCGGGTCGACGCCGACCGCCAGGGCCAGGGCGCCGCCCAAAAAAGCGCCGTGCATGAGCGTGAATTTGAGGGGGATCAGGTTGAGCCTGAGGATGAACACCCCCACCAGCGGGAAGCAGGCCCCCGCGGCGAGCAGGGCCAGAAAGCCCTTGAGGAGGGGCGCGTAGGCAAACGCCGCCAACGGGTTCAAAGTCTCACCTCCCCGTCGCGGCGAACGACGCCGTCCTCGAACGACAACCCGGAGATCCCGTCCTCCTCCGCGATCGCCTCGTGGTGCTCGTGGCTGATGAGAACGACCGTCAGCCCCTGTTCGCGGCGGCAGCGCGCGAGGATGTCCATGAGATCCGTCTTGGAGCGCGCGTCGAGGTGGGCGGCCGGCTCGTCGAGCACCAGCAGCCTCGCCCGCTGGGCCAGGCAGCGCGCGATCGAGACGCGCTGTTTTTCCCCGCCGGAAAGCACCGCGTAGGGCGAGCGCGCCAGGTGCAGGCAGTTGGCGAGGCGCATGGCCTCGGTAGCGGCGAGTTTCTTTTCACGTCTCCCGACGCGCAGGGCGGCGGTCCCGATTTCGACGGTCTCACGGGCATTGATCGGGAAATCGCTCGCGGCCGCGTGCTGGCGGACGTACGCCGCCAGCAGGCGCGTGCGCCTCCACTCCCGCGATCCCACCTCCGCCCCGAAGAGCCAGACGCGCCCCGCGCGCGGTTTTTGGAGGCCGAGGAGGATCTTCACGAGCGTCGTCTTGCCGGACCCGTTTTCACCGCGGATGAGGGTGAAATCGCCCTCGCGAATCTCCAGGTCCAGGTCGCTGAAGAGGACACGGTCGCCGAACCCGGCGGACAGTTTTTCGGTACGGATGATAATATTACGATTCGACATTTCGTATTACTGATACTCATTTGCGGCCGGGTTGTCAAGGCTATGAAATTGTCGGCTTGATTTTTCCGCTCCAGATAGACTTTCCCGGGCGGGAGGACACGGAGCGCACGGAGTAAGGAGGAGCACACGGAGGAGGATACGGAAAGAATTTTTCGATTTTTCTCTCTGCTTTTTCTCTCTCCGTGCTCTCTGTTTCCTCCGTGTTCTCCGTGTCCTTTCAATTGGACTCATTGACACGTTAACCTCTCGTGACTAATATTTGCCAATCATGACAATCGACATCATCGCCACGGTCGGCATGTGCGGATCGGGCAAGAGCGTGGCCGGGGAGCGGCTGGAAGGGCTGGGATTCGCCAAGGTGTACTTCGGCGGGCTCACCCTGGCGGAAGTGAAGCGCCGCGGCCTGGAAGTGAATGAGAAAAACGAGCGCGCGGTGCGCGAAGAGCTGCGCCGCACCCACGGCATGGGGGCGTTCGCGGTCCTGTCGCTGCCGGCCGTCGAATCAATTCTGGCGGCCGGTCGGCGGGTGCTGATCGACGGGCTTTACAGCTTCTCCGAATACAAGATCCTGAAAGAGAAATTCGGCGATCGGCTCCTCGTCGTCGCGGTCTTCACGCCTTTGTCCGTCCGTTACGAGCGCCTGGCGCGCAGGACCGAGCGCCCGCTGACGCCGGCCGAGGCGGTTTCGCGGGATTACTCGGAAATAGAAAACATCGAAAAGGGCGGGCCCATCGCCCTGGCGGATTACACCGTCGTCAATGACGGCACCAAGGAAGAGCTCGTCGCCGGCCTGGACCGGATTTTGCGGCGGGAGAAGGTCATTGACGGATAGCCGCGCCGGTTATTCGAAGGGGGAAACAGTGGGGAGAGAAACGGCCGGCACGGCGCGGAAGCGCCCCGCCTGGGACGAATACTTCCTGGGATTCGCCGCGCAGGCCGCGACCCGGAGCGACTGCCTGCGGGCCCAGGTCGGCGCGGTCATCGTGAACGAGAGGCGCAAGGTGAAGGGCACCGGCTACAACAACTCGCCGGTGGGCGTCGAGTCCTGCCTGGCGCGCGGGCGCTGCTTCCGCATCGAGCACGGCATCGAGTCCGGCACCCGCTACGAGACCTGCCGCAGCATCCACGCCGAGCAGAACGCCATCATCCAGGCGGGAGAAGACAACTGCGTGGGGAGCTCCATTTATATCTACGGCCACGACCAGGTCTGCATCCTCTGCAAGCGTTTCATCCTCAACGCCGGCATCACGCGCGTGCTGCTGCAGAAGGCGGCGGGCGCCCCGGTCCTCGCGATCGATCCGCGCGACTGGCGGAAGGACCTGTAGCAGGTTGTTGAAAAAGTTGAGCTTTTTCAACAACCTGATAGGTATGCTTACGATTTACGGACTGATTTCCCGCGGCCAAATCCACGCCCGTGTGCGCTCCCTGCCTCTCGAAACAAGCCAAAATCAATCCTCAGAAACGCTTGCCTCCCTCACGCATGGATGGTAGGGTAAGGCATGGCTGTCGTTTGTTGCCGCTCTTCCCATTCGCTCATCATCCTGTAGACGAACACATCGGCCGACGCTTCCTTCACAGACGGTCGGGACAAGCGAAATCTTTCATTCAAGAGGAGTCCGATATGAACCGTTCGGTTGTTGCCCCCGCCTCGCGTTCCCGGGCCGGAAGGTTTGCGGGACGGCGTTACTTTTACCTGTGGCCGGCCGTCGTGCCGTTTCTGCTCGTCCTCGTGGGGTGCGGCACGCTGATCGGCTGCGGTCCGGGCCAAAAGGCACTGGAGGCGGTCACTTACGCCCCCGCCGTGCGCGACGATTGGCCCGTGTCGACTCCCGCCGCCGAGGGACTGGATCCGCTGAAGCTGGCGCGCTTGTATTACAACGCCCA
>CAZKOS010000106.1:0-1989 GCA_964554445.1 uncultured Spirochaetaceae bacterium | reverse complement strand
CGTGCCGCTGGTCGCGGACCCGGGAACCGCCTTCGGCTACAGCAACCTGTCGTCCCACCTCCTGGCCATCATCGCGGCCCGGGCCTGCGGCGGCGATATCATGCCGTATGCCCAGAAATATATCTTCGATCCCATCGGCGCAAAGATCGGGGCCTGGACCAAGGATCCGTACGGCTACCGCTGGGGACATTTTGAAATTTATATCACCGCCCGCGATATGGCGAAGTTCGGAATGTTGTATTTCAACGGCGGCTCCTGGAAGGGGAAACAGGTGCTCCCCGCCGCCTGGGTGAGGGACTCGCTGAAACGGTACTCCGAAGGCATCAACTTCACCGGCTGGCTCGGAAGCGAGCTGGGCCGTCATTTCCGCGACCTGGGATACGGCTACCAGTGGTGGTCGGCCCGCGTGGGCGGCCACCGTTTCGACTTCGCCTGGGGACACGGCGGACAGCTGATCGTCCTCCTGCGCGATCTCGACATGATCGTGGTCACCACCGCCGATCCCCTGTACTACGAGCCCGCGGAAAAGGGCTGGGCGCACGAAGGGGCGATCATCGACCTGGTGGGAGAATTCATCAGCACCCTGCCTTCGAGCTGAAGAAATGTCGTATACCCACCAAGTCGCGTTTTGTCGGATATTTCCGATCATCACTCTTTGTCATACCGGGACAGGGCAAAGTCCCGGTATGACAAATTAAATTTTTCGAGCATCACCGCCTCAGATCCGTCAGGGCTCATGCCCGCCGGCGAGCGGATCATTCTTCTTTCAGGGCCGGGACACACCGCTCAGTCTTCAAGCAAAATAGAATACCGGGAGGCGAGGACTTCGCGTAAATTGCGCATGAACGACGCGCCGGGATCGATCTTGACGGTCGGTTTGAACGTCGGGTCCCGCTCGTTGTAAAGAACGAAGTGGGGGAGATTTTTTTTCATATACTCGTAGTGCCCGATGAGGTAGCGGATCGAGGAATGCCGGGAGACGATCCAGGCGACGAGGCGCGCGCACGAGTCGAGCTGGGCGCGGGTCAGTTGTTTCCGGTCGGCGGCCACGAGCTCGATCCCCAGCGCGCACCAGTTGAAGCCGATCACGTGCCGGGCGACGATGTTCTCCGGCTGCAGCCGGTAGACGGTCCCGTCCCGGGCGACGACGTAGTGAATGCTCACGTTGACGTCGCCGTGCCCGGCGATGTCGGTGCGGCTCTTGGGGAGCGTCACGCGCTTGAAGGTCGCCAGGGTGTCCGCCAGCCCCGCGATGGCGGTGTAGTGAATGACGATCATGGACGGCCGCTCGAGCGCCACGGAGTCCGTCCGGTAATGGAGGAGCATGTATTGCTTCAAGAGCGCGAGGCGGCGGGGGGTGAGAATCGGATATTCGCGGAGGGGAGGCGGATCGATCGCGGCGGGCGGTCTCTCCTGGGCGAAGAGCCCGCCCGCGGCCGGGAGCGCGAAGAAGATAACGGCCTGAACGCGGCGTGAGAAACGCATGAACCGCCTCCTTCAATTGTGCGGATCGCCCGAACGAAATACAGTGTAGAGAAGGCGGCCGGGGATGTCAATGTTCGGGGATGAAATCCGGGGAAGAGAAGAGAAACTACTTTTTGGCTTGTTGCGAAGCATGCAAGCTTCGCAACAGCACAGGGCAGGTTCCTGACGCGGATGGAGAGAGAAAAGATGGAGAAAGTGATTGTGGTATGGCGGGCCTCCCCGCCCGCCATAGAGTTGATTCAGCGTGATTGACACCTCCCCGATCGTGGGAAGCCGCCTCCCCACAGTCGGAAAAGCAAAAGTGTAAAGAGGGGCAATTACCGGGAATGCAAAAAAAGTGAAATTTTTGGATTGTAATACATAAACCGCAATATTCATTTTTGTAAATGTTTCAGTAAAGTTTCTGTTTTTCTATCGTTTGATTAAGCTTTTTTCGAACCGGTTTTTCATTTTCTTCATCCGCGTACATCGCTGGAAGCTCGTTGGAAACTTCGTTACGAGATA
>CAZKOS010000105.1:0-10973 GCA_964554445.1 uncultured Spirochaetaceae bacterium | reverse complement strand
AGCGGTTCAGCACGTTCCTCGGCTTCAACGAAAGCGGAAATGAAGTCGTGGCCGAAGTGCCTCTTGCGTGCGACGCCTGGAGCGCCCCGCCCGCCTGTTCTTCGGCCTCTCCACCCTGATTCGGAACCTCCCCCCGCTTCGGGGGCCCGGTTGCTATGGACCCCCCGAACGGCGTACCATGCTCCCATGAAAACGACGTCTCCCGAACGGACCATTCTCGCCTGCGACCGGATCACGCTCGTCAGGGAAGGACGACGGATTCTCTCGGACGTCTCCTTCACGGTGCGCCGCGGCGAGCACTGGGCCGTCATCGGCCCCAACGGCGCCGGCAAGAGCTTCCTGCTGCGCATGATCGGCGCCCAGCAGTTCCCCACCTCCGGGACGATCGAGGTGCTCGGCAGGCGCTTCGGCGAGTACGATCTCTGGAAACTGAAAACGCACATCGGTTTTTTGAGCGATCTGCTCCAGGCGGGCTACCGTCCGCACGAGCGCGGAGAGGACATCGTGCTCTCCGGTTTTTTTTCGAGCATCGGGCTCTACGACCGCGTGACCCGGTCCCGGCGCGGGGCGGCCCGCGACCTGCTGGACCGGCTTGGAATCCGGCACCTGGCCGACCGGCGGTTCAATGAGATGTCGCACGGGGAGCAGCGCAAGCTCCTCATCGCCCGGGCGCTCGTGCTCGATCCCGCCCTGCTCGTTCTCGACGAGCCGGGCACGGGACTCGATATCGCGACGCGCGAGGATTTCCTCGAGACGCTCTCCACGGTCGCCGCCCGCGGCGGCGCCTCGATCGTGCTCGTCACCCATCACCTGGAGGAAATCGTTCCGGAATTCAACCGCGTCCTGTTCCTGAAAAGCGGCCGCGTCGCGGCGGCCGGGGACAAGGGCCGGCTCATGACCGCTCGAAACCTGTCGTCCCTTTTCGACCGCCCCGTGAGCGTCGCGAAGCGGGACGGCCGCTACTGGGTCCGTCCCGCCCGCCACACGCGCCGATCGTGACGTCGCGCGGAACGGCCCGTGCGCGCGGATCGCCCGCCCGCCGGCCGCCGCCGTAAAAAGATTTGCAAATTCCGCCTGAACCGATAGACTTTACCTGAGAACGATCCGGGCGGGAGGGACGACGGCGGCCTTCCCGCCGGCGAGCCGTCGTCTCAGCGGGCGTCGGGTTTCGCCGGAGGGGGTGACGGGTGCGTATCGACATCACGGGCAGGATCGGCGAGGCGGTCTTCGGCCAGATCGAAGCGGCTGAGGAGAAAAGCATCGAGATCGACGTCTCGAAAATACAATTCCTCACGAGCAAGGAATTGAGCCGCCTGCTGATCATCAGTAAATAAAAGGAAAAGACATCTGCCTTGTGCATCCGAACGATCACATCAAGGAAACCAGCGCCGTTCTCGGCTTCCAGTCCATTTTCTTCTGCCGGGATTGAACCCGAACGGCCGGGCCGCGGCCGGAATCGGAAACGAAGCCGTTATCGTGAATTCGTTCATCCGAACTTATAAAACATGCGCGCCCTTCGCGACGGGGGCCGGCGCCGGGCGACGCGTCTGCACGCCGGGAGGGGCCGTGCAGAACGATTCGCCGCGCGCCGTGAGAGCACAATGAGAGGACATATCACGATTCTGGAAATCGAATCGCCCGCCCTGGCCGCCGGGGGAATCGAGCGCGCGCTCAAGGAAGCGGGTTTTACGGGCGAGTACCGGCGCGTCGCGACCAGGAAAACATTGGCGGCCTCGCTCGGCGGGCGGGCCGTCGACCTCGTCCTCGCCGCCGACACGCTGCCCGGCCTGCGCGTCCCGCAGGCGCTGAAAGCGGTCAAGGCGGCCGGCTTGGCCGCGCCCGCGATCGCCATCCTGTCGACGGAAGCCCCGCGGGCGTCCGCCGCCGCGCTGCGGGCGGGCGCGGACGACGTCATTCTGCGCAGCGAGCTCGACCGTCTCGGCCCCGCCGTCGCGCGGGAGCTCCTGAAGGCCCGTCTCCGCCGCGGCCCTCGTTCCAAACGGGAATTTGTCAAAGAGTTTTCCGAGCCGTTCCGGCCGCTGTTCGACTACTCGGGCGACGCCGTCATCCTCACGGACGTGCAGGGGGACATTCTGGATGTCAATGGCCTCGCCCTGACCCGGCTCGGCTATCAGCGGGAAGAGCTCCTCCGGAAATCGATCTTCGACGTCGACCGTGACGAGACGCTCGACGGCCTGGCGTTGAAACTCAGGAACATCCGGAACGTCCGGAAGCCGGGACACCCCGTCTACGAGCGGGTGCATACGGGAAAAAACGGCGTCCGCCTGCCCGTCGCGGTGAGCCTGCACGCCGTGGAATACGGCGGCAGAGAGGCCCTGCTGCACCTGGCGCGGGATTTGAGCCAGCGCCGGTGGGCGGAGGAGGTGTTCAGGGAAAGCGAAGAGCGGTTCCGCCGCCTGTTCCAATACGTCGGGGCGGGAATGGTCCTCGTCGGGACCGACTTCCGGTTTCTGAAGGCGAACGACGTGTTCTGCCGGATGCTGGGATATTCCGAGGATGAGCTCGTGCAGCACACCTTTCAGGACGTCACTCATCCCGACGACCGCTCCGTCGGCGCGGAACTCTCACGGCAGGTGCTGGCGGGGGAACGCGAGGCCTTCCAGGCGGAGAAGCGATACCTCCATCGCGACGGGCGCGTGATCTGGGGCCTGGTGAGCTCGACCCTGCTCCGGGACGCGCACGGCTCCCCCCTGTACTTTCTCACCCTCATTCAGGACATCACCGAGCGGAAACAGGCCGAGGAAGCGCTGCGCGAGAGCGAGGAGCGCTACCGATTCACCATGGAGGCGATCAACGTGGGGCTGTGGGACTGGGACGTGGGGAGCGACCGGGTCCACTACAGCCCCTCGTTTCGCGCCATTCTCGGGGAGCGCGAGCTGCCCCCCGCTTTTTCGGCCTGGGACTCGCGAATTCATCCCGACGACCATGAAACGGTCCGCCACACCCTCCGCGATCACCTGGACGGCCTGACGGGCGATTGGATCTGCGATCACCGCCTGCGCGCGAGCGAAGGGGAGTGGTTGTGGGTGGTCAGCCGGGGGAGGGTGGTGTCGCGCGACGCCGACGGGCGGCCGCGGCGGATGGTCGGGACGCTCATGGACATCTCGGACCGCAAGCTGACCGAACAGCGGTTGATCGAAAGCGAGAGCGATCTGCGCAAGCTGTCGGACCGGCTCATCAAGGTGCGCGAGGAGGAGCGGAACCGGATCGCGCGCAACATCCACGACGACCTGGGGCACGCGGTGATGAACATCAAGATGAACCTCTTCCTGGCGGACATGATGCTCACCGGCGGGAAGGAAACCGTCCGGGCCTTTCTTCACGAGATGAAGGACCAGGTCGATTCGCTTCTCGAAATGATCCAGTACATCTCCATGGAAATCAGGCCCGCCGTGCTCTACGACCTCGGCCTGGCGGAGGCCCTGCGCTTCTACGTCAAGCGGTTTTCCGAACAGACGAAAATCAGCTGCCTGGTGCGATCGCTTCCGGACCTCCCCAGCCTGCCGGACGAGACCGCCATCACCATCTACCGGATCGTGCAGGAGGTCTTCGTCAACATGTTCCGCCATTCGGGCTGCACCGAGATCACGCTCGATCTCCGCTTCTCCAACGGCCGGGCGGTTCTCCGCGTGGCGGACAACGGCAAGGGGATCACGCGGGACGAGATCGGGAGCAGCGATTCGATCGGCATCATGGGCATGAAGGAACGCGCGTTGTCCCTGGGCGGAGAGCTCGCGATCGAGGGCGTCCCGGGGAGGGGAACCACCGTGACGCTCGCCTTCCCCCTGCCGGTCGGGGAGGACGCATGATTCACATCGTCATCGCCGACGACCATCCGCTCTTCAGAAAGGGCGTGCAGAAGATCCTCGACACGACCCCGGAATTGAGAATCACGGGAGAGGCGGGCGACGGCGGCGAGCTCATGGCGACCCTCGCGCGCCTGAAAAACATCGATCTTCTCCTCCTCGACATTTCCATGCCCGGAACGAGCGGGATTGAAATGATCGAGCAGGTGCACGCCGTCCGGCCCCGTCTGCCGGTGCTGGTGGTGAGCATGCACGAGGAGGAACAGTACGCCCTGCGCGCCCTGAAGTCCGGCTGCCGCGGCTACGTGGTGAAGTCGGGATCGCCCGAGGAGCTCATCGGCGCGATCCGGACGGTGCTCAGGGGCGACCGCTACATCTCCGCGCGCATCGCCCAGAACCTGGCGGAATACCTGGCGCGGGACGCGAAGAAGGAGCCCCACGAAAGTCTGAGCAACCGCGAATACGACATCCTCTGTCGGATCGCGCAAGGCGAGGCCGTGGGCGGGATCGCCGCCGCCCTCAACGTGAGCGTCAAGACCGTGAGCACCTACAAGGCCCGCATCTGTAAAAAACTCCATTGTAAAACGAACGTCGAGCTCGCCCGCTACGCGATCGACAAGAAGCTCATCTAGCAGCTTTTCGATTGCATCGAAAAGCAAGGGTTGGAAATAAATACGATTGGTTTCACCATACGCTTTTCAAATCCTTTTTGACTGCCCCCAAGATTGCGATGAAGTCGGATAACATGTGGTCAGCGCCGGAAAATACCCGAATCAGTCGGGTTGATCGGACCGGGATCTCCAATCCGGCCGCCGTCGCAATCTTGGGGGCACTCAAAAATCCTTTATTTTAAGTCTTAATCCGTACGAGCTTGTCGGACAATTCCTACAAAAATGATGTCGTCCCGCCTACACGAATATCAGACGATACGAATTGTATTCGAACCGCCGAAGCCTAAGCTTTTAGACATTATTTAGGTTTTAGGAATGTGATCCGTTGTTCATCAGCGTAGACACAAGACAGATGAACGGATTTGAAGGAGCCCGGATGCGTCAGGCGAAGTTTTCGCAATACAACGGCGGGAGCGACGGCAGATGAAAGCGAATGAGATCGGAAACATCCTCCGCCGCATCTCCATGGACGTCCTGAAATACGAGGACGGCGATCTCATGTTCGTCTCGGAGCTGATGGACAGGATCGGCGCGTTGCGGCCCGAATTCCCGGATTGCCCCGCGGTGAAGGACGTGTTCGCCGGTCTCGACCGGCTCCTGCGGCTCCTGCTCGAGGGAGATCCGTACCGGCGGATCGACGGCCCGCTCTCCCGCGGCATCGATCTGCTCTCGCGCATCGCCGCCAAGGCGGAGCGGGAGGACGCGGAGCTCGCCGGACTGTCCCCGACCGCGATCGCGTCCGACTTCGATCCCGATTTCGCGCTCTTCACGGCCGAGACCGGAAAAACGGCCGCGGCCGCGCGGGCGGAGAGCGGCGGAAAGGTCGGCCGCGCGCCGGACGGCGAGCTCGAGCTCCGCATCTCGAGCGAGCCATTCAAGGTGTTCCTGAGCGAAGCGGAGGAGAAGATCATCCGCGCCCAGGATTACATCCTCGAGCTTGAAAAAGACCCGGGGAGCAGAACGCACGTCAATGAGCTCTTCCGCGTGTTCCATACCATCAAGGGAGAGTGCGGTTTCCTGCGCATCGCCTCCCTGGGCGAGCTCGCCCACAACCTCGAGAATCTCCTCGACCTCATGCGGGACGGCAAGCTCAAGGTCACCCCCGACCTGGTCGACCTGCTCCTCTCCGGCGTGGATTACGCGAAGAGCATGCTGGCCGCGCTCAAGAACGGCGACATCGTCATCTTCGGCCAGATCGACATCTCGGGCTACGTCCGCGGCATCAACGAGGAGGTGCAGCGCGCCAAGACCAACATCGGCGAGATTCTCCTCGAGTCGGGAAAACTGAACGAGACCGAGGTACAGGCCATCCTCCAGCGGCAGAAGGAGCTCTCCTTCACCAAAAAATTCGGCGAGATCGCGGTGGACGAAAACTTCATCACGCGCGAGGAGCTGGAGGAAAGCCTGCAGAATCAATCGGCCGCCCCGGCGGCCGGAGGCCGGCTGCAGGCCGTCCAGGACTCGATCGTCAAGGTCAAGGCCTCCCAGATCAACTTCCTGGTGGACATGGTGGGCGAGCTCATCATCACCGAGGCCCAGCTCGACGAGCGCACCCCGAATCTGGGCCAACTGCGGAAAATCACCCGCGAAATTCAATACGCTTCGATGCAGCTGCGCACCGAAAAGGTCAAGAACCTCTTCATCAACATGAAGCGCATCGCGCGCGACGCCGCCAAGAAGCTTTCC
The DNA here is from genome assembly GCA_964554445.1 of uncultured Spirochaetaceae bacterium. Lineage (GTDB taxonomy): Bacteria > Spirochaetota > Spirochaetia > SZUA-6 > RPPD01 > JAFGSW01. The sequence goes on along the minus strand of CAZKOS010000105.1, from coordinate 4,789 downwards.
AAGCGGGTGGCGGCGGACATGAAGGGCGAGGACATGGAGATCGACCGCGACCTGGTGGAGAAGCTCGAGGAGCCGCTCATGCACCTGGTGCGCAACTCGGTGGCCCACGGAATCGAGAGCGAGGCGGAGCGCGAAAACCTCGGCAAGCCGTCCGAGGGGCGGATCGTCATCGGCGGCGAGCGGCGGGGCAACACCATCGTCGTGTCCGTCGAGGACGACGGGCGGGGACTCGACCGGGAGAAGATCCTGGCCAAGGCCGTCGACAAGGGACTGGTCGCGCCGGAGGAGGCCGCCCGGCTTTCGGACGCGGACGTATTCAATTTCATCTTCCACCAGGGGTTTTCCACCGCCGACAACGTCGACTTCGTGTCCGGCCGGGGCGTCGGCATGGACATCGTGAAATCGGTCACCGCGGCCGCGCGCGGCCGGGTGGACATCAAGACCCGGCCGGGGGCCTTCACCCGGATCGAAATGATTTTCCCGCTCTCCACGGCCATCATCGACGGCATGATCGTGAAGAGCGGGGGGACGCATTTCGTCATCCCCGTGGCGAACGTGATCGAATCGCTCCGCCTGGAAAAAGAGAGCATCCATACGGTGAAAAACGCCGTGGAGGTGATCGACCTGCGGGAGGAGATCATCCCCATCGTCCGGCTGAACGAATTCTTCGAGCGCGACGGCAATGGTGAAGGCGACGGCCGGGAAAAGCGATTGGTCAGTGTGATCGTGGAAAACAACGAACAGAAAAAAACCGCTTTGCTCCTGGATGAGATCATCACCAAACGGGAGGTGTTCATCAAGGCCCTCGGATCCAAGTTCAAGGACCTGCGCGGCATCTCCTCCGGGACCATCCTCCAGGGGGGCACGATCGGGTTCGTGCTCGACATTGACCAGCTCACGCGCGACGTGAACGCTCAAGCCAGGAACGGAAAGGCGGTGCCGGTATGAAGGGAAACGCGGCTCCGGCGACACGGGAACAATCGTCTTCGCCGGTACGGCCTCTCGCGCCGGTGAGCGCGGAACACCCGAACCTCGCGGCGGGGCGACGCGGGAACGTCCGGGTGCGGACGCGGGCGGGGGCCTGCTGGGCCTGGCTCGTTCTGATCGCGGCCGGCCTGGCCGCGACGATCGTTTTCTACCTCGCGGGCCTGACCGTCTTCTTTATCGTATCCCTCGCGACGACGGCGGCGTCGAGCGCGGGCTCGTTCTTCGCCTTCGGCGCGCACCTGGCGAAGTCCAATATCGGGTGCGGCGAGCTGCGCCGGAAGATGGCCGATCTGACGTTGACGACCGGCCGCCTCCTGGAGGACTTTTTCAAGTATTTCGACGGCAGTTTTTTGCTGCTGCATACGGTGTTCGGGAGCGGCGGCGGAAACGGAAACGGCGGGGCGGACGAGCGGCAGGACGCCGAGAGTCTCGTGGCCGCGTTGTTGTCCCGCACGGCGCTCGAGGAAGACCTGACGGTGAAGAGCCGGTCGGCCGCCGAACAGCTTCTCGCCGGCCGGCTTGACGGCCTCGAGGCCGTGGACGAGATCGTCGCCCACGGCGACAACGCCGTGCAGATGCTCTCCAAGGCCACGGGCTGCCTTCCCGACGACGCGGCCGTCCGCCTCGACGAATACAACAAGAAGATCCGCTGCAACGAGGTCCTGAACGACGTGGTCGTCTCCTACGATTTCTACTCCGAGTTGATCCACGAGTTCGTCGCCTCGATCATCGTCGACTTGAGCAAGAGCTCCCGGCCCCTCTCCGAGGAAATCTTGGCCATCAAAGAGAACGCCAACCGCTTCGTGAGCAATGTGAACGCCTGGGAGAAGGACCTGACGGACGAAAAGAGCTCGCGGAATTTCACGAATCTCATCGCCTACTACAACAAGCAGAACGCGCAGTTCGGCACCCTGTTCAAGGCCATCGAATCCAACTACACCGCGCTCGAGCGGCGTTTGAACGCGGTCGAGGGCCTGGTCCGGGACATCGGCAGTCAGTCGACCCGGGTCCAGTCGATCGCGGAAAACGTCAACGTGCTTTCCATTAATGCCTCCATCGAGGCGGCGCGCGCCGGAGAATCCGGCAAGGGGTTCAAGGTCATCGCCGACGAGATCAAGGGGCTTTCCGACCAGACCAACTCCATCATCGAGAGCATGGTGCGGAGCATGCAGGCGGCCCAAAGCGAGGTGGCGGCGACGGTCAGGCAATTTTCAGCCGAGGGGGAGCAGCTCGCCCGCGGTATCCGCAGCCAGCAGGACGATTTCGGAGCGCTCTACAACATTCTCACCTCCTACGCGGAGCATTTTCAGAGTATTTTCAGCTCGGTCAACCGCCTGATCGCGGACATCGACGTGCACATCAAGCGCTTCAATCCGCTTTTCCAGCTGCACGAGGTCTCGGTGCAGGAGATGGAAAACCTGAACAAGATCATCTCCGATTTCCTGAACGAACAGCGCGGCCAGATGACCGCGCTCATCGAGGGCTTAAGCGACGAGTCGCGGCACGCCAACCTGGTCAAACTCATCCGTGATTTCGAAAAAAAGACCATCAGCCGCTTCGAGCTCCAGGTGCTCCAGAAAATCGTGGAACGCTACGATTTCGGGAGCGAAATGGAGCTCGCCAAGGCGACGGACGAAATAGAGATCTTTTAACGGCCCGCCGGCGCCGGCCGCAACGACCGCGCATCGGTCGAGGGCGCAAGGAGAGGTAACATGAAGAAGATACTTTTGGTCGACGATTCGACCGCGATCCGCAACATTCTGAAGACCGCCTTGTTCGGCGAATACGAGGTCATTGAAGCGGTGAACGGGAAGGACGCCATAGAGAGGGCCAGATCGGATGCGGTCAATTTCTTCCTCCTGGACGTCAACATGCCGGTGATGGACGGAATCTCGGCCGTGCGCGAGATCCGCAAGCTCCCGCAGTACCATCAGACTCCCGTGGTCATGCTCACCACCGAGGCGCGCGAGGAGAAGCGTCAGGAGGGCAAGGCCGCCGGCGCCAACGGCTGGGTGGTGAAGCCCTGCGAGCCGGAAAAACTGCTGGCGGTTATAAAAAAGATGCTCTAGCCGCGTTGTGAAAAAGTCGAGCTTTGGCGTATGTCTTCAAGCGCGGCGCGTGGCGCCGCGATATCAAGAGCCGTGTTGATCCATTTCCCTGAGGATGGAAGGAGGCAAAATGGAGATCACGAAAAGAAAAACCATGACGGGATCCCGGTACCTGAGCTTCGTTCTGAACGACGAGGAGTACGGGATCGAGATCCTCAAGATCAAGGAGATCATGGGGATGACGGAAGTAACGGCCATCCCGCAGACGCCTCCCTTCATCAAGGGGGTGATCAACCTGCGGGGCAAGATCATCCCCATCGTCGACTTGAGGATCAAGTTCGACCTGGAGGCCAGGGCCTACACCGACCGCACCTGTATCGTGGTGGTGGAGATCATGTACGACGGCGAGATCACGCTGATGGGGGTGGTCGTCGACTCGATCCAGGAGGTGATCAACATCCCGGAGGAGAAGATCTCGGAAGTGCCCTACATCAACGCCAAGATCAAGAGCGAGTATATCAAGGGCATCGCCGAGGCGGGGGAGACGATCAAGATCATCCTCGACATCACCAAGGTGCTCACCGAGGAGGAGTTCGTGATGATCCGCGATCTGGAGAGGTCGAAGGTCAGGACGGAAAAAAAACAAGAGGTCAAACCGGACGGGGCCGAGACCGCGGAATGACCGGTACAAACGCACAACCGACCGCGCTTCCGGCCGACCCGGCGGCGCGGGGCGAATAACCGAAGGAAGGAGAAAGCCATGCAGAAAAGAGGAATGAGTACGACTTTTAAAATCATCGGCGGGTACGCGATCATTCTGGCCGTGACGCTCACGATCGTGATAGTGGCCCTGGTCAATATCGCCGGTATCGTTAACAGTTTCAACAAGGTCGAGACTTCGATCAACACCGTCGGGGAGCACGTCGACAGGATCATCAACAACAACATCAACCTCACCGACTTTATGACGGAGGTGCAGAAACACCAGATGGAGCAGAGCCTCCATTATGAAAAAATGCTCCGCGGCACCACCATCTCATCCCTGATCGGGAATGCGGAACTGAGAAAAATTTTCGATGAGAACTACCAGGAGATCAAGACCAATTCGCAAGAGGTCGACGCAGGCTTCGAAAAAGCGAAAAAAGTCATAGACAACGCGATAGCCACCGAGAAGGATGGGACGCTGTTGAAAGATTGGAAAGACATGTCGACCCGCTTGGCCGTCATCATGGATACACATGATAAATGGGAGAAGGGCATCGACGGCATCATCGCCCTCGTCCGGCAGAATAAGCTTGCCGAGGCGCTGACGTATGAGGCGGGCGTGCAGAAACTGGCCGACGATTTTGCGACCGCCGTCGATTCGTTCAATCGGGAGGTGATAAACGACGCCAAGGACATGGGCACGGAAACCACTACTGAACAGCACAATGCCGAAGCCATCGGCAAAGACGTGAACACGCAGACGACGAATACCTACATCATGACCATCGTCATTTCCGTGATTGCCATCATTCTCGCCATCACGATCGGCGTCATCGTCGCTTTGGGCATTTCCCGGCCCCTCATGAAGGTCTCGGACACGCTCAAGACCTCTTCCGGGCAGATCGGCTCCGCCGCCAACCAGCTCTCGAGCTCGTCGCAGGAGATCGCCAATGGCGCGACTGAGCAGGCGTCCAGCATCGAGGAGACCACGAGTTCCATGGAAGAGCTCGCGTCCATGGTGCGGCAGAACCTCCAGAACGCCAAGGAGG